>NZ_JBICVV010000042.1:0-33311 GCF_043199295.1 Streptomyces sp. NPDC048612
GGAGGGGCCTGGTGTGTGGACGTAAAGCGAAGCAGTCCACACACCAGGCCCCGGAGGCCCGTCACCGCACCCCGACAGCCCCGCGCAGCGGACCCGCCCGCCGCAGGCGCAACGGCGGGGGCACCGCGCAGCGGGCAACAAACGGCGAGCAACACCCACGGCGGGAAAGCCGAAAACGTGGGAATAACGGGCTAGGCCTCCAGCCCAATGGCAAACGCGGCCTCAAGGTCATGCTGGCTGTACGTGCGGAACGCAATATGCGTCTCCGTCGAGGCCACGCCAGGGATTTTGCTGATGCGGCCGGGGATGACGTCCGCGAGGTCGTCGTGGGCGGCGACCCGGACCATCGCGATCAGATCGTGGGCGCCGGTGACCGAGTAGACCTCGCTGACTCCGTCCAGTGCGGCGATCTTCTCGGCGATCTCCGGGATCTGGTCCACGTTGGTCTTGATGAGCACGATCGACGTGATCACGGCTGGCTCTCTTCCTCGGTCGCCCGGTCGTTCGCCCTGGTGGCCCCCACACTATCCCTCCGGTAGCGGGCCCATGCGTAGAGGAAGCCGAGGGTGAAGCCGATGACATGGGCGAGGTAGGCGACGCCGGGGCCGCGGGGGTCGTCCTGGGCGGCCTGCCACTGGATGCCGAACCAGAAGAGCAGCACGAGCCAGGCGGGGAAGCGCAGCGGCAGGAAGAAGAGGAACGGGAAGAGGCTGGTGACGCGGGCCGTGGGGAACAGGTAGAGGAAGGCGCCCAGTACGCCGGAGATCGAGCCCGAGGCGCCCACCAGCGTCTGGCCCGAGTCGGCGTGCGCGGCCGCGTAGCCGAGCAGCGCCAGGTAGCCGATGATGAGGTAGAAGGCGGTGAACGGCAGCCGGCCCATGCGTGCCTCGGCCATTGCGCCGAAGACGTACAGGAACAGTATGTTGCCGAGCAGGTGCAGCCAGCTGCCGTGGACGAACAACGCGGTGAGCGGAGTGATCAGCGCCCGTACCGAGCCGCCCCACAGATCCAGCGGGATCACTCCCCACCGCTCGAAATAGGCGGTCTGCGCCTTCAACAGGGCGTCGCCGGTGCCGTATATCCGGATCAGGCCGGAGGCGGGGCCGAGCACGAAGATCGCGCAGCACAGGCCGATCAGCACATTCGTCACCCGCGAGAACACCGCGGTCAGGGACCGGGTGGGCTGCGGACGGCGGGAGAGGAGACCGGACGAGCGGGGAGATCGAGGGGTGGGGGCCGGCGCCGTCATGAAGTGATCATGGCTTAATGCGGGCAATCGGGACAGAGTGCCTCGCCGTGTCCCGGCACCTGGGCGGGGCCCGCGACGGGCCCCCGTCAGGCCGTAGGGTTACAGGCAGTACTTTGCGTACTTCCGCAGTCCGACGGCGCACCGCGTGAACCGCGCAGCAGCACATGACGATGAGCACGAAAGAGGACGACACGATGGCTGTTCCCCTGCCGACGGCGGGAACCCGGTGGCGCTGCACGCTGTGCGGCAACCTCACGCGTTTCGATGTGACCCGCCGGTCGAAGGTGGTCGAGTACGTCCACCTCGATCTGGCCGGGGACCCGAAGGTGGAGGAGCGCGAGGTCCTCAGTGAGAGCATCGAGTCCGTGCGCTGCCGCTGGTGCAACGCGGTCGACCAGATCGAGCTGGTCGACCGTCCGGGCGCGAACGCCTGAGATCGGAGCGAGGCAGCCGTGGTGGACCGTCCAGAAGGGGAGCCGGGGGCCCAGCGTGACGACGTACCCGAGGGTGCGGCGGACGAGGTGCTCGACCGACCGCTGCCCGAGGGCGTACGGCGCCGGGTCGTGGCGCTCACCGCGGAGTCGTTCGGTGCGCTGACGGTCGCCGAACTCCCGCCCCCGCTGCGGCAGTACGCCCGGTTCACCCCGACCCGCCGGGCCAAGTTCGCCGGCAACGCGATGGCCGCGGCGCTGGAGAGCGACGCGGTCTTCCGGCAGCGGATCGCGGGCAAGCTGCGTGAGGCGCAGGCGGAGCTGACCGCGGCGCTGGAGCACGGCACCCCGCCCGCGGCCGCCGATCCGCTCGATGTCGCGGCGGCGGCCTATGTGCTGCGCCCCGAGGGCTGGGTCAAGCTGGTCGCGGCGGCCGGCGAGGAGGCTCAGCGGGCGCGTGCCGAGCGGGCCGGCGAGGAGGCCGAGCGGGAGGTGGCCCGGCTGCGCGAGGAACTGGCGCAGGCGCGCGGCGAGGCCCGTACGGAGGCCGACCGGATTCGGGTGGACCTGGCGGCGGTCCGCAAGGAGAACGAGTCGCTGCGGCGCAAGCTGCGCAGTGCGCTCAGTGACGTCAAGCGCGGTGAGGCCGCGGTGCGCAAGGCCGAGGCCGCGCTGACGGAGGCGCGGGACCGGGCGGCCACGGACAAGACCGCCGCGGACAGCGAAGTGCGCCGGCTCAAGGCGCGGATCGCCGAGGTCGAGACGACGCTGGAGACCAGCCGGCGGGCTGCCCGTGAGGGCCGCAGCGTCGAGGACATGCGGCTGCGGCTGCTGCTGGACACGGTCCTGGACGCGGCGCAGGGGCTGCGCCGCGAACTCGCCCTGCCGCCCGCGAACGTGCACCCGGCGGACACCGTCGAGGCGGTCGCGCCGGGCCGGATGACGCCCAAGGACATCGCGACCCGGGCGCTGTCGGAGATGGACCCGGCGCTGCTCGACCAGCTTCTCGCCCTGCCGCAGGCGCATTTGGTGGTGGACGGCTACAACGTCACCAAAACCGGCTATCCGACCATGCCGCTCGAAAAGCAGCGGCTGCGCCTGCTGGGCGGGCTCGCGGTACTGGCGGCGCAGACCGGTGCCGAGATGACTTGTGTCTTCGACGGGGCGGAGCTGGCGGCGCCGGTGCTGCTCGCGCCGCCGCGCGGAGTCCGGGTGCTGTTCAGCAAACCGGGCGTAACGGCCGATGAGTTGATTCGTCAGCTGGTAAGGGCCGAACCGCCCGGCCGCCCGGTCGTCGTGGTCTCCACGGACCGGGAAGTGGCCGACGGTGTGGCGAAGGCCGGGGCGCGCCCGGTGGCATCGGCCCTGCTTCTCAAGCGACTTGCCCGGACCTGACGGACCTCCCGCGGCGGGCGCCGGACAGGGGAGAGCGCCGGTGATCCGTACCGCAGCGTCAAGTGGCGCTCACTGCCTGTGCGATGTTGGTAAAGGATGGGGTTTGTGACACAGAATTTTCCCGTGAGGATTTGAAGCGATCACAGCTCGGTTACTAAGGTCAGGCCCCGAACCTTCATGCATCTGATCATCCAACCGGGATGAACCGTGAAGGAACCGCCGAGTCCGCGGCGTTCACGCGGAGCCGGGGTCTCCCCCCCCACTTCCCGGTAGGCGGCTGGAGGAAGAAGGAGCTCGCCCCCGTGGCGTCCCACCGTCGACCCAAGCAGCCGAGCCGTACTCGCGTGACCGTGCTCACCGCCACCGCCGCGGCGGCCGTGGCCCTTTCGTCCCAGGCCGCCCAGGCCGACCCCCACCAGTCGAAGAAGGACGTCAAGTCCGAGGTCGACAAGCTCTACGAGGAGGCCGAGCAGGCCACCGAGAAGTACAACGGGGTCAAGGAGCAGCAGGAGAAGCTCCAGAAGGAGGTCGACGACCTCCAGGACAAGGTGGCCCGTGGCCAGGGTGAGCTCAACCAGATGCGCAAGGGCCTCGGTGCGGTCGCCTCCGGCCAGTACCGCAGCGGCAGCATCGACCCCTCGGTCCAGCTGTTCCTCTCCGGCGATCCGGACACCTACCTGGAGAAGGCCGCCACGCTCGACCAGTTGAGCGGCAAGCAGGCCGACGAGCTGAAGACCGTCGCGGACAAGCAGCGCCGGCTCGCCCAGGAGCGCGCGGAGGCCGCGGGCAAGATCAAGGACCTCTCCGAGACGCGTAAGGCGCTCGGTGACAAGAAGGACGAGATCAAGGGCAAGCTCGGCGAGGCGCAGGAGCTGCTCAACACCCTGACGGCCAAGGAGCGGGCGGCCCTGCAGGCCAAGGAGGCCCGCGCCGACCGCAGCAACCAGCGGGTGAACCTCGGTGACGACGTCCCGGCCTCGCAGCGCGGTGCGGCCGCCCTGCAGGCCGCCCAGGGCAAGATAGGTTCGCCCTACGTCTGGGGCGCGACCGGCCCGTCGTCCTTCGACTGCTCCGGTCTGACGTCCTGGGCCTACCAGCAGGCCGGCCAGTCGCTGCCGCGGACCTCGCAGGCGCAGGCCAACGCCGGTACCCGGATCGGCTCGCAGAGCGCCCTCAAGCCCGGCGACCTGGTGCTCTTCTACGGCGACCTGCACCACATCGGCCTCTACGCGGGCAACGGCCAGGTCCTGCACGCGCCGAAGCCGGGCGCCTCGGTGCGCTACGAGCCGATCGGCAACATGCCGTTCGCGTTCGGCGTGCGGGTCTGACCCCTCGCGCCGCCGCCTCAACCTGCCGCCCGAACGGGCGAATTGCGGCCCCGGCCGCCGACCTGCCGCCCCGCCGGTGACCTGCACAGTCACCGGCGGGGCGGCTTTTTGCGGGCTAATAGAGCGTTTTGGCCGGTGTGCACCCGCGCCGCTACTGTCTGCCCGCGCAGCATCCCGGTTCACCGACCGTCCTTCCGGGCGGCAGGGCTTCCCCCGAGCTCTCGGCTGCGCCCGAGCGGGGTGGACCCCCATGGAAGGAGTGCGGCTCTCGTGGTGTCCCACCGCCGTACCTCGCAGCACAGCCAGACCGCCCTCGCCGGAGTCACCGTGGTGTCGGCCGCCCTGGCGACCGCGGCCGCCGCCCTCTCGGCGCCCCCGGCCGCAGCCGACCCCGCCGGTCACCCGGGCGCCGGCCGTGCGGCGGCGACCGCTCGGGTCGACAGCCTCTACGTACAGGCCGAGCGGGCCACCGAGAAGTACAACGCCGCGCGGGACCGCACCCGGGAACTGCGCCACGAGGTCGCCGCCCTCCAGGACCGCACCGCCCGCGCCCAGGAGCGGGTCAACCGGATGCGCGGCCGGCTGGGCGCACTGGCCGCCGCCCAGTACCGGTCGGGCGGCGTGGACCCCACGGTCCGGCTGATGCTCTCCGAACGGCCCGACACCTACCTGGAGAAGGCCTCCGCGCTGGACCGGATCGGCAGCGGGCAGGCGGCCGATCTGCGCGGCCTCCGGGCGGCCCAGCGCCGCCTGGAGCAGCAGCGCAGGGAGGCCACCAGGAAGCTCGCCGAGCTGGAGACCAGCCGGAAGGCCGTCGCCCGCCACAAGAAGGACGTGCAGGGCAGGCTGGCCACCGCGCGACGGCTGCTGCACGCGCTCCCCAAGGGCGACCGGGCGGCCTACGCGCGGGCCTCCCGCAGCGACGGGCACCGGGAGGCGGTCCCGGACCTGGGCGGCGCCGTACCGTCGTCCGGGCGGGCCGCCGCCGCCGTCGCCGCGGTGCGCGCCGCGGTCGGCTCCCCGTACGCCTGGGGGAGCAGCGGCCCCTCGTCCTTCGACTGCTCCGGACTCACCCAATGGGCCTACGGGCGGGCCGGAGTCTCGCTGCCGCGTACCTCCCAGGCCCAGCGGGGCGCCGGCCGGCAGGTGCCGCTCTCCCAGGCACGCCCCGGTGACCTGGTCATCTACCGCGGGGACGCCAGCCATGTCGGGATGTACGTCGGCAACGGCCAAGTGGTCCACGCGCCCTACCCCGGCGCACGGGTGCGCTACGACCCCGTCGGGATGATGCCGGTCTCGGCCGTCACCAGGCCCTGAGGCGGCACCCAGCGTTTTTGCCGGGACCGGGCCGGACCTACGATCGTCCGCATGTCACACCGGTGGGCGAGACGGCGGCCGTCGCGGGCCGCGACGGCGGGCTGCGGCGCCCTGCTGCTCGCGCTGCTCGCCCCGCTGGCCGGCTGCGGGCCCGCGGCCGGCCCGCCCGCCACGGCGCGCTTCCCGGACGTCCAGCGGATGCTCGACACCCGCGCGAAGGCCGTCGAGCGGCGGGACGCGGCGGGCTTCCTCGCCTCCGTCGACCCACGGGCCCTCGGCTACCGCGAGCGCCAGCGCGCGATGTTCGCCCACCTGAAGGGCGTGCCGCTGACCGACTGGCACTACGACCTCGACTCCACCGACGCCTTCCCGCTCCCGGCCGACGGCGACCGGACCCGGCTGGCCGCGAAGGTGCGGCTGCGCTACCGCCTCAAGGGCTTCGACTCCGCGCCGGTGCACGCCGTCCAGTACCTCACCCTGACCGAGCGCGACGGCCGCTGGCTGGTCTCCTCCGACACCGACGGCGCGGCGGCCGGCCGCAGCGGCACCCGCCAGCTGTGGGACCAGGGGCCGGTCCGGCTGGTCCGCGGCCGGTACAGCCTGGTGCTCGGCGGCACCGCGCAGCGCGCGCGGCTGACGGACCTGGCGCACCGGGTGGACCAGGCGGTGCCCGCGGTCTCCGCGGCCTGGAAGGGGACGTGGTCGCGGAAGGTCGTGGTGGAGGCGCCGGACTCGGTCGAGGGGATGGCGCAGCTGATGGGCAGCGACGACCCGTCGGGCTATGCGGGCATCGCGGCGGTCACCACCGGGGAGGCGGGGGTCTCGACGACCGCGCCGGCGGACCGGGTGATCATCAACCCGGACGCGTACGAGGAACTCAACGACCTGGGCCGCCGGGTGGTCCTCACCCACGAGACCGCCCATGTCGCCACCCGTACGGCCACCACACCGGCCACCCCGCTGTGGCTCTCCGAGGGCTTCGCCGACTGGGCCGCCTACCGCGGCATCCGCCGCAAGGCCGCCCTCACCGCCCCCGAGCTCACCCGTGCGGTCGCCGCCGGCAAGCTCCCGGCCCGGCTGCCCACCGACGACGACTTCGGCTTCAAGGCGGGCGCCGACCGGCTGGCGAAGGCCTACGAGGGCAGCTGGCTGGCCTGCCGGATGATCGCCGGGAAGTGGGGCGAGGCCAAGCTGCTGGCCTTCTACCGGGCGGCGGGCAAGGGCGCGCTACGGGTCCCGGCGGGCCACGAGGGGGCGCCGATGGAGGCGGCCACGGCGGCCCCGGCCGGGCCCCGCCCCGCCACCCCGGCCGCCCGCACCGGGGAGCGGCCGAAGGTCCGCGCCGACCGGACGGACCACGCCATGCGTACCCAACTGGGCGTCAGCATGCGGGAGTTCACCCGGCTGTGGCGGGCGTATGTGCGCAAACAGCTGGCGCGGTGAGGGCGGGGGACGGGCTCAGGGCGCGGCCGGTGCCCCGTCCGCGCGCGGCTGCGCCGCCGCGGTGCCGGTGAGTTCCACGGGCGCGGCGGCCTCCCCGTCGGCCGCGCTGCGCGCGCGGACCACGCCCGCCGTCCCGGGCCCGTCGCCCCGCGTCGCGCGCCACAACCGGCGGCAGGCGAGCAGCGACGCGGCGACCAGCAGCCCGTTGCGCACCAGCAGCAGGGTGACGCCCCACGGGTCGCTCGCGACGACCTGGCCGAACCCGACGGGGAACTCCAGCAGCGTGACGCCGGTGGCGAGCAGGACCAGGACCACCGGCAGCGTCTGCCGGGCGGCCCGTACGGTCACACACACCGCCCCCAGCGCCACCAGCCAGAGCATGTACTGCGGGCTGATCACCCGGCTGGTGGTGGTGAACAGCAGCGTGGCGGTGAAGGCGGCCTCGCACAGCGTCGCCGCGCCCAGCTCCCGGACCCGCACCCGCCACAGCACCAGCCAGCCCGCGGCGGCCAGGCTCAGGGTGAGCGCCACGGTGCTGACGAACGGGACACCCGGGCCGAGGAACTCCAGCGAGCCGTAGTTCAGCAGCACCTGGCCCTCCCACCCGAACTGGCGGGCGACGTGGAAGACCAGCGCGCCGAGCGACTCGACCTCGGTACCGCGGTCGCGCTGGAAGGTGAGGAAGGACAGCGCGCCCGGTGCGGCGGCCACGAAGAACAGCGTCAGCGCGGCCGCGGTGCCGGCCGCGCTCCACCACAGGGCACGGGCCCGGCGGCCGCGCAGCGCCGCCCCGGTCAGCAGCAGCGCGGGCCAGACCTTCAGCAGCGCCCCGAAGGCGACCAGCGCGCCCGCCACCCGCGGCCGCCGGACGGCCGCGAACAGCGCGGCGACGGCCACAGCGGTGACCATCAGGTCGTAGCGGGCGTAGGCCGTCGGGCCCAGGAGCGCCACCCCCGCGATCCACACCCAGGCGCCGGCCGGCCGGTGGCCGTCCCGGCGGCCGGCCCGCAGCAGCAGCGCCAGCGTCGCCGCGTCCACCGCCAGGATCAGGGTGAAGAACGCCGTGGTGTAGTCCAGGAACGGCAGCAGCCCGGGGGAGAGGATCGCCAGTGCGGCGGCCGGCGGGTACTGCCAGGTCACGTCGTTCAGGGGGAAGGTGCCGGTCTGCAGGACGGTGAACCAGCCCCGGTAGATCACCGAGACGTCGGTGGCGACATCCGGCCCCGGCAGCACCAGCACTCTCAGGACGCACAACAGGACCACGGTCCGGGTCACGGCCCAGACCGCGACCGGGAGCCACACCCCGCGCGCTCTGCTGATGCTGGTCATCGTCACCTCATCGCTTCTCGGCCGCTGCCCGTCGGCGCCGCCCGCGGCCATCGGCCCGGCGCCCGTTCACTGCTCCCCGTACCCGCCGCGCGGCCGGCTCGTGCTCTGCGCATGATGCCGGGAGCGGCTGTCATGACCGTAGACGAGGCACCGGCGTGGCCGGACCGGCGGCCGCCCACCGGGCACCGGCCGCCACCCGACCGGTACTGTCGGGCACCAGCGCTGCGACCGACCGCCGAGACCGAACCCGCGAGAGACCATCGTGCAGAAGACCCTGATCGTCACGAACGACTTCCCGCCCCGGCCCGGCGGCATCCAGGCCTTCCTGCACAGCATGGCGCTGCGCCTGGACCCCACCCAGGTCGTGGTCTACGCCTCGACCTGGAAGCGCACCGCCGAGGGGCGCGCGGCCACCGCCGCCTTCGACGCGGAGCAGCCGTTCCCGGTGATCCGGGACCGTACGACGATGCTGCTGCCGACGCCGCGGGTGACCCGGCGGGCCACCGCGCTGCTGCGCGAACACGGCTGCTCCTCCGTGTGGTTCGGGGCGGCGGCGCCGCTCGGGCTGATGGCGCCCGCGCTCCGTGCGGCCGGCGCCCGCCGCCTGGTGGCGACCACGCACGGCCACGAGGCGGGCTGGGCCCAGCTGCCGGCCGCCCGCCAACTGCTGCGCCGGATCGGCGAGGGCACCGACACCCTCACCTACCTCGGCGAGTACACCCGCTCGCGGATCGCCGGCGCGCTCACCCCGGAGGCCGCCGCGCGGATGGTCCAGCTGCCGCCCGGCGTCGACGAGAAGACCTTCCACCCCGGTTCGGGCGGCGAGGCCGTACGGGAGCGGCTCGGGCTCACCGGCCGCCCGGTGGTGGTGTGCGTCTCGCGGCTGGTCCCGCGCAAGGGGCAGGACACCCTGATCGAGGCGATGCCGGCGGTGCTCGCCGCGGTGCCCGACGCGGTGCTGCTGATCGTCGGCGGCGGCCCGTACGAGAAGGAACTGCGCGCGCTGGCCCAGGAGAAGGGCGTCGCGGACGCGGTCCGCTTCACCGGCGCGGTCCCGTGGGAGGAGCTGCCGGCCCACTACGGCGCGGGCGATGTCTTCGCGATGCCGTGCCGCACCCGCCGCGGCGGGCTCGACGTCGAGGGCCTCGGCATCGTCTACCTGGAGGCCTCGGCCACCGGCCTGCCCGTGGTGGCGGGCGATTCTGGCGGCGCCCCCGACGCCGTCCTGGAGGGCGAGACCGGCTGGGTCGTCCCCGGCGGCTCCCCGGCCCCCACCGCCGACCGCCTCGTCGCCCTGCTCCGGGACCCCGCGCTGCGCCGCTCGATGGGCGAACGCGGCCGCGCCTGGGTGGAGGAGAAGTGGCGCTGGGACCTGCTGGCGGAACGGCTGAAGGAACTGCTGTAGGCGGTCCGGCCGGACGCACGAATCCGCCGCCGCGGCGCAGGCCACGACGGCGGATTCCGGCGGTACGGGGCCGGCCCGCTGCGCGCCCCTAGGCGCGGTAGAGCGCCTCGATGTCCTCCGCGAAGTCCTTCGCCACCACGTTGCGCTTGAGCTTCAGCGACGGGGTGACATGGCCCGACTCCTCGGTGAACTGGGTCGGCAGGATACGGAACTTGCGCACCGACTCGGCCTTGGAGACCGCCTCGTTGCCGTCGTCGACCGCGCGCTGTACGGCGGCCAGCAGCTCCGGGTCCTCCGCGAGCTGAGCCGGCGTCACCCCGGCCGGGTGGCCGTGCTCCTCGGCCCAGCGGGGCAGGAACTCCTCGTCGAGGGTGACCAGCGCGCCGATGAACGGCCGGCCGTCGCCGACGACCATGCACTCGGCGATCAGGGCGTGCGCCCGGATGCGGTCCTCGATCACGGCGGGGGCGACGTTCTTGCCGCCCGCGGTGACGAGGATCTCCTTCTTGCGGCCGGTGATGGCGAGGTAGCCGTCCTCGTCGAGGGTGCCGAGGTCGCCGGTGTGGAACCAGCCGTCGGACAGCGCTTCCTTGGTGGCCGACGGGTTGTTCCAGTACTCGGTGAAGAGGTGCTCGCCGTGCAGCAGCACCTCGCCGTCGTCGGCGATCCGCACGACCGAGCCGGGCAGCGGCTGGCCGACGCTGCCGATCTTCTGCCGGTCCCAGGGGTTGAAGGCGGTCGCCGCGCAGGACTCCGTCAGGCCGTAGCCCTCCAGGACGGTGAAGCCGATCCCGCGGTAGAAGTGGCCCAGGCGCTCGCCGAGCGGGGCGCCGCCGGAGATGGCGTGGGTGGCGCGGCCGCCGAGCACGGCGCGCAGCTTGCCGAAGACCAGCCGGTCGAAGACCTTGTACTTGAGCTTCAGGCCGAACGACGGGCCGCCCGGGGTGTCCAGCGCACGGCTGTAGGCGATCGCCGTGTCCGCGGCCTTGTCGAAGATGCTGCCCTTGCCGTCGGCCTGCGCCTTGGCCCGCGCCGAGTTGTAGACCTTCTCGAAGACCCGGGGCACGCCCAGGACCAGCTTCGGCCGGAAGGAGGCGAGGTCGTCGGTGAGGTTCTTGATGTCGGGGGCGTGGCCCAGCTTGATGGGCGCCATCACCGCGGCGACCTGCACCAGCCGGCCGAAGACGTGCGCGATGGGGAGGAACAGCAGCACCGAGGACTCGCCGGTACGGAACAGCGGCCGCAGCCGCTCGACGATGTTGCCGCACTCGGCGAAGAAGCTGCGGTGGCTGAGCACACAGCCCTTGGGGCGGCCGGTGGTGCCGGAGGTGTAGACGATGGTGGCCGGCGAGTCCGCGTCGGCGAGCGCGCTGCGCGCCTCCACCTCGTCGTCGGAGATCCCGTCGCCCGCGGCCTGGAGCCGGGCGATGGCGTCCCGTTCGATCTGCCAGATGTTCTCCAGCTCGGGCAGCCGGTCACGGACCGACTCGACGGTGGCCTCGTGGGAGGGGGACTCCACCAGGCAGGCCACCGCGCCGGAGTCGCCGAGAATCCACTGGATCTGCTCGGCGGAACTGGTCTCGTACACCGGGACGGTGATCGCGCCGGCGCTCCAGATGGCGAAGTCCAGCAGCGTCCACTCGTAGCGGGTGCGCGACATGAGACCGACCCGGTCGCCGGGCTGTACCCCGGAGGCGATCAGGCCTTTGGCGGCGGCGCGGACCTCGGCGAGGAAGGTGGCGGCGGTGACGTCCTGCCACACTCCGTTCACCTTGCGTCCCATGACCGCAACATCAGGGTGCTGCGCGGCATTTCGGCGGATGAGATCCGTCAGATTCCCGTCCGCGGGGACCTCGTACAGGGCCGGAAGGCTGAACTCGCGCAAGACTGCTGCTCCTCAAAAGCGCCGGCGCCACGACGCTGTGTGTTGCACCGGCGGCGGTCCATGATCGTGCAGGGGGAGTGGACTGCCCGGACGTTACCCATCGGTATCGCGGTTGGGATAGAGGGGAGCGGCCAGATGTTCGATGCGTCACACGCTGCGGGACACGCCATGGGGACTGACCCGCGCAGACTAGACCAATGGGTCGGTGACCCGAAAGTAACCCCAGGTCCGGGGGCCCCTCCCGGCGCCCGGTGCGGGCGCTCTAGGGTGACGCCATGCGTGTGCATGTGGTCAGTGACGTACACGGCAACAGCCGGGACCTCGCGGCGGCCGGAGCCGGTGCCGATGCCCTGGTCTGCCTCGGTGACCTGGTTCTCTTCCTCGACTATGCCGACCACTCGCGCGGCATCTTCCCCGACCTCTTCGGCGCCGCGAACGCGAGCGCCCTGGTCGAACTCCGCACCGCCCGCCGCTTCGAGGAGGCCCGCGCACTCGGCCGCCGGCTCTGGGGCGAACTCGACCGGGCGGGCGTGAGCCGGGACTCCGCCATCGAGGAGGCGGTCCGCCGGCAGTACGCCGAACTCTTCGCCGCCTTCCCGACCCCCACGTACGCCACCTACGGCAACGTCGACATCCCGCGCCTGTGGCCCGAGTACGCCGCACCCGGCACCACCGTCCTGGACGGCCAGCGGGTGGAGATCGGCGGCCGGGTCTTCGGGTTCGTCGGCGGCGGCCTGACCACGCCCATGCGCACGCCCTACGAGATCAGCGACGAGGAGTACGCCGCCAAGATCGAGGCGGTCGGCGAGGTGGACGTGCTGTGCACCCACATCCCGCCCGACGTCCCCGAACTCTGCTACGACACCGTCGCCCGCCGCTTCGAACGTGGCAGCGCCGCCCTGCTGCACGCCATCCGCACCACCCGGCCGCGCTACGCCCTCTTCGGCCATGTGCACCAGCCGCTGGCCCGCCGGGCCCGGATCGACGGCACGGAATGCGTCAATGTCGGCCACTTCAACGCGACCGGGACGCCCTATGTCCTGGAGTGGTGAGCCCGGACGCCCCTGGCCCGGGCGGCCCCGGGAGTGCACCCGGCGGCCCTCCCGCCCCGGCCTTCCCCGGCCTGCTGGTGTCCGTCCGCGGTATCCCGCGCGGTAGCCTCGGAGCCGGTAGCAGCACAGACACCGGGTAACGGGGTCTCCCCCCGCTCGGAGCCGAGAGCTCGGGGAAGAGTCGGCGGACCGGAACGAATCGGCATGGAGGAGTCACGGCGATGGCCGAACACACCAGCTCTAGCATCACGATCGAGGCGGCACCCGCCGAAGTGATGGCGGTGATCGCCGACTTTGACCGCTACCCGGAGTGGACCGGAGAGGTCAAGGAGGCAGAGGTGCTCGCCAAGAACGACCACGGCCGCGCCGAGCAGGTGCGCCTGCTGCTGGACGCCGGAGCGATCAAGGACGACCACACCCTCGCCTACACCTGGACCGGGGAGAACGAGGTCAGCTGGTCCCTGGTCAAGTCCCAGATGCTGCGCGCCCTCGACGGCTCCTACCGCCTCGCCGCGCTCGGCGGCGGCGCGCGCACCGAGGTGACCTACCAGCTCACCGTCGACGTCAAGATCCCGATGCTCGGCATGATCAAGCGCAAGGCCGAGAAGGTCATCATCGACCGTGCGCTGGCCGGGCTGAAGAAGCGCGTCGAGAGCGGCCACGACGGTCCGCAGACGCCCGCCGACGAGGCCAAGAAGCTCTGAGCGTGCGCATCGTCCTCGTCACGGGCACCGGCGGCGCGGGCCGCACCACGCTCGCCGCCGCGACCGCCCTGGCCGGCGCCCGCCGGGGCGAGCGGGCCCTGCTGCTCACCACCGGGAGCAGCGCACCGGAAACGGTGCTGGGCACCCCCCTCGGCGCCGACACCCGCACCCCGATAGCCCCCGGTCTGCACGCCCGCCGCATCGACCCCGGCGACCGTTTCCGCCAGGAGTTCCTCGCCTTCCAGGAGCGCGCCGGCGCCGCCCTCGACCTGCTCGGCGCCGCCCCCCTCGACGAGGACGAACTCACCGAACTCCCCGGCTCCGAGGACTTCGCGCTGCTGCACGCGCTGCACGCCGAACGCGTCTCGGGCGACTGGGACCTCGTCGTCGTCGACATGCCCTCGGCCGACGAGACCGTCCGGCTGCTCGCCCTGCCCGCCCAGGTGCGCCGCTATCTGCGCCGGCTGCTGCCGCCCGAGCGGCAGGCGGCCCGTGCGCTGCGCCCGGTCCTCGCCCAGCTCGCCGGCGTCCCGATGCCGGCGCAGAAGCTCTACGACGCCGCCGAGCGCTGGGAGACCGAACTCGCCGCCGTCCAGCGGACGATCGACGACCCCGGCACCTCCGTACGCCTGGTCACCGAAGCCGGCCCGGTCGCCGCCGCCACGCTCCGCACCCTCCGCGCCGGACTCGCCCTGCACGGCCGCCGCACCGACGGCGTGGTCGTCAACCGGCTGCTGCCCACCGGCTCGGCCGACCCGTTCCTCGCCGCGCTCTCCGGCAGCCAGCAGAGCGTCCTCAAGGCGCTGCGCGAGGAGTTCCCCGACCTCCCCGTCCATGAGGTGCCGCACCTGGGCCGCGACCCCCAGGGCGTCGACGAACTCGGCGCGTTGGCCGGCGGACCGGCCGTCGGGACCGCCGCGGCCGGACCCGCCGACGGGCCGCACCCCGACCCCTGGACCGTCGAGGACCGGCTGGCCACCGACGGCATCCTGGTCTGGCGGGTACCGCTGCCCGGCGCCGAACGCCGGGGCCTGGGGCTGGTGCGCCGCGGCGACGAGATCGTGGTCACCGTCGGCCGCTTCCGGCGGATTCGGACGCTCCCCTCCGCGCTGCGCCGCTGCACCGTCTCCGGTGCCGGACTCCGCGACGGAGCCCTGGAGATCCGCTTCACACCCGATCCGGATCTGTGGCCCAAGAGCGACTGAACGCGCTACCACCGTTCGGGTAACGTCGGGGGTGGGCCCCGCCCCGACGTGCCCGTCCCGCACAGCTTCGCCGTACCGCCTCGCCGCAGGAGTCACGGAGTTCCTCATGAGTGATGCCACCGAGCGCCCCGCCGACCGCAGGGCCGAGCCCGATGCCGACGCCTGGGCGACCGCCTGCGCCGAGGACCTCGCGGCCGAGAAGTCCCGGCACCGCGCCGCCCACGGCCCGCAGCAGGGCAGCGCAGCGGAGGAGCTGCGCAAGCTCGCCGAGGCGGTGACCGACAAGCTCGCCGGCATCCAGCTGCCCGGCGCACTGGGCGGGATCGCCGCGCAGGGCGCCGTCAACCAGCTCTTCAAGCAGGCCAAGGCGGCCGTCGAGCCGGTCATCGAGCGCAACCCCGACATCTTCGACCACCTCGCCGCGGCCGGCTCCGAGCTGCTCGCCGCCTACCGCTCCGCCGTCGAGGGCAGCGAGCGCCGCTGGACCCGCGACGAGAGCGACGTCCGCCCCGAGAGCCGTGCGGACGATCCGCGCGACGACGACGGCCCCACGGGCACCGAGCGGATCGACCTCGACTGAGCACGGAGCCCGCCCGGTGTCCTGAGCACGGCCCGGTGTACGGGAGGCGTCCCCGTCCCTCCGGTCCGAAGAACGCGGGCGGCACCCCTGCCTCCGGTACGGTGGGTCCCGGCGGGGTTCGAGCGAAAAACTGAGGGACACATGGGACTCACCATCGGCGTCGACATCGGCGGCACGAAGATCGCGGCCGGCGTGGTCGACGAAGAGGGCTCGATCCTCGAAACGTGCAAGGTGCCGACTCCGCAGGCCACCGACGCCCTGACGGAGGCCATCGCGGAAGCGGTGCGCACCGTCGGCGCGGGCCATCATGTCGAGGCCGTCGGCATCGGCGCCGCCGGTTACGTCGACGAGAAGCGGGCCACGGTCCTGTTCGCCCCGAACATCGACTGGCGCCACGAGCCGCTCAAGGACAAGGTCGAACAGCGCGTCGGCCTCCCCGTGGTCGTCGAGAACGACGCCAACGCCGCGGCCTGGGGCGAGTACAAGTTCGGCGCCGGCCAGGGCCACAGCGACGTCATCTGCATCACCCTCGGCACCGGCCTCGGCGGCGGCATCATCATCGGCAACAAGCTGCGCCGCGGCCGCTTCGGCGTCGCCGCCGAGTTCGGGCACATCCGGGTCGTCCCCGACGGCCTGATGTGCGGCTGCGGCAACCAGGGCTGCTGGGAGCAGTACGCCTCCGGCCGTGCCCTGCTGCGCTACGCCCGCCAGCGCGCCTTCGCCACCCCCGAGAACGCCCAGATCCTGCTGTCCCTCGGCGACGGCACCTCCGAGGGCATCCAGGGCCCGCACGTGAGCGAGGCGGCCCGCCAGGGCGACCCGGTCGCCATCGACTCGTTCCGTGAACTGGCCCGCTGGGCCGGCGCCGGCCTCGCCGACCTCGCCTCGCTCTTCGACCCGTCCGCCTTCATCGTCGGCGGCGGCGTCTCCGACGAGGGCGAACTCGTCCTGGGACCGATCCGCAAGTCCTTCCGCCGCTGGCTGGTCGGCAACCAGTGGCGGCCGCACGCCCAGGTGCTCGCCGCCCAGCTCGGCGGCAAGGCCGGTCTGGTCGGCGCGGCCGACCTGGCACGCCAGGGCTGACACCACCGGGCGCCCGGCGCCCGCGCATCCGTACGGCACCGTCCGCCGCGCCCCGGAGGGGGAGCGGCGGGCGGTGCTCTATCTTGGCCGCGTGACCCTGTCGGTGAGAGGACCTGCCGCCGTGATCTCGCTCCCCGCCTCCGCCACCGAACCCGGCCCCGCCGCCGGGGAATCAGGACGCGGCGGTGCGGCCGTGATCCGGGTGCTCAGCTACAACATCCGCTCGCTGCGCGACGACCGCGCGGCGCTGGCCCGGGTGATCCGGGCCTGCGCGCCCGACCTCGTGCTGATCCAGGAGGCGCCGCGGTTCTTCCGCTGGCGCAAGGCCGCCGAGCGGCTGGCCCGCGCGGCCGGCCTGGTCTACGTCACCGGCGGCGGCACGACCGCGGGCCCGATGATCCTGTCCACCCTGCGCGCCCATGTGGAGCGCACGGAGGAGGTGCTGCTGCCCCGCACCCCCGGACTGCACCAGCGCGGTCTCGCCCTCGCCGTGGTCCGGATCGGCGGGGCCCGGCTCGGCGTGCTCAGCTGCCATCTCAGCCTCGCCGACCGGGAGCGCTACCAGCAGGCCGGGCTGCTGCTGGAGCGGCTGGCCGCGCTGGAGGTGCCGTACGCCGTCGCCGGGGGCGACCTCAACGACCGGCCGGGGGGCCGCAGCTTCCGGCGGCTGGCGGGCGCGCTCACGGATGCCTGGGCGGCCAAGCCGTGGGGCGGGGAGTACACCTCCACGCCCCATGACCCGCATCAGCGGATCGACGCGATCTTCACCACGGCGGGCGTGGAGATCCTGGGCTGCGGGGTGCCGCACGGGCTGGCGGGGGTGGCGGAGGCCGACCTCCGGGCCGCCACGGACCATCTGCCGGTGCTGGCCGCGCTGCGGGTGCCGGTCACGGACTGACTCACACCACGGCGCCGCTGCCCGGCAGGTCGTCGTCCTCGTCGTCGTCCTTCATCCGGGCCACGAGCGTGCCGAAGCCGCCGAGGAAGCCGCCGACGCCCAGGACCGTGATCCACCACGTCACCGGCTGCTGGAACAGCACCATGGCCACCAGCAGCAGCGGGCCGCCGATCACCGCGAGCCAGGCGAACCTGCCGGTGACGTCGGTCTGCGGCAGCGGGGGCGGCTCGGGCGGGGTGAAGTGGCCCTCGTCGGCCGCGTCGAAGTCGTCGTCGGAGGCCTCGGCGGCGTCCCAGTCGCGAGGGCCGACACCCGGCGCGAAGACCACGAAGCTGCCCGGACGCGCGGCGTCGCCCGTACCGCCGCCGGCGCCCTTGCCGTCCGTGCCCGCGGCCCCGTCCTTGCCGGACGTCTCGGAGGGCGCGGCGGCGTCGGGCTTCCCGGCCGTGCCGTCCTTGCCGGCCGTGCCGTCCTGCGCGGCCGTCCCGGACGCACCGGCCGGCCCGTCCCCGCTCTCCCCGCCGTCCGCCGGGAACGACGGCTGCTCGCCGTAGCCCGCGACGATCTCGGCCCAGGCGGCCTCTTCGTCCAGCGGGTCCCGGGGATCGCGGGGGCTACGCTCCGCCACGGGCCGCCGTCCCCTCCTGCGCCGCGTCCGCCCCTGCCTCCGGCGCGAGCCGGGAGATGAACGCGTAGGTGTCCCGGAAGATCTGCTCGGCGTCGTGGTCGAGCGTCGCGACGTGGTAGCTGCGCTCCAGCAGCGTCTGCCGCACGTCCGTGGAGGAGACCCGGGCCAGCACCCGCTCGGAGTCCGCCGCCGGTACGACATGGTCCTGCGGGCTGGTCATCACCAGCAACGGCTGGGTGACGCCCGGGAGTTCGGAGTCGACCTGCTGGAAGAACCGGCGCAGCGAGTGCGCGGCGTGCAGCGGCACCCGGTCGTAGCCGACCTCCTCGGCGCCGGGCCGGGCGATGTCGCTGACCACGCCCTTGGTGGTCCGGACGAGATACCGCAGCACCGGGAGCAGCGGCGCGGCCGGGTCGTGGACCTTGTTGCCCGGGTTGACCACCGCGACCCCGCTGACGGCGTCGCCGTGCTTGGCGGCCAGCCGCAGCGCCAGCGCACCGCCCATCGACAGTCCGCAGACGAAGACCTTGGAGCAGCGCTCGGTCAGCGCGCGCAGCTCCCGGTCGACCTCGGCGTACCAGTCCTGCCATGTGGTGAGCTGCATGTCCTGCCAGCGGGTGCCGTGACCGGGCAGCAGCGGGAGGGCGACGGTGAGTCCCCGGTCGGCCAGATATTCGGCCCAGGGGCGTACGGACTGGGGGGAGCCGGTGAAGCCGTGGCACACGAGGACGCCGACCTCTCCGCCGTCACGGCGGAA
This sequence comes from Streptomyces sp. NPDC048612, assembly GCF_043199295.1. Taxonomy (NCBI): domain Bacteria; kingdom Bacillati; phylum Actinomycetota; class Actinomycetes; order Kitasatosporales; family Streptomycetaceae; genus Streptomyces; species Streptomyces sp. NPDC048612. The sequence goes on from NZ_JBICVV010000042.1 coordinate 18,690, forward strand.
CGGCTCGGCTCCGGGAAGGAGCGGCACCGGGGGACTCCGATCGATGAGGGGACCTGGCGAGTTACCTCAGGGTACGCAAAGTGACGGCAAGCGGATAGGTCCGGCGGCCGCCACGGCGCGAGTGCGCCGCCGGGGCAGGTTAAGGTCTTTGCGTCACACACAGGAGGCAGTCGGTTGATCTACGGCGCAATGAAGTTTTCCCTCGGCGGGTCGCTGAAGCTTGCCTTCAGGCCCTGGGTGGAAGGCATCGAGAACATCCCCGCCGAGGGTCCGGCGATCCTCGCGAGCAACCACCTGTCCTTCTCGGACTCCTTCTTCCTGCCCGCGGTACTCGACCGCAAGGTCACCTTCATCGCCAAGTCCGAGTACTTCACCTCGCCGGGGGTGAAGGGCAAGCTGACGGCCGCGTTCTTCAAGGGCGTGGGCCAGCTGCCGGTCGACCGCTCGGGAGCCCGCGGCGCGGGCGAGGCGGCGATCAGGAGCGGCATCGAGGTGCTGGAGCGCGGTGAGCTGTTCGGCATCTACCCGGAGGGCACCCGCTCCCCGGACGGCCGGCTCTACCGCGGCAAGCCGGGCGGACTGGCCCGGGTGGCGCTGGCCACCGGGGCGCCGGTCATTCCCGTGGCGATGATCGACACCGAGAAGGTGCAGCCTCCGGGCAAGATCGTGCCGAAGATGATCCGGCCGGGCATCCGTATCGGCAAGCCGCTGGACTTCACCCGCTATCAGGGCATGGAGGGCGACCGCTTCATCCTGCGGTCGGTCACCGACGAGGTCATGTACGAGATCATGAAGCTGTCCGGCCAGGAGTACGTGGACATCTACGCGACCGCGGCCAAGCGGCAGCTGGCCGACGCGGCGAAGGCCGAGGCGAAGCAGCAGAGCGAGGCGGAGCAGGCCAAGAAGGCGGCCGCCGAATAGACGGGCAGGGCCGAGGCCGGGCGCGGGGGCGCCCGGCGAGGGGTGGAGGCCGGCAATGACGGATACGGACATACGGACCGTGCGCGGCCTGGCCGCCAGGCACCGGAGCAAGCCGCCGAAGGTGGTGCGGATGTCCGTCGAGCTGCCGCTGTGGCGCGCGCTCACCGGCTACCGGATTCTGACCCTCGGCTACGTCCTGTGCCTGGTCGCGCTCTCGTACCAGCAGTACGCGCGACCGCTGGGCGCCGCCGCCTACATGGGCGCGCTCACCCTGTGGATGGTCTTCACCTGGCGCCGGACGACGTCCGCCGAGCGCTGCACCCGGCACTTCCTCCTCGCCGACCTCGGCTTCGCGGTCGGCGGCATCCTGCTCACGCCGCTGATCGACACCCAGGCCCGCATCATGGACGGCGCGCCGACGCTGCCCTCCATCTGGACGGCGGGCGCCGTGCTGGGCTTCGCGATCAAGGGCGGCTGGCGCTGGGCCGCGGTGGCGTCCAGCGCCGTGGCGGTGGCCAACCTCGTCGAGCGCCAGGAGCTGGCCCGCGACACCGTGCACAACGTGGTGCTGGTGTGGGTAGCCAGCGTCGCCATCGGCTATGTCGTCGAGGTGGCGCGGGCCAGTGAGCGCACCCTCGCCCGTGCGCTGCAGATAGAGGCCGCCACCCGGGAGCGGGAGCGGCTGGCCCGTGACATCCACGACAGCGTGCTCCAGGTCCTGGCCATGGTGCAGCGGCGCGGTGCCGCGATCGGCGGCGAGGCGGCCGAGCTGGGCCGGATGGCTGGGGAGCAGGAGGTCGCGCTGCGGACCCTGGTCTCCGGCGGGCTGGTACCGCCGCGCGGAGTCCGGCCGGGCGGCGCGGAGCAGACCGTGCCGCACCCGGCTGGTGCCGGCGCCGCGGACGACGCGGTGGCGGCACCGGCCGCCGTGGCCGTACCGGCGCCGGAGCCGGACGAGGACGGGCCGTGCGACGTACGGGCGTTGCTCGCGCCGTTCGCGGGTGCCGGGGTGACGTTCTCCGAGCCCGGCGCACCGGTCGGGCTGCCGGCCGCCGCGGCGGCCGAGCTGGCGGCCGCTGTCAGTGCCGCGTTGGACAATGTCCGGGTGCACGCGGGAGACGGGGCCCGTGCATGGATTCTGGTGGAGGACGAACCGCATGCGGTGATCGTGACGGTCCGCGACGACGGCCCCGGCATCCCCGAGGGCCGGCTCGCGGACGCCGAGCGCGAGGGCCGGCTGGGCGTGGCGCTGTCCATCCGCGGCCGGCTGCGGGACCTGGGCGGCACCGCGGCGTGGGTCTCGGTTCCCGGCCAGGGCACGGAAGTGGAGTTGACGGTTCCCAAGGGCACGGCGCCCGAGGGCGGATGACGGGGGAAGGCGAGAGAGTGAGTGTGCGCAGCACGGAGCGGGTCCGCACCGCGCGGGGCGGGGTGCCGGCATGAGTGAGCAGACGGCCCTGAAGGTCATGGTGGTCGACGACCACCCGATGTGGCGGGACGCGGTCGCGCGGGACCTGGCCGAGGCCGGGTTCGACGTGGTGGCGACGGCCGGCGACGGTCTCCAGGCGGTGCGCAGGGCGCAGGCCGCCTCGCCCGACGTCCTCGTCCTGGACCTCAATCTGCCGGGGCTGCCCGGCGTCCGGGTGTGCCAGGAACTGGTCGGCGCCAATCCCGCGCTGCGGGTGCTGGTGCTCTCCGCCAGCGGGGAGCACGCCGATGTCCTGGAGGCGGTCAAGTCCGGCGCCACCGGCTATCTGCTGAAGTCGGCCAGCACGGAGGAACTGCTGGACGCGGTGCGGCGGACGGCCGCCGGTGACGCGGTGTTCACTCCGGGCCTGGCGGGTCTGGTGCTCGGTGAGTACCGCCGGCTGGCGACCGAGCCGGCCCCCGCGACGCCGGACGAGCCGGGCGCCCCGCAGCTGACGGACCGGGAGACCGAGGTGCTGCGGCTGGTCGCCAAGGGACTCTCGTACAAGCAGATCGCCGAACGCCTGGTCATCTCGCACCGCACGGTCCAGAACCACGTCCAGAACACCCTCGGCAAGCTCCAGTTGCACAACCGCGTGGAGCTGGTGCGGTACGCGATCGAGCGGGGTCTCGACGAGGGCTGACCGGCGCGGGCCCCGGCCGGCCGTACGGGCGGACCGGCGCGGTCCGCCCGTACGGGTGAACGCCTCGGCCCAACTCCCCGATAAATCACCGACATCACCGTTTGTCCCATCCCTGAGTGACCCAGATCACCATTAGCGTGACCGGGGTCGGAGCGAACACGGCCGAGTGCGCGGCCACGGACGGGATGTAGGTGAAGCAGCGATGCGGGTCGGAGTACTGACCGGCGGCGGCGACTGCCCGGGTCTGAACGCGGTGATCAGGGGCATCGTCCGCAAGGGCACCCAGGAGTACGGATACGAGTTCGTCGGCTTCCGGGACGGCTGGCGCGGGCCGATGGAGGGGGACACCGTGCCGCTGGACATCCCGGCGGTGCGCGGCATCCTGCCGCGCGGCGGCACCGTCCTCGGCTCCTCGCGTACCAACCCCTTCAAGGAGAACGACGGCGTCCGCCGGATCAGGGAGACGCTCGCCAAGCACGAGATCGAGGCGCTGATCGCGATCGGCGGCGAGGACACCCTCGGCGTCGCCGCCCGGCTCTCCGACGAGCACGCCGTCCCCTGCGTCGGTGTCCCCAAGACCATCGACAACGACCTGTCGGCCACGGACTACACCTTCGGCTTCGACACCGCCGTCGGCGTCGCCACCGAAGCCATCGACCGGCTGCACACCACCGCCGAGTCCCATATGCGGGTACTGGTCGTCGAGGTCATGGGCCGGCACGCCGGCTGGATCGCGCTGCACTCCGGCCTGGCCGGCGGCGCGAACGTCATCCTCATCCCGGAGCAGCGCTTCGACATCGAGCAGGTCTGCCGGTGGATCGAGTCCCGCTTCAAGGTCCGCTACGCCCCGATCGTGGTCGTCGCCGAGGGCGCGATGCCCAAGGACGGGCAGATGGTGCTCAAGGACGACTCCACGGACTCCTTCGGGCACGTCCGGCTGTCCGGGGTGGGGGAGTGGCTGGCCAAGGAGATCGAGTCGCGCACCGGCAAGGAGGCGCGGACCACGGTCCTCGGGCATACCCAGCGCGGCGGTACCCCCAGCGCCTTCGACCGCTGGCTGGCCACCCGCTTCGGACTGCACGCCATCGACGCGGTGCGCGACCGCGACTTCGGGAAGATGGTCGCGCTGCGCGGTACGGACATCGTCCGGGTGCCGATCGCGGACGCCACCGCCAGGCTGAAGACCGTCGATCCGGCGCTCTACGCCGAGGCCGGGGTGTTCTTCGGCTGAGCCCGCGGCGCCGCTGCCGCCGCCGTCCGCACTCCGGGCGGCACCGCCGGGCGAGGGGCCGTATATTCGCCATACGCGACATATCCGGCCCCTCGCTCACGGGCGGGAGATCCTGAACCGGAACGAAGACCGGGAGAACTCGTGGAGATCGTCGCCTTCGGTGTGCAGACGGATGAACGGCCGTTCCTGGAGAAGGCCTTCGCCGGCCGCCACCAGGTCCGCAGCCTGGACGTCTTCCTCAACCGCGACACCGCCCCCATCGCCCGCGGCTACGAGATCGTCAGCTCCAGTGTCAACGCCGACCTGGGCGCCGACGTCCTGCAGACCCTCGCGGCCGGCGGGACGAAGATGATCGCCCAGCGCTCCACGGGCTTCAACAACATCGACCTGGAGGCCGCGGCCGACCTCGGGCTGACCATCGGCCGGGTCGCCTTCTACTCACCCCACGCCGTCGCCGAGTTCGCCTGGGCGCTGGCCCTGGCCGTCAACCGGCGGATCGTCCCGGCCACCCACCGCACCCGCAACTTCGACTTCCGGCTGGACGGCCTGATGGGCCGCGACCTGCGCGGGCGGACGGCCGGGGTGCTCGGCACCGGCAAGATCGGCGAGGCCTTCACCCAGATCGCCCACGGCTTCGGCATGAACCTGCTGGGCTGGGACCTCGCCGAGAACCCGCGCTGTGTCGCCCTCGGCATGAAGTACGTCGCCAAGGAGCGGCTGTTCGCCGAGTCGGACCTGGTCAGCCTGCACCTCCCGCTGGTCGACGGCACCCGGCACCTCGTCGACGCCGCCGCGCTGGCCGCGATGAAGGACGACGCGATCCTGCTCAACACCAGCCGCGGCGGGCTGGTCGACACCGCGGCCCTCGTCGAGACGCTCAAGGACGGCCGGCTCACCGGCGTCGGCCTGGACGTCTACGAGGAGGAGGCCGCGTTCTTCTTCTTCGACAAGTCCCTGGACATCGTCAGCGACGACACCCTCGCCCGCCTGATGACCTTCGCGAACGTCCTGGTCACCTCGCACCAGGCGTACTTCACCGAGGACGCGGTCGGTCAGATCACCGCGGCCACGGTGGCCAACGTCGAGGACTACCTGGCCCATCGCACCAACGAGAACATGCTGGTCACACGAGGACAGCTGCCAGCAGCTGCGCCGTGACCGAGGCCCCGTCCAGGGTCAGCACCGACTCCGGGTGGAACTGCACCCCCGCGAAGCCCGGACCGCGCAGCGCATGCACCTCACCGGAGACCGCGTCCCGGCTCAACTCCACCCGGTGCATGGCGAGTTCGGCGGCGGTGGTGTCATCGCAGCGGGCCGTGAAGGTGTTGTAGAAGCCGACCGTCTCCTCGCGCCCGAAGAACTCGATCCGCTCCTGCGCGCCCTGGAAGGGCACCTCCTTGCGCACGATCTCCAACCCCAGCTCCGCGGCGAGGAGTTCGTGCCCCAGGCACACCCCCAGCACCCCGTGGCGGTGCCCGGCGACCAGCTCGGCGGTCAGCGACCGCAGAAAGCGCATCTTCGGGTCGGCGGCGTCGGACGGATCGCCCGGCCCCGGGCCCAGCACGACCGGCCCCCGGTGCGCACGGGCCGCGGCCCGCAGCCCCGGCTCGTCGTAGCGGCGCACGCTGACGGTCAGCCCGGAGGTCCGCAGCAGATGCGCCAGCATCGCGGTGAAGGTGTCCTCCGCGTCGACGACCAGGGCGTGCCCGCTCAGCTCGGCGGTGGGCGCGGTGGTCTGCATCCGCAGCCAGAACGGCGCCAGACCGGACCGGCGGGCGTCCAGCGCGGCCCGCACCCGCGGATCGTCGGCCAGCCGCGGCGGACGCCCCCCGTCCGCGGGCCGCGCCGGCGCCTCCCGCACGCCCAGCGCGGTGAGCACCCCCGCGGCCTTCGCATGCGTCTCGGCGACCTCGGCGTACGGGTCGGAGGCGCGCACCAGCGTGGCGCCGACCGGCACCCGCAGCCGTCCTCCGGCGTCGATGTCGGCGGTCCGGATCAGGATCGGCGAGTCCAGCGTCTGCGCGCCCCCGGCGTCCCGCCCGATCAGCGCCAGCGCGCCCGCGTAGTAGCCGCGCCCCCGGCCGTCGGCGTCCACCGGCTCGTGCCGCTCGATCACCCGGCAGGCGTTCTGCACCGGCGACCCGGTGACCGTCGCCGCGAACATCGTCTCCCTGAGGACCTCGCGGACATCGAGGGTGGACCGGCCGCGCAGCTCGTACTCGGTGTGCGCGAGATGCGCCATCTCCTTGAGCCGGGGCCCGATCACCACACCCCCCTTGTCGCCGACGGTGCACATCATCTTCAGCTCCTCGTCCACCACCATGGACAGCTCCTCGGCCTCCTTGCGGTCGTCGAGGAACGCCAGCAGGCTCGCGGCGGTGGGCCCGCCCGCCGGGTAGCGGTAGGTGCCGCTGATCGGATTCATCACGACCGTCCCGGCCACCCGCCCACCGTCGCCGGGCTCACCGGGGCCGCCCCTGCCCCCGGTCATCCGCACATGCACCTCGGGGCTGGCGCCGACCAGCGTGCGCACCCCGGGGCGGTGCACCACATACGTCCAGTACGCGCCGCGCTCACCGGCCAGCAGCCGCCGGAACAGCGCCAGCGCGTCCGCCGCCGAGAAGCCCGCGATCTCGCCCTCGAAGGTGCGGCGGACGACGAAGTTCGCGCCCTCACCGGTGCCGATCTCGTCCCGCACCACCCGCTCCACGATCCCGGCGTAGGCGTCGTCGTCCACGTCGAACGCCCCGTCCGTCACCCGCACGTCATGGGAAGGCAGCGCCGCCAGCATCTCGTCCAGGGGCACCTCGGCGGTCTCCCGGGGACGCAGCACGGCCAGCGGGGTGCCGTCGTCGTGCGCCCGGAAGCCGCGCTCGCGGATCTGCCGGAACGGGATCAGCGCGAGCGCGTCGGTCACCGGCGCCTCCGGCACCCCGTCGCCCAGCGGGATGTCGGCCAGCCGCTCGACCTCGGTCACCTCGCCGGTCAGCACCTCGACGACCGGGGCATCTCCGGCTCGGGCGGAGCCGGGGGCGGGGGAGGCGGCCTCCCGCCCCGGGGTACGGCGGCGCAGCAGGGCGAACGGCGGGCAGGCGGGGTCGAGCAGCCGCTCGACGAGCGCGGCGGCGTCGGTGCGGGCGGGGGGCTCGCGGTGCATGGCGGGGGTTCCTTCCAGGAGGGGAGGAACGGCCGCCGGAAAAGGCTGAAGGCCGCCCCTCGGGCGGCCTTCGCGGAGTGTGGGATGTGCGCGCGAAATCAGTGGGCCGCCGGATGAGCGGTCCACCACCAGTTCCTGTTCATGGCCGGTCGCGTGCACATGGGGGGCACCCTACCGGACCGTCGGGGTGCCGGGTGTCTCACAGTCCGGATGCCCGGACGGACACCCTCGCGGGACCCCGTAATGTGGGGCTTGTGACCGTGAACGCTGAAACCCACGCCGGTGGCAACACCTGGCGAGACCTGCCCGCGGCGCAGCAGCCTGAATGGCCGGACCAAGAGGCTCTGCGCGATGTGATCGCGGAGCTCGAGTCCTATCCGCCGCTCGTCTTCGCGGGCGAGTGCGACCAGCTGCGCGAGCGCCTGGGAGCCGTCGCCCGTGGTGAGGCGTTCCTGCTTCAGGGCGGCGACTGCGCGGAGGCCTTCGACGCCGTATCCGCCGAGCACATCCGTAACAAGCTCAAGACCCTGCTCCAGATGGGCGCCGTCCTGACCTACGCCGGGTCCGTCCCGGTGGTCAAGGTCGGCCGGATCGCCGGCCAGTACAGCAAGCCGCGCTCCAAGCCCACCGAGACGCGCGACGGCGTGACCCTGCCGACCTACCGCGGCGACTCCGTCAACGGCTTCGAGTTCACCGAGGCGTCCCGCATCCCGGACCCGCAGCGGCTGAAGCGGATGTACCACGCCTCCGCGGCGACGCTGAACCTCGTGCGCGCCTTCACCACGGGCGGCTACGCCGACCTGCGGCAGGTGCACGCCTGGAACCAGGACTTCGTGAAGTCCTCGCCCGCCGGGCAGCGCTACGAGGACCTGGCGCGCGAGATCGACCGTGCGATGAACTTCATGAACGCCTGCGGGGTCAACCCGGAGGAGTTCCGCACCGTCGAGTTCTACGCCTCCCACGAGGCGCTGGTCCTCGACTACGAGTCGTCGCTGACCCGGGTCGACTCGCGCACCGGCAACCTCTACGACGTCTCCGGCCACATGCTGTGGATCGGCGAGCGCACCCGTCAGCTGGACGGTGCGCACATCGAGTTCGCCTCGCGGGTGCGCAACCCCATCGGCGTCAAGCTCGGCCCGACGACCACCGCCCAGGACGCGCTGACGCTCATCGAGCGCCTCGACCCGGAGCGGGAGCCGGGCCGGCTGACCTTCATCACCCGCATGGGAGCGGACAAGATCCGCGACAAGCTCCCCGAGCTGGTCGAGAAGGTCACCGCCTCCGGCGCGCAGGTCGCCTGGATCTGCGACCCGATGCACGGCAACACCTTCGAGGCCGCCTCCGGTCACAAGACCCGGCGCTTCGACGACGTGCTGGACGAGGTCAAGGGCTTCTTCGAGGTCCACAAGAACCTCGGCACGCACCCGGGCGGCATCCACGTCGAGCTCACCGGTGACGACGTCACCGAGTGCGTGGGCGGCGGCGACGAGATCTTCGTCGACGACCTGCACCAGCGCTACGAGACCGCCTGCGACCCGCGGCTCAACCGCAGCCAGTCGCTCGACCTGGCGTTCCTGGTGGCGGAGATGTACCGCGACCAGTAAGACAGCCGGCGGCTGACCTGCACCGACGGTCAGGGCCACGACAGAGGTGGGGCGCGGATCATGTGATCCGCGCCCCACCGCGTTGTGCCGCCCCTGCCGGGCCAGGTAAGGTAAGGGTTACCTCACTGAAGATCAGCCGGATCGGTGGGGCATCCCACCGGAGGTGAAACCGCGTGTACGTCTGCTCTTGCTTCGGGATCACCGAGCAGCAGGTCCGCGACCACGCGGACTCGGGCGCCTGCACGCCCCGCCAGATCGCCTCCGCCTGCAAAGCCGGCACCGACTGCGGCGGCTGTGTACGCCGTATCCAGTCGCTGCTCGGCCGGGGGGACTGCCCCCGCCGCGAACTCATCGACAGTGGCGCGCCCGAGCCGCTGGGCGCGGAGGCGGGTGCCGTGGCGCCCGCGGTGCTCTCGGAGGCCGCCTAGCCCCCCAGGGGCGCGGGTGATCTCCCCGTGCCGCACGGGCCGTCGCGGAGGGCGGGCATCCGGCCGCCTGCTCAGCTCGGCTGCTCGATGACCTGGGCGAGGTAGAGCGCCTCCCCGAGCTTCTCGATCAGTTCCAGCTGGGTGTCGAGATAATCGATGTGGTGCTCCTCGTCCGCGAGGATGTCCTCGAAGATGTTCGCCGAGGTGATGTCGCCCTTGGTGCGCATCACCTCGATACCGCGCTTGAGCCGGTCGATGGCCTCGACCTCGATCTGCCGGTCGGCCTGGAACATCTCGGTGACGGTCTGGCCGACCCGCACATGGAACAGCCGCTGGTAATTCGGCAGACCGTCGAGGAAGAGAATCCGGTCCGTGAGGATCTCCGCGTGCTTCATCTCGTCGAAGGACTCGGAGCGGGTGTACTTCGCGAGCTTGGTCCAGCCGAAGTTCTCCTGCATCTTGGCGTGCAGGAAGTACTGGTTGATCGCGGTCAGCTCGGCGGTCAGCTGCTCGTTGAGGAATTCAATGACCTCGGGGTCGCCCTGCATGGCTGCGGGCTCCTTCCACGCGAGAACTGGGCAGGTGCCGCGCATCCTCGCACCGCGCGGAGCGGGGCGTCCAGTAAGTGCACGCTTAGTGCGAGTTGCCCGAATCCCTCCCGTCCCTGGTCATCGGCACCCCTTCCGGTCTGACACCATGGAGGGCATGGGTCAGCCGGAAAGCCGCGAAGAGGAGCCTCCTGAGCTGCCTCCGGGGCAGCGGCTCCAGCGGGGCTGGCCGGTGACCCATTACGGGCCGGTGCCGAAGTTCCGCGCCGAACGCTGGGAGTTCCGGGCATTCGGCGCCACCGCCGACGACGCGAAGCACTGCTGGTCACTCGATGAATTCACGGCGCTGCCGTACACCACGGTCGTCGCGGATATGCATTGCGTGACGAAATTCAGCATGCTGGGAGCCGAATGGGGCGGGGTGCACACCCGGACCATCCTGGACCTGGCGCCGCCGGCACCCGACGTCACCCATGTCATGGTGTGGGCCGAGTACGGATTCAGTTCCAATCTGCGGATCGAGGATTTCGCCGCGGAGAAGTGCCTCTTCGCCACCCATCGCTCCGGTGAGGTCCTCACCGCGGAGCACGGATTCCCGGTCCGGCTGATCGTGCCCCATCTGTACGCCTGGAAAGGGCCCAAATGGGTCCGCGGCATCGAATACATGCGGGCCGACCGCCGCGGCTTCTGGGAGGAACGCGGCTACCACAACCTGGGCGACCCGTGGCGGGAGCAGCGCTACTCGTACCAGGAAGAGCCCGGCGACGGCCCCGAGCTCTGACCGGACCGGCGTGCCGAAACCGCGCTCAGTGGTGGTACCGGTGCGCCACCGCGTGCCCCTTGCCGCGGCCGATCATCCACTTGTTGACCGGTGTGGTCACCACGAAGGCGAGCACCAGCGACGCCGCCAGCACGCCCCAGAACAGCAGGTCCGAGAGCTGGGCGTCCATGGCACGCGGCCAGAGCGCGATCACCCCGTTGTCGATCAGCTCCATCACCGCGATGGAGAGCGTGTCCGCGGCGAGCGCGACCCGCAGCGCCGCCCCGAAGCCGACGCCCGCCGCCAGGACACCGCGCAGCGTGAGGGCGTAGCCGAAGACGAAGGCCAGCACGATCGCCAGGACCATCGTCGGGACGTTGTGCCAGCCCAGCGCCGTACCGATCACCATGCCCAGGATCTCGCCGAGGGCACATCCGGTCAGGCAGTGCAGGGTCGCCCTGGCCGCCGGCGCCCAGCCGGCCGGACCGGGAGCGGCGCGGGTGCCGGCCCCGGGCGGGGCGTCGGGCGCGGCCGTGCGCTGCTCGTGCGGTACGTGCTCCATGGCAGACCCCCAACGCGAGGCAGTGGTCCCTTCCCGGCCACAAGAACCGGGTACCTCCCCGGAGGATTCCCGCGCGGGGGTACCGGCAGACTCAGGGCGCGCGCAGTTCCTTGAGCCGGGCCACGTCCGCGGCATGGCCCTCCTTGCCGCCCGGCGTCTCGACGACCAGCGGCACCCCGTCCGTCGCCGGATGCACGAACAGCTCGGCGAACGGCTCCGCACCGAGGTGACCCGCACCGATGTTCTCGTGCCGGTCCTTGTGGGCGCCGGCCACGTCCTTGGAGTCATTGGCGTGGATCAGCTTCAGCCGGCCCTCGCCGGTGACCTCCACCAGCTCGTCCAGCAGCGCCTTCATCCCGCCCGGCGCCGCCATGTCGTGCCCGGCGGCGAACGCATGGCAGGTGTCGAGGCAGACCCCCAGCCTGGGGTGCCGGTCCAGCGCGTCGAAATACGGCCCGAGGTCCTCGGCCAGCGCACACAGCGACGCGCCCTGCCCGGCCGTCGGCTCCAGCAGCAGCCACGGATCGTCTGGGTGCGTCAGCTCCTCCAGCAGCGGCCGCATCCGCTCCCTGACCTGCGCCAGCGCCGTCGCACGGGGCCGTCCGCCGGTCGCCGAACCGGTGTGCACCACCACCCCGCGCGCACCGATCTCCCGGCCGCGGCGCAGCGAGTGGCGCAGCGACGCCACGGACTTCTCGACCGTCGCCTCGGTGTGCGAACCGAAGTTGATCAGATACGGCGCATGGACATACGCCGGAATCCCGTACCGGGCACAGGCCGCCCGGAACTCCTCGTCCTGGGCGGGATCGCCGGGGGCCGTCGCCCAGCCGCGCGGATTGGCCACGAAGACCTGGACGACCTCGTCGCCCATCTCACGGGCGTACGGAATGCCGGTCTTCGCCAGACCGCCGGCCACCGGCACATGGCCGCCGACCGGATTACGGGCACGGGCGCGCTGCTCGGCGCCCTTCGGGGAGGGGGAGGTACTCACCCTCCCAGGGTGCCAGGTGTGCCACGGCCGCCGTCCCCCGGACGGCGGCCCGTCGCATCAGCGGGCTACAGCCCGCCCTTCATCTTGAGGGTGATCGTGCCGCCCTTGGGCGCCTTCCTGCCCGGCTCCACCGACTGCGACTCGACCTCGTCCTTCGGGAAGAAGAACGGCTTGTCCACCTCGACCTGGAAGCCGAGATCCGTCAGCTGCTTCTTGGCGTCCGCTTCGTTCTTGCCGCTGACATCCGGGACGGGGACCATCTCCGGGCCCTTGGAGAGCGTGAGGGTGACCGTCTCGCCCTTGCCCAGCTTCCCGCCCTCGGCCGGAGTCTGCCGGGCGACGGTGCCCTTGTCCTGGGTGGAGTGGACCGGCTCGGCGGCGAAGCGCACCTTCAGGCCCGCCTCCCGCAGCGTCGCCACGGCGTCCGCCCGCTCGCTGCCGAGCACACCGGGCATCTCGACCTCGGCGCCCCGGCTGATGGTCAGCGCCACCGCCGTGTCGGGCCGCCGCTTGCTGCCCGCGGCCGGGTCCGTGCCGATCACCGAGCCCCTGGCGACCTCGTCGCTGAACGTCCGGCTCTCGGTGCCGGGGATCAGCCCGCGGTCCCGCAGCTTGCGCTTGGCATCGGCGACCGGGGTGCCCGACAGGTCCGGGACGGTGACGATGTCCGGGCCCCGGGAGACGGTGATCGTGACCGTGCCCGTACCCCGGATCTGCTTGCCGTTGGCCGGGTCCGTCTTCATCACATGGCCGCGCTGCACGTTCGAGCTGAAGCCGCGCACCACCTTCACGCCCAGCCCCTCGTCGCGCAGCGTCCGCTCGGCCTTGGCCTGCGGCATGGCCAGCACCGCGGGGACGGCGGTGAACTGGCCGTAGTTGATGTACCAGACGCCGGTGCCGGCCCCGAGGAGCAGCAGCACCGCCGCGATGACCGTGGCCACCTTGTGCCGCTGGAGCAGCCCGCCGCGGGCCGGCGCCTCCGGTGCCGGCACCGGACGCAGCCGGGTCGTCTGCTCCGACGGCGGCACCTCCAGCCGGCTGGTGCGGTTCAGCTCCGCCCCGTCCGTCCCCGGCAGCGGCGGCTGCACGCCCCCGGTGCGCGGTATCACGTCCGTCGGCTCCGACCCCTCGCCGAGACCGCCGGCGGGCACCTCCCGGGCCTGCGGCGGCACGACGTCCAGCTGGGCGTCGGTCAGCTGCGCACGGGCCTCCTGCGCCCGGGACAGCAGCGCCACCGCGTCCTGCGGGCGCAGCTGCGGATCGCGGGCGCAGGCCAGCGCGACCAGCTCGTCCAGCTGCGGCGCGAGACCGGGCACCAGCCCCGACGGCGGCAGCACGTCCTCGTGCAGATGCTGGTAGAGGACCTGCGCCACGGAGCCGCCGTTGTGCGGCTTGCCGCCGGTCAGCATCTCGTAGAGCACCACACCGCAGGCGTAGACATCGACCCGGGCGTCGGCCGTGCCGTGCTCCATCTGCTCGGGCGCGAGATACGAGACGGTGCCCAGCACCGAGCCGGTCGAGGCGGTGGTGTGCGTGTCCACCGCACGCACCAGCCCGAAGTCGGCGACCTTCACCCGGCCGTCGTCCCCGATCAGGACGTTCTCCGGCTTCATGTCGCGATGCACCAGCCCCGCGCGGTGCGCGGCGCCCAGCGCGGCCAGGATCGGCTCCAGGATGTCCAGCGCGGCCCGCGGCTGGAGCGCGCCCCGCTCCCGCAGCACGTCGCGCAGCGTGCAGCCGGCGACGTACTCCATCGCCAGATAGACGTACGTGCCGTCCGCGCCCTGGTCGAAGACGCCCACCACATTCGGGTGCGACAGCCGCGCGACCGACTTCGCCTCACGGATGAAGCGGTCGACGAACGCCGCGTCCGTCGCGAGGGTCGGGTGCATCACCTTCAGCGCGAGCAGCCGGTCCAGCCGGGTGTCCGTCGCCTGGTACACCGTGGCCATACCGCCGGCGGCGATGCGCGCCTGGACGCGGTAGCGGCCGTCGAGCAGCTGGCCCACGAGCGGGTCCTGAAGGGTCGTATCCACGGCAGTCGAGTGTATGGCCCTTTCACTGCGTTTTCCTTCCCGGCCCACGTTGTCGGCTTTCCCGCCGTTCCGGCTGCGCTTTGCTTTCGGCCCACGTTGTTGTCTTTCCCGCCGTGGTGGTTTGTCGCCGTTGCGCCTGCGGCGGGCGGGTGGGTGTCGGGTGCGGTGACGGGCCGGAGGGGCAGGGTTTCCGGACTGCTTCGCTTTACGTCCGGAAACCCTGCCCCTCCGGCCCGTCCCCTCCCGTGGGAGGAGTGAGTACGGCTGGGTGGG
>NZ_JBICVV010000043.1:0-16331 GCF_043199295.1 Streptomyces sp. NPDC048612
GAAGCAGTCCGGAAACCCTGCCCCGGAGGCCCGTCACCGCACCCGACACCCACCCGCCCGCCGCAGGCGCAACGGCGAGAAACCACCACGGCGGGTCAGACAAAAACGTGCGGGTCAGTGAAATACGTGCGGCTCCGCAGGAAACGCGCCGCCGACGACGTCCTCGGCGAATGCCTTGGCCGCGTCACCGAGCAGCTCCCGCAGGGCGGCGTACTGCTTGACGAACTTCGGGACCCGGCCGGCGGTCATGCCGGCCATGTCGGTCCAGACCAGGACCTGCGCGTCGCAGTCGAGGCCCGCGCCGATGCCGACGGTCGGGATGTAGAGCGAACGGGTGACCTCGGCGGCGAGCTCGGCGGGTACGGCCTCCAGGACGACCGCGAACGCACCGGCGTCCTGCACCGCCTTCGCATCGCGCAGCAACTGCTGGGCCGCCTCCTCGCCGCGCCCCTGGACGGGGTAGCCGCCGAAGGCGTTGACGGACTGCGGGGTCAGCCCGACATGGGCCATCACCGGGATGCCGGACGCGACCAGCAGCTCCACCTGCCCGGCGGAACGCTCACCGCCCTCCAGCTTGACGGCGCCCACGCCGGCTTCCTTCACCAGCCGGGTGGCGTTGCGCAGCGCCTGCACCGGCCCTTCCTGGTACGCGCCGAACGGCAGGTCGCCGATGACCAGCGCGCGCTTGGTGCCCCGGACGACCGCCGCGGACAGCAGGGTGATCTCGTCCATGGTGACCGGCACGGTGGACTCGTAGCCGAGGTGGCAGTTGCCCATCGAGTCGCCGACGAGCAGGACCGGAATACCGGCCTCGTCGAAGACGGAGGCGGTCATCGCGTCGTAGGCGGTGAGCATCGGCCACTTCTCGCCGCGCTCCTTGGCGGCGGCGATGTCGCGGACGGTGACCCGGCGGGACCCGGTGCCTCCGTAGAGCGCCTTGTCGACCGGCTTCTGGGCAGGCGAAAGCTGCGTCATGGTGACGGCTCCTCTTCATCATCTCGAGGCACCCTGACGGTGTCCCCGGACTCCCCTCCATGCTGGCACGGCCCGCGCACAAAGGAAAAGGGAGCGGGAGCGGCACCGTTCACCCGGAGGAGGGGCGCGCCCGGTCCTTTTTGTGATACGGAACGGTGCCGTATCGAAAGACGCTATCGTGCCGGCATGGCCAACTCACCCCCCGCCCCGGGCGCACCCCCGGCCCGGCAGATCCCGGACCGCATCCACCGCCGCCGCTGGGCGATCCTGTCCACCCTCATGCTCAGCCTGCTGATCGTGGTGCTGGACAACTCGATCCTCAACGTCGCCATGAAGACCATCGCCACCCCGGCCCCCGTCGGTCTCGGCGCCACGCAGAGCGAGCTGGAATGGGCGATCAACTCCTACACCCTGGTCTTCGCCGGGCTGCTGTTCACCGCGGGGCTGCTCGGTGACCGTGTCGGCCGCAAGAAGGTGCTGCTCTTCGGGCTGGCCGTCTTCGGCGCCGGGTCGGTGCTGGCCGGGGTGTCCGGCTCGCCCGCCGAGCTGATCACCTTCCGTGCCGTGATGGGGCTGGGCGGCGCCTTCGTCATGCCCGCCACCCTCGCCATCCTGATGAACGTCTTCGAGCGGGACGAGCAGCCCCGGGCGATCGGTATCTGGGCCGGCGGGGTGGGCATCGCCATCGCGGTCGGCCCGATCGCCGGCGGGCTGCTGCTGGACCACTTCTGGTGGGGCTCGGTCTTCCTGATCAACGCGCCCATCGTGGTGCTCTCGCTGATCGCGATGCTGGTCCTGGTGCCCGACTCCAGGGACCCGCAGCCCGGCCGGATGGACCCGTTCGGGGTGCTGCTGTCCGTCGTCGGGCTGGTCCTGCTGGTCTACGGGATCATCAAGGGCGGGCAGCTCGCCGACTTCACCGACCCGGAGGTGCTCGGCACGGTCCTCGGTGGCCTGGCGGTGCTCGCCGTCTTCGTGCTGCACCAGAAGCGCAGCGACCACCCGTCCATCGACATCGGCTACTTCCGCACGCCCGCCTTCTCGGCCGCCATCGCCGCCATCGCGCTGGTCTTCTTCGCGCTCATGGGCGTCTCGTTCTTCGCGGTCTTCTACGTCCAGAGCGTGCGCGGCTACAGCCCGCTGCAGGCCGGGCTGCTGTTCCTGCCGCTGGCCGCCGCCCAGCTGCTCTTCGCGCCGCGGGCCCGGCTCGCCGTGGACCGCTATGGCGCCCGCGCGGTGTGCACCTTCAGCATGTTCGTGGTGGCCGACACCATGCTGGGCCTGCTGCTGCTGAACAAGGACACCCCGATCTGGATCATGGAGGCGCTGCTCTTCCTCCAGGGGGCCGGGATGGCGCACATCATGCCGCCGGCCACCGTCGCGGTCATGCAGTCGCTGCCGCGGGAGAAGGCCGGCTCTGCCTCGGCCCTCAACAACGTCTTCCGGCAGGTCGGCGGCACGATGGGGGTCGCCGTCCTCGGCTCGCTGCTGTCGACGAGCTACCGCGACCGCATCGAGGACACCCTCGACACGGTGCCGGGACTGCCGGCCGCCGCCCGGCACGCGGCCGGCGAGTCCATCGAGGCGACCCTCGGCCTCGCGGACCGGATGGGCCCGGCCGGCCGGCCGCTGGCCGAGGCGGCCGATGACGCCTTCATCCACGCGATGCATGTCACCGCGCTCGGTTCGGCCGCCGTCGCACTGGTCGGGGCCCTGGTGAGCGTGCTGTTCCTGCCGGGCAAAATGGGACCGGCCCCGCAGGCGGCGGAGCCGCGGGAAGAGCGGAAGGCGGGCGTGGAGAGATGAGCCGGGCGGCGGAGGACCCCGAGGGCGCGGCGGCCGGGAGGCGGCCGGACCCGGCGGCCCCCGCGGGCCGCGGCCGGCCGCGCAGCGCCGCCGCCGACTCCGCCATCATCGAGGCCGTGCTGCGCCTGCTGGAGGACGGCGTCTCCATAGGCGAGTTGTCCATGGAACGCATCGCCCGCGAGGCCGGCGTCGGCAAGGCCACGGTCTACCGCCGCTGGTCGGGCAAGAGCGCCCTGATGCTCGACGTCATGCGGTCCCTGGACATGGCGAGCCCGCCGCCGGGCGGCCTGTCGGTACGCGACGACCTGGTCGCACTGCTGGAGTTCCTGCGCCGCCGCGGACTCGCCAAACGCGGCTCCGCACTGCTGCGCACGGTCGTCAGCCACGTCCAGGCACAGCCCGAACTGTGGGCGGAATATCACGACACCGTGGTACGGGCCCGCAGGGAGGCACTGCTCGGGGTGCTCCGGCGCGGGGTGGCCGGCGGCGAGATCCGGGGCGACCGCGACCTGGAGACCCTGGCCGATCTCTTCGTCGGCCCGATGCTGGCCCGCGCGCTGCTCCATGAGTGGAAGGAACTGCCCGAGGGGCTCCCGGCGGAGATCGTCGATACGGTCCTGGAGGGCGTCCGCCCGCCCGCGGGCTGAACTTCCCTGCGGTGAAGCCCGGTTGGCCGCTCCGGCGCCGTGCCGCCGGACCGCGCGGACGGCCGCGCCGGGAGGACGCGCGCGGGCCCGCCGTATGACCGGATCATGCCCGTTCTGTCACAGCGCCTCGTCACCACCCCGGCGCCGGAACCCCGACCCGTCACCGCGCCGTCCTCACTTCTAAGAAAGAGCATTACGGGCCATCGCCTAGGGTCGGAGACCACAGGTCAGGCGCAGCGAAGCAAGGCAGTGAGGACAGCTACATGGCGCAGGCATACATGACGGAGCCGGGACAGGGGCACAACCCCGGGCAGGCCGGTTCCCGGGCCGAACGCCTGCGGAACTGGTGGCGTCCCGAGGGGATGTGGCGGCGCGGCCTCGTGGTCGCGGTGCTCGCCCTCCTGCTCGGGCTGCTGATGATTCTGCACGCGAAGGTCCCCAACACCCCCGGGAACTGGGGCAGTCTGCTGGAGACCTTCCTGCCGTGGCTGGGGCTGGGCATCCCGCTGCTGCTCGTCGCCGCGGTGCTGCGCCGCTCGGCGAGCGCGCTGGTCGCGCTGGTGCTGCCGGCCTTCGTGTGGGTCAACCTCTTCGGGGGTCAGGTCACCGACAAGGCAGGTGAGGGCGGCAACCTCACCGTCCTCACCCACAACGTCAACGTCGCCAACCCCGACCCGGCGGGCACCGCCAAGGACCTCGTGGCTTCCGGCGCGGACGTGGTGGCCCTGGAGGAGCTGTCCGGCAACGCCCTGTCGACCTATCGTCAGGGGCTGGCGAAGGCGTATCCGTACCACACGATCGAGGGCACGGTCGGCCTGTGGAGCAAGCGTCCGCTGACCGACACCCGGCCGGTGGACACCAAGATGGGGTGGAACCGCGCGCTGCGGGCCACCGTCACCGCCACCGACGGCCAGCAGATCGCCGTGTACGTCGCCCATCTGCCGTCGGTGCGGGTCAACGCGGAGAAGGGCTTCACCGCCAACCGCCGCGACGCCAGCGTCGCGGCGCTGGGTGAGGCGATCGCCGCCGACCCGGTGGAGAAGGCCGTGCTGCTGGGCGACCTCAACGGCACCATGAACGACCGCTCGCTGGCCCCGGTCACCTCCCAGATGCGCTCCGCGCAGGGCGCCGCGGGGGACGGTTTCGGCTTCAGCTGGCCGGCGGCGTTCCCGATGGCCCGGATCGACCAGATCATGATGAAGGGGATCGACCCGGTCAAGGCCTGGGTGCTGTCCTCGACCGGCAGCGACCACCTTCCGGTCGCGGCGTCGGTGAAGATCTGACGGACGGCGGGCGGCGCGGACGGCGGGGACCGGAAACGGGCTCTTCACGCCCCGTTCTCCGGGCGGAACACTGAGCCTGAGAGACTTTGTTCCGTAAAGGAACTTATCGATCGACGGCCCCTGACGCCCGCGTGCCCGCCGCACGCGACACCCCGAAAGGTCTTCCATGCCCTTGGCTCTGCTCGCTCTCGCGATCTCGGCCTTCGGTATCGGCACCACGGAGTTCGTGATGATGGGCCTGCTGCCCGACGTCGCGGACGATCTGGGCACCTCGGTGCCCACCGCCGGCTACCTCGTCTCCGCCTACGCCCTCGGCGTCGTCATCGGCGCCCCGCTCCTGACCGCCCTCGGCTCCCGCATCCCGCGCAGGCGGATGCTGGTCGGGCTGATGGCGGTCTTCACGGTCGGCAACCTCGCCTCCGCCCTGGCCCCCACCTTCGGTCTGCTGATCGCGGGCCGGCTGCTGGCCGGGCTTCCGCACGGCGCGTTCTTCGGCGTCGGCGCGGTGGTCGCCGCGCGGCTGGTGCGCGAGGGACGGCAGGCCCGCGCGGTCGCCACGATGTTCCTCGGTCTGACCGTCGCCAACATCATCGGGGTGCCCGCCGCGACCCTCCTGGGCCAGCAGCTCGGCTGGCGCGCCACCTTCCTCGTCGTGGCCGCCATCGGCCTGGCCGCGATGGCCTCCCTGGCCCGGCTGGTCCCGCCGCTGCCGGCCGACGAGCACACCGGTCTGGGCCGTGAGCTGCGCGCGCTGGGCAGCGGCCAGGTGCTGCTCGGTCTGCTCACCACCGTCTTCGGCTTCGCCGGGATCTTCGCCGTCTACAGCTACCTCGCGTCGATGATGACCGAGGTCACCGGCTTCGCGGCGGGCTCGGTCCCGCTGGTCCTCGCTCTCTTCGGCATCGGGATGACCCTCGGTGCGCTCGCCGCGGGCCCGCTCACCGACCGGGCCCTGCGTCCGACCCTGTACGGCGCGCTGGCCGCCCTGGCCCTCGTCCTGACCGTCTTCCACTTCACCGCCCAGGTGAAGTGGGCGGCGCCGGTCACGGTCGTCGTCATCGGTGCCGTCGGCTTCCTGACCACCACCCCGCTCCAGATGCTGGTCATGCAGAAGGCCCAGCAGGCCCCGACCCTGGCCGCCGCCTCCAACCAGTCCGCCTTCAACCTCGCCAACGCCGGCGGCGCCTGGGCCGGCGGTCTGGCGCTGTCCGCCGGCTGGGGCTGGACCTCCCCGACGCTGGTCGGCGCGGTCCTGGCGGCCCTCGGTCTGGCCGTCGCCCTCCTGGCCGGCCTGCTGGACCGCGGCGACCGTGACGCGTCCCGGATCGTGGCCCGCAGCGAGGAGCCGGCCCCGGAGCGGGCCACCGGCGCGGCGGTGGCGGCCGGGGACCGTACGGACTGAGGCGGCAGGGCGGTGGCGCCTCAGCCTGTACCGACTGAGGCGGCAGCGCGGCGGCGGCCGGAGACCGGACGGACCGACCGCCGAGCCCGCCGCCGCCCCCAACTCCCCTGACTGCCCGTCAGTCCCCTTCCCGCCAGTGGTTGGTGATCGGCAGCCGGCGGTCCTTGCCGAAGCCCTTCGCGGAGATCTTGGGGCCCGGCGGGTACTGGCGGCGCTTGTACTCGGCGTGGTCGACCATCCGCAGCACCCGCGTCACCAGGCCGGCGTCGAAGCCCTGGGCGGTGATCTCCTCCCGGCCGTGGTCGCGGTCGACGTACAGCTCCAGGATGCGGTCCAGGACGTCGTAGTCGGGCAGCGAGTCGGTGTCGACCTGGCCGGGGCGGAGTTCGGCGCTCGGGGGTTTGGTGAGGGTGTGCTCCGGGATCGGCGGGGTCCCGCCGCGGTCGGCGGCGGCCTGGTTGCGCCAGCGGGCCAGCTGGTAGACGACGGACTTGTAGACGTCCTTGATGGGGCCGTAGCCGCCCACCGAGTCGCCGTAGAGGGTCGAATAGCCGCAGGCCAGCTCGGACTTGTTGCCGGGGGCGAGGACCAGGTGGCCCTCCTGGTTGGAGATGGCCATCAGGGTGGTGCCCCGCAGGCGCGACTGCAGGTTCTCCTCCGCCAGGCCGGTGAGCGGCAGCGCGGCCATGTAGGCGTCGAACATCGGGCCGATCGGCACCGTACGGAAGGACAGGCCGGTACGGCGGGCGAGTTCGGCGGCGTCGGTCAGCGAGTGCTCCGACGAGTAGCGGGAGGGCATCGCCACCGCGTGCACCTGGCCGGCCCCCAGCGCGTCACAGGCCAGGGCGGCGACCAGCGCCGAGTCGATCCCGCCGGACAGGCCGAGCACCACACTGTGGAAGCCGTTCTTGGCGGCATAGGCGCGCAGGCCGGTGACCAGCGCGGTGTAGATCTCCTCCAGGTCGCCGAGGCGCTCGGCGCTGCCCCCGGGGGGCTCGGCCGGGTAGGGCGGCAGGGGGGCGGGGGAGAGGGTGACATGGGTGACCCGCAGCCCGTCGTTCAGGAGGCCCGAGGGGGGCTCGGGCGCCGCGGCCGGCAGGTCCAGGTCGACCAGCACACAGCCCTCCGCGAACTGCGGGGCCCGCGTGATCACCCCGCCGTCCCCGTCGACCACGATCGAGTCGCCGTCGAAGACCAGCTCGTCCTGCCCGCCGGTCATCGCCAGATAGGCGGTGGTGCAGCCGGCCTCGCGGGCCCGCCGGCGGACCAGCTCCAGCCGGGTGTCGTCCTTGTCCCGCTCGTACGGCGAGGCGTTGACCGACAGCAGCAGCCCGGCACCCGCGCTGCGCGCCGCCGGCACCCGGCCGCCGTCCTGCCACAGGTCCTCGCAGATGGCCAGCGCGACATCCACCCCGTGCACCCGTACGACGGGCAGCGTGTCGCCGGGGACGAAGTAGCGGAACTCGTCGAAGACGCCGTAGTTGGGAAGGTGGTGCTTGGCGAAGGACAGCGCGACCGCGCCGCGGTACAGCACGGCGGCGGCGTTCTGCGGGGCGCCCGCGGGGCGGCCGTAGCGCGGGGTGGCCTGGGCGCCGCGGTCGAGGTAGCCGACGACCACCGGCAGTCCGCCCAGGCCCTGCCCGTCCAGCCGGGCGGCCAGCGCCCGCAGCGCGGCGCGGCTGGCCTCGACGAAGGAGGGGCGCAGCGCGAGGTCCTCGACGGGGTATCCGGTCAGCGCCATCTCGGGGAACGCGACGAGGTGGGCGCCCCGGTCCGCGGCGTGCCGGGTCCAGCGCACGATCGTCTCGGCGTTCTGCGCGAGGTCGCCGACGCAGGAGTCGGTCTGGCTGAGGGCGAGACGAAGCTGAGGCATCCCGCCAGTCTAATCGTCTTTCTGACGCAATGGGGGGTCGGCGCGACGGGCGGCGCCTCGCCGCGCGGGGGAGGGGCGGCCCGGCGGACGGCGTGACGGACGGCCCGGCGGCGCCCCGGCCGCGCCCGCCGGCCCCGGTACGACGCGCAGCGCCCTACCCCTTCCGGTAGCCGAGCACCGTCATCATCCCCGACTCCGAGTGATAGACGTTGTGGCAATGGACCATCCACAGCCCGGGGTTGTCGGCGTCGAACTCGACATCGAGGCTGCGCCCCGGCAGCACGATCGCGCTGTCCTTGCGGGGGCCGCCGTTCGGCAGTGCGAAGTGGTGCCCGTGGATGTGCACGGGGTGCCACATGCGGGTGTGGTTGCGGATGGCCAGCCGCACCCGCTCACCGGCCCGGATCGGATTCCGGTGCGACGGTGTGTACTGCCGCCCGTTGATCGCCCAGTCGAACTTCTGCATCGAGCCGGTGAGATTCAGCTCGACGGTGCGGTCGGGGCGGCGGGCCACCGCCCGGACGCTCTCGGCCGCCCGCAGCCGGTAGGCGGACAGCAGCTTCCCGTCCAGCTCCTTCGGCCGGACGGACGCACCGGGAGCCCGGCCGCTGCCCGTGCGCAGCACCGCCTGCGCCGCGTGCTTCTTGCCCTCGGCGAGCGCGGTCAGCGGGAAGACCCCGTCCTTGGCGGTGACCAGGACGTCATAGCGCTCGCCCATGCCGAGCAGCAGCGCCTCGGTCTCGGCGTGCTCGACGGGGAAGCCGTCGGCGTGCGTCACCGTCATCATGTGGCCGCCGAGCGCGACGCGATAGGCGGTGTCGGCGCCCGCGTTGAGGAAGCGGATGCGGATACGGTCGCCGGGCTTGGCGCGGAAGCTGTGCGGGTCCTCGGCGATCCGGCCGTTGATGAGGTGGTACGGGTAGTCCACATCGCCCGCGTCGCCGCCCAGCAGCGCGCTGTGCGAGCCCGTCAGTATCCGCGACGGGCCGCCGGCCACGGGCGCCGCCCCGTCCGCCGCCGGTGCGCCCTGGTCACCCGCGGCCCTGTCCTCGTCCCCGTGCATGCCCCCGTGGCCGGACATGCCGCCCATGCCGCGGTTCAGCTCGGCCAGCACACCGTCGGGGGTGCTGCCGTCCACCCCGTCGACCCAGTCGTCGAACACCACGACCCACTCCGTGTCGTAGGAGAGCGGCTCCTTGGGGTCGTCGACGATCAGCGGTGCGTACAGCCCGCGGTCCTGCTGGACCCGGGAGTGCGGATGCAGCCAGTAGGTGCCGGGGTGCGGGATCGCGAACCGGTAGGGGAAGGAGGCACCGGGCATGATCGGCCGCTGGGTGAGGGTGGGCACGCCGTCCATGTCGTTGCGCAGTGCCAGGCCGTGCCAGTGCACGGAGGTGGACTGCGGCAGGTGGTTGGCGAGGGTCAGGGCGAGCGTCTCCCCGGCCGTGGCCCGGAGGGTCCTGCCGGGCAGCTCGTCGCCGTACGCCCAGGTGTCGACGGTGCGGCCGCCCAGGTCGATACGGGCCGGGGTGGCGGTCATGGTGAACTCGCGCACCGGCCCCGGGTTCCGCTTGCGCTCGGTCTCGGCGACCTCCGGGCCGTCCGGGGAGACGTAGTCGTCCGGGGTGTCGCGGGGGGAGCCGGGGGCGGGGTCGCTGCCGTCCGTGCCGGAGTGCGGACCGGGGCCGAAGGCACCGAGGGCGCGGGCGGCCGGCAGACCGCTGCCGACGACGGCGATACCCGCGCCGAGCAGGGCGCGGCGGGAGTGCGTACGCATCAGAAGCACCTCGAGACGGTGTCGCTGGGTGAGGTCGGTACGGGGCGGGGGCGCCGCCGCGGACTCCGGTGGGCGTCGGCGGCACGGGCGCTCCTACAGGCGCGGCACCGACAGGCGGTCGAGGAGTGAGGGACGCGGCGGCGCGGATATGGGCCACGGTCCGGGCAGCGGGCGGCCGCGCCGGGCGACAGCCTTGCCCTGTTCCCGCATCGCGGCCCTCTCGACTCGACGGAACGACCAACCGGCGGACGCCGGGGAGGCCGGCACCCGGAGCCTACCCCCGAGGGGTATAGCCCTCCAGTGTGGCCCGCCGACGGAGTGCACCGGCCGGCCGCCACCGCGGCCGGTCCGCCCGGCCCGGCCGTCTGCGGTCCGCCGCGTCGGTGCCACCGCCTGACGTGCCGCCACCCGCCTATTCTTGGCCCATCCGCGCCACCGGCGGGCCCGGCGTTCCGTGCCGCCGGCCGGGTCCACCCGTTCACCGGCTGTCCGGGCCCCGGCGCCCCGCCCGTCCGCCCCCGCCACGAGGGAGACCGATGAGCCGAACCCGCCGCCTCCCCACCCCCGGCCGGTTCCTGCGCGTCGACGGCGTGCCGCTGCACGTCCTGACCGAGGGCCGCGGCCCGGTCTGCGTCCTCAGCGGCGGCCTCGGCATGGCGTGGTTCGACTGGGACGCGGTCGCCGCGCTGCTCGCCCCGTACCGCACCGTCGTCCGCTTCGACCGCCCCGGCCTCGGGCCTGAGCGCCCCGGCACCGGCACCGCCCACCCTCGCCGCCGAGGCCGACCGGATCGCCCACCTCCTCGACGCGCTCGGCCACTTCGGCCCGGCCACCGTCGTCGGCCACTCGCTCGCCGGATTCCACGCGGAGGCGTTCGCCCGGCGCCACCCGGACCGCTGCGCCGGGCTCGTCCTCGTCGACGGCAGCATCGAGGACGGCCCCGGGCCCCGGCTGCCGCGCGCGGTGCGGACCGCCTGGGCGGGCGGGGTGGCCGCCGCCCTGTCCGCCGCCGGGCTGCCGCGCGCCCTGGGCCCCGCCGCCCGCCGGCTGATCGGCCGCGCCTCCACCGTCGGCAGCCATCCGCCGCACCCGTGGGAGCGCGCCGGCTACCGCACCAGCCGGGTCGCGCGGGCCTGTGTCCTGGAGAACGCGACGTACCACTACCAGGCCGCCGAGCTCACCGCGCTGCGCGGGGACCGTCCGCTGCCCGGGGTGCCGGTGACCGTCCTCGCGGCCTACGACGGGAGCGAGACGGCGGGGCGGCTGCGGTGGCTGGAGCGGCAGCGGGGGCTCGCCGCTGAGCTGGGCGGCCGGTTCGCGGTCGCCGCGCCCGCCGGCCACCTGGTAATGGCCGATGTGCCGGAGTCGGTGGCCAGGGCGGTGCTGGACCTGTCGGGGACCGGGTACGACGCGGCGGTGCCGGGCCTGCCGTAGGCCCCCCGCCCGCCGGGCCGGGGCCGCCGGGGCGCGCCGGGGAACGGACCCCTCAATTCCGGGTCAACGCCCCCTCAGCGCCGCTCCAAGACTGCGCCAAGCCCCCCGATTGCCGTCACCGGCCGCGCTGACCCGCGCCGACGCGGGAAGAATGCGGGGTGGGGGTTACGGGACGGCGGTTCTGGTTCAGGGCAAGGGTGCGTAATGTGACGGTAACCCCCTCACGTGATACTGGTGCCACAGCACGTTGTTCCACGTGCCTGGACGGGCCGATTGACCTGCAAGGATTGGTGACCCATGGACAAGCAGCAGGAGTTTGTGCTCCGCACGCTGGAGGAGCGCGACATCCGCTTCGTACGGCTGTGGTTCACCGACGTACTCGGGTTCCTCAAGTCCGTGGCGGTGGCCCCCGCCGAGCTGGAGCAGGCCTTCGACGAGGGCATCGGCTTCGATGGCTCGGCCATCGAGGGCTTCGCCCGGGTGTACGAGTCCGACATGATCGCCAAGCCCGACCCCGGCACCTTCCAGATCCTGCCCTGGCGCGCCGAGGCACCCGGCACCGCCCGGATGTTCTGCGACATCCTGATGCCGGACGGCTCCCCCTCCTACGCCGACCCGCGCTACGTCCTCAAGCGCATCCTGGCCAAGACCTCTGACCTCGGCTTCACCTTCTACACCCACCCCGAGATCGAGTTCTTCCTGCTCAAGGACAAGCCCGTCGACGGCTCCCGGCCGATCCCGGGCGACTCCTCCGGCTACTTCGACCACACCCCGCAGAACGTCGGCATGGACTTCCGCCGCCAGGCGATCACGATGCTGGAGTCGATGGGCATCTCGGTGGAGTTCAGCCACCACGAGGGCGCCCCCGGCCAGCAGGAGATCGACCTGCGCTACGCCGACGCCCTCTCGACCGCCGACAACATCATGACGTTCCGCCTGGTCATGAAGCAGGTCGCGCTGGAGCAGGGCGTGCAGGCCACGTTCATGCCCAAGCCGTTCTCTGAGTACCCAGGCTCCGGCATGCACTCCCACCTCTCGCTCTTCGAGGGCGACCGCAACGCCTTCCACGAGTCCGGCTCGGAGTACCAACTCTCCAAGGTCGGCCGCTCGTTCATCGCCGGACTGCTCAAGCACGCCGGCGAGATCTCCGCCGTCACCAACCAGTGGGTCAACTCCTACAAGCGCATCTGGGGCGGCGCCAACCGCACCGCGGGCGCCGGCGGCGAGGCCCCCTCCTACATCTGCTGGGGCCACAACAACCGCTCCGCGCTGATCCGCGTGCCGATGTACAAGCCCGGCAAGATGGGCTCGACCCGGGTCGAGGTCCGCTCCATCGACTCCGGCGCCAACCCGTACCTGACGTACGCCGTGCTGCTCGCGGCCGGCCTCAAGGGCATCGAGGAGGGCTACGAACTCCCGGCCGGCGCCGACGACGACGTCTGGGCGCTGTCCGACTCCGAGCGCCGCGCGATGGGCATCGAGCCGCTGCCGCAGAACCTCGGCGAGGCCATCGAGCTGATGGAGCGCAGCGAACTGGTCGCCGAGACCCTCGGTGAGCACGTCTTCGACTTCTTCCTCCGCAACAAGAAACAGGAGTGGGAGGAGTACCGCTCGGAGGTCACCGCCTTCGAGCTGCGCAAGATGCTGCCCGTGCTCTGAGCCACCGCGCCACCGAGAGGCTCCACCATGGCACTTCCCGCTCCGCAGGGACGGCGGAGCAGCACCTTCAGCCGGCTGCTGAGGCACGGTTTCACCGACCCCTCGGCGGCCGGGGAGCTGCTCGATTCCCCGCCGTTCGCGTCCGTACGCGACGACTCGGTGCTGTTGGAGGCGCTGGGCGCCACCGCCGACCCGGACCTCGCGCTGCACAGCCTGGCCCGGCTCGTCGAGGCCCAGGAACCGGACGACCAGCAGACGCTGCTCAGCACCGTCGCCGCGGCGAAACCGCTGCGCGACCGGCTGCTGGGGGTGCTGGGCGCCTCCGAGGCGCTCGCCGACCACCTCGTCCGGCACCCGCACGACTGGCAGTCCCTGGTCACCTACGAGTCGGTGGACCTGCACCCCACCACCCCCGAGTTCGAGCTGGCGCTCGCCGAGGGGATCTGGGCCGGACAGAACGCCGAACGGCCGCGCGCGGACGCCCTGCGCACCGCCTACCGCCGAGCCCTGCTGGGCATCGCCGCCCGCGACGTGTGCGGGACGACCGATGTCGCCGAGGCCGCCGCGGAGCTGGCGGACCTGGCCACCGCCACCCTCCGCGCCGCCCTGGAGATCAGCTACGAGGAGGCGCCGGGCGACGCCGCGGTGTGCCGGCTGGCGGTCATCGGCATGGGCAAGTGCGGCGGCCGCGAGCTGAACTACGTCTCGGACGTCGACGTCATCTTCGTCGCCGAGGCCAAGGAAGGCGTCGACGAGGCCAAGGCGCTCCAGGCCGCGACCCGGCTCGCCGCCCGCATGATGCGGCTCTGCTCGGACAACACCGCCGAGGGCACCATCTGGCCGGTGGACGCCAACCTGCGCCCCGAGGGCCGCAACGGCCCGCTGGTGCGCACCCTCTCCAGCCACCTCGCCTACTACCAGCGCTGGGCCAAGACCTGGGAGTTCCAGGCGCTGCTCAAGGCCCGCCCGATGGCCGGCGACCTGCAACTGGGCCAGGAGTACGTGGACGCGCTGGCGCCGATGGTGTGGGAGGTCGCCGAACGGGAGAACTTCGTCGCCGACGTCCGCCAGATGCGCCGCCGGGTCGTCGAGAACATCCCCGCGGCCCAGGTCGAGCGGGAACTCAAGCTCGGCCCCGGCGGACTGCGCGACGTCGAGTTCGCCGTGCAGTTGCTCCAGCTGGTGCACGGCCGCAGCGACGCCACCCTGCGCAGCTCCACCACCCTCGACGCGCTGGCCGCCCTGGCGGCCGGCGGCTACGTGGGACGCCAGGACGCCGCCGCCCTGGACGCCGCCTACCGCTTCCTGCGCACGCTGGAACACCGCATCCAGCTCTTCCGGATGCGCCGTACCCACCTGATGCCCGAGGACGAGGGCGAACTGCGGCGCCTGGCCCGCTCGCTGGGCCTGCGCACCGAACCGGTGGACACCCTGCGCAAGGAGTGGCGGTGGCACGCCCGCGAAGTCCGCCGGCTGCACGAGAAGCTCTTCTACCGGCCGCTGCTCGACGCCGTCGCCCACCTGGAGCCCGGCGAGGCCCGGCTGTCCGCCAAGGCCGCCGGCCACCGCCTCGAAGCGCTCGGCTACGCCGACCCGGTCGCCGCCCTGCGGCACCTGGAGGCGCTCGCCTCCGGCGTGACCCGTAAGGCCGCCATCCAGCGGACGCTGCTGCCGGTGCTGCTCGCCTGGTTCGCGGACTCCGCCGACCCCGACGCCGGACTGCTCAACTTCCGCAAGGTGTCCGACGCGCTCGGCAAGACCCCCTGGTACCTGCGGCTGCTGCGCGACGAGGGCGCCGCCGCCGAGAACCTCGCCCGGGTGCTGTCCGCCGGCCGCCTCGCCCCCGACCTGCTGCTGCGCGCCCCCGAGGCGGTCGCCCTGCTCGGCGCCCCCGACGGGCTCCAGCCGCGCTCCCGGGCCGCCCTGGAGCAGGAGGTGCTGGCCGCGGTCGGCCGCGCGGACGGCGCCGAGGCGGCGGTCGCCGCGGCCCGCGGGGTGCGCCGCAGAGAGCTGTTCCGCACGGCCGCCGCCGACGTCATCGGCGCGTACGGCACGGAGTTCAGCCCCGCGGAAAACGACCACGGCCACTCCGTCGACGCCGTCGGCTCCGCCGTCTCCGACCTCAACGCCGCCACCCTCGCCGGAGCCCTGCGCGCCGCCGTCCGCCAGCAGTGGGGCGACACCCTGCCCACCCGCTTCGCGGTCATCGGCATGGGCCGCTTCGGCGGCCGCGAACTGAGCTACGGCTCCGACGCCGATGTCCTCTTCGTCCACGAACCGCGCGAGGGCGCCGACGAACAGGAGGCCGCCAAGGCCGCCCACGCCGTCGCCAACGAGATGCGCCGGCTGCTCGAACTCCCCTCCTCCGACCCGCCGTTGCCCATCGACGCCGACCTGCGCCCGGAGGGCAGATCGGGCCCGCTGGTACGCACCCTCGCCTCCTACGCCGCCTACTACCGGCGCTGGTCCCTGGTTTGGGAGTCCCAGGCCCTGCTGCGCGCCGAACCCGCCGCCGGCGACCTCGAACTGGGACAGCGCTTCATCGACCTCATCGACCCGCTGCGCTACCCCGCCGAAGGCCTCGGCGACGACGCGGTCCGCGAGATCCGCAAGCTCAAGGCCCGCATGGAGGCCGAACGGCTGCCCCGCGGCGCCGACCCCACCACCCACGCCAAGCTGGGCCGCGGCGGCCTGAGCGACGTCGAGTGGACGGTACAGCTCCTCCAGATGCAGCACGGCTGGGAGATCCCCGGCCTGCGCACCACCCGCACCCGCGAAGCGCTGGCCGCCGCCCACGCCGCCGGCCTGATCAACACCGAGGACGCCCAGACCCTCGACGAGGCATGGGTCCTGGCCGCCCGCGTACGCAACGCCGTCATGGTCGTCCGCGGCCGCCCCGGCGACACGTTCCCCGTCGACGGCCGCGAACTGGCGGCCGTGGGCCGCTACCTGGGCTACGAGGAAGGCCACATCGGCGAGATGATCGACGACTACCGCCGCGTGACCCGCAGGGCGCGGGGGGTTGTGGAGGAGATCTTCTACGGCGCGTAAGCCTTTTGGCGGCCTTCCCACGTTTTCGGCTTTCCCGCCGTGGGCTGCGCTTGGCTTTCGGCCCACGTTGTTGTCTTTCCCGCCGTGGTGGTTTCTCGCCGTTGCGCCTGCGGCGGGCGGGTGGTTGTCGGGGTGCGGTGACGGACCTCCGGGGCCTGGTGTGTGGACTGCTTCGCTTTACGTCCACACACCAGGCCCCTCCGGCCCGTCCCCTCCCGTTGAGGGAGTGGTGAAGGTGAGTGGGGGCGGGCGTCTGTAGGGCATTTACTGCTCTCCAACGCGCACGGGACCACCGGGGTGCACCCCCACCCACCGTTTTCCCATCCCCCAACGGGAGGGGACGGGTCGGAGCGGGGGGGGGGGGGGGGGCGGGAAACGCACCCCACCCCGCCCCCCCCCCCCCCCCCCCCCCCCCCCCCCCCCG
>NZ_JBICVV010000043.1:16338-31218 GCF_043199295.1 Streptomyces sp. NPDC048612
GCGGAGCGGGTGGGGTGTGCCGGACGTAAAGCGAAGCAGTCCGGCACACCCCACCCGCGCAGGCCCGTCACCGCACCCGACAGCCCCGCGCAGCGGACCCAGCCCGCCGCAGGCGCAATGGCGGGAAGCGCAAGCATCACCCGCACCCACGCCCCGCGCAGCGGACCCGAAACGAGGACAAGCCCCCACGGCGGGAAAGCCGAAAACGTGGGAGGCGGCCTAGGCGGCAGCCGCCACCGCTCGCGTCAGCCGATGCGGCAGCGCCCCGTACCACACGGAGGCAAGCGCGAAGCCGAGGGAGAGGCAGAGGACGCCGCCCACCGCGTCGAGCCAGAAGTGGTTGGCGGTGGAGATGATGACCAGCAGGGTGACGGTGGGGTAGAGGACGCCGAGGGCCTTGGCCCAGAGGGGCCTGGCCAGCAGGGCGATGGTGAGGCCGCACCACAGGGACCAGCCGATGTGCATCGACGGCATCGCGGCGTACTGGTTGGACATCGAGGCGAGGCTGCCGGACGCCATCGAGCCCCAGGTGCCGTGATGGACGAGGGTGTCGACGAAACCGCCGTCCGGCATCAGCCGGGGCGGCGCCAACGGGTAGAGGTAGTAGCCGATCAGGGCGATGGCGGTGGTGGCGAACAGGGCCAGCCGGGCGGCGGCATAGCGGCCGGGGTGCCAGCGGTAGAGCCAGACCAGCACCCCGATCGTCACGATGAAGTGCAGTGTCGCGTAGTAGTAGTTCATCGTTACGACCAGCCAGGTCACGGAGTTCACCGCGTGGTTGACGGTCTGTTCGACGGCGATGCCCAGGGAGTGCTCCGCCCGCCAGATCCAGTCGGCGTTCCTCAGCGCCTGGATCTTCTGCTCGGGTACGGCGTTGCGGATCACCGAGTAGGTCCAGTAGCTGACCGCGATCAGCAGGATCTCGAACCAGAGCCGGGGCGAGCGAGGGGACCGCAGACGGGCCAGCCGGCCTTCGCTCACCGGGCGGTCCGCGTGTTCCCCCTTGGGTGGCGGGGTGGTCGGCGGGCCGTCCAGAATCCTCGTATTCGCATCACCCATAGGCAGACAGTCTGCCAGAAACGGACGTATCGTCGATCATCCTTCGGGCGGGTATTCGAGGCCGTATATCGGACTTGAGGGGGAGTGCGGGACCCCGTACCCCGGGGTGATACGGAGGCTCAGTGCGCCCGCGCGGGCTTCGGAATCCGCGGTGCCGTCCTCGGGGCCGACGCGGTCGAGCCGCGGACCACCAGCTCGGGGTGGAAGACGAACTCGCTGTGGGGGGCGGGGGTTCCGCCGATCTCCTCCAGGAGGGCCCGGACCGCCGCCTGCCCCATGGCCGTCACCGGCTGCCGGATCGTGGTCAGCGGCGGGTCGGTGAAGGCGATGAGCGGGGAGTCGTCGAAGCCGACCACGGAGAGGTCACCGGGGACGTCGAGGCCGCGCTGCCGGGCGGCGCGGATCGCGCCGAGGGCCATCATGTCGCTGGCGCAGACGATGGCCGTGGCGCCCCGTTCGATCAGCGCGCCCGCCGCGGCCTGGCCGCCCTCCAGGGAGTAGAGGGAGTGCTGGATGAAGGGTTCCGTCTCGGCGGGACCGGTCTGCAGCCGCTCCTGCATGGCGCGCACGAAGCCCTCGATCTTGCGCTGTACGGGAACGAAGCGCTTGGGGCCGAGGGCCAGCCCGATCCGCCGGTGGCCGAGCGCGCTGAGGTGGGTGACCGCCAGGTCCACCGCGGCCCGGTCGTCGGGGGAGACGAACGGCGCCTGCACCTTGTCGGAGAAGCCGTTGATGAGCACGAACGGGACGCCCTGGCCGCGCAGCTGCTCGTAGCGCTGCATGTCGGCGGAGGTGTCGGCGTGCAGCCCGGAGACGAAGATGATGCCGGCCACGCCGCGGTCCACCAGCATCTCGGTCAGCTCGTCCTCCGTGGAGCCGCCGGGCGTCTGGGTCGCCAGGACGGGCGTGTAGCCCTGGCGGGTCAGCGCCTGCCCGATGACCTGGGCGAACGCCGGGAAGATCGGGTTCTCCAGCTCCGGGGTGATCAGTCCGACCAGCCCGGCGCTGCGCTGGCGCAGCCGCACCGGGCGCTCGTAGCCCAGCACGTCGAGTGCGGCCAGCACGGACTGGCGGGTGGTGGCGGAGACACCGGGCTTCCCATTGAGCACCCGGCTGACGGTGGCCTCGCTGACACCCGCCTGCGCTGCGATATCGGCCAGGCGGGCGGTCATGGGTGGGACTGTACCGGTCGGCTCTCAGATTGCCCACCAGGTGCAGCTGTCACCGGGCAGCACGGCATTCGCCCCGTTACCGGTCACCGGGGCGCTGGCCAGTAGCAGCGCTCCGGGCGGCGGCAGTTCCACCTCGTGCCCCAGCGTGTTGACGGCGCACAGCACGCCGGGCCGGGTGAAGGCCAGCACACCGTCGGGCGCGGGGGCCCAGCTCATCTCCCCGTCGCCCAGCCCCGGCAGCCGGTGCCGGAGGGCGAGGGCGGTGCGGTAGAGCTCCAGGGTGGAGGCGGGGTCGCCGGTCTGGGCCTCGACGGTGAGCGCGGCCCAGTCGGCGGGCTGCGGGAGCCAGCTGCCGCCGTCGCCGAAGCCGTACGGCGGCAGCTCGCCGGACCAGGGGAGCGGCACCCGGCAGCCGTCCCGGAAGCCGTCCTGGCCGCTGGTGGCGGCCGCGCCCGCGGTCCGGTCGCCGCGGAAGAACGCCGGGTCCTGGCGGACCTCGTCGGGCAGGTCCGTCACCTCGGGCAGGCCCAGCTCCTCGCCCTGGTAGAGGTAGGCGGAGCCGGGCAGCGCCAGCATCAGCAGGGTGGCGGCGCGGGCGCGGTCCAGGCCGCCGCCGAGCCGGGTGGTGTGCCGTACCACGTCGTGGTTGGACAGCACCCAGGTCGTCGGGGCGCCGACCGAGGTGGTGGCGGCGAGCGAGGCGTCGATGACCGAGCGGAGCGCGTCGGCCTCCCACGGGGCGTTCAGGAACTGGAAGTTGAAGGCCTGGTGGAGTTCGTCGGGGCGGACGTAGAGGGCGAGGCGCTCGGCGGTGGGGGCCCAGGCCTCGGCGACGCCGACCACCTGCCGGTCGTGGGCCTCGCCGTAGCCGTCCAGCAGCCGGCGCCAGGCGCGGTGGATGGTGTGCACCCCGTCCTGGTCGAAGAACGGCAGCACCTGGTTGCCGATGAGCGTGGCCTGCCGGCCGTGCCCGATGTCCGGCAGGCCGGGCGCCTTGACCATGCCGTGCGCGACATCGACCCGGAAGCCGTCCACCCCGAGGTCGAGCCAGAACCGCAGGATGGCCTCGAACTCGGCGTGCACCTCCGGGTCGTCCCAGTTGAGGTCGGGCTGCTCGGGGGCGAAGAGGTGCAGATACCAGTCGCCGCGCTCGGTGCGGGTCCAGGCCGGGCCGCCGAAGACCGACTCCCAGTCGTTGGGCGGGAGTTCGCCGTGCTCCCCCTTGCCGGGGCGGAAGAGGTAGCGCTGCCGGGAGAGTTCGGGGTCCAGGAACCACGGGTGCCGGTCGGAGGTGTGGTTGGGGACGATGTCGACGATCACCCGCAGGCCCAGCTCATGGGCGCTGCGGATCAGGTCGTCGGCGTCCTGAAGGCTGCCGAAGAGCGGGTCGACGGCGCGGTAGTCGGCGACGTCGTAGCCGCCGTCGGCCTGCGGTGAGGCGTAGAACGGGGTGAGCCAGACGGCGTCCACCCCCAGGTCCCTGAGGTACGGCAGCCGGGCGCGGGCGCCGCGCAGATCGCCGATGCCGTCGCCGTCGCTGTCGGCGAACGAGCGCACGTACACCTGGTAGATGACGGCGTCGCGCCACCACCCCGGACCTCGGCCCGTTCCGGGCGCCTGGGGGGCGGGGCTGGGGGAAGTGAGCTCCTGGGTCATCTGCCGTCCCTGTCGAGGTCAAGAGGCGTCGGTGCCTTCACGCACTCAACGCGCGGGCGGGCGCGGGGTGACGGTGCCGGAGGCGTCCCGAGGGTCCCGTTCCAGCCATCTCGTTGCAATTCGTTCCCGTGGCCTTGCAGAAATTTGCCGCAAGGTCTTTCGGTTTGTTTTCGGCGCTGTTACGTTCCTGACCGCCATCTGAGGCATTTCCCTAAGGAGTTCACATGCGGCGTGGCATACGGGGCGCAACGGCCACCGCGCTGGTAGCGGGCCTGGCACTGGCAGCGACAGCGTGCGGCGGAGGCGACAGCGGCGACGGCGGGAACAGCGGGGGTGAACTGTCCGGAACCGTGACCTTCTGGGACACCTCCAACGACGCCGAGAAGGCGACGTACCGCAAACTTGCCGAAGGCTTCCAGAAGCAGCACCCCAAGGTCCACGTCAAGTATGTGAACGTGCCGTTCGGCGACGCCAACGCCAAGTTCAAGAACGCGGCCGGCGGCAACTCCGGCGCCCCGGACGTGATGCGCACCGAGGTCGCCTGGGTCGCCGACTTCGCCAACCTCGGCTACCTCGCGCCGCTCGACGGCACCCCCGCCCTCGACACGACCGACGACTACCTCCCGCAGGCCGTCGGCTCCACCAAGTTCAAGGGCAAGACCTACGCCGCACCCCAGGTCATCGACACCCTCGGCCTCTTCTACAACAAGAAGCTGCTCAAGGACGCCGGCGTCGAGGTGCCCAAGACCTTCGACGACCTGGCCGAGGCCGCCAAGAAGATCAAGTCCAAGACCGGCGCCACCGCCCTCTATCTGCGCGGTGACGACCCCTACTGGTTCCTGCCCTACCTCTACGGCGAGGGCGGCGACATGGTCGACGCCCGCGACAAGGTCGTGGAGATCGACGACGGCGCCGGCGTCAAGGCGTTCAAGACCATCAAGGGCCTGGTCGACTCCAAGGCCGCCGTCACCGACGCCACCGACGGCCAGGAGAACCAGCTCAAGGCCCTCAAGGACGGCACCGTCGCGATGGCCGTCGACGGCCCCTGGGACATCGAGGGCGCCCGCGCCGGCAAGGCCTTCAAGGACAGGAAGAACCTCGGCGTCGCCCCCGTCCCCGGCGGCAGCACCGCCCAGGGCTCCCCGCAGGGCGGCTGGAACCTCTCCGTCTACGCCGG
Source organism: Streptomyces sp. NPDC048612 (assembly GCF_043199295.1). Lineage (NCBI taxonomy): Bacteria > Bacillati > Actinomycetota > Actinomycetes > Kitasatosporales > Streptomycetaceae > Streptomyces > Streptomyces sp. NPDC048612. Next base: position 21,403 of record NZ_JBICVV010000043.1, read on the forward strand.
CAGCAAGAACCTCCAGGCCTCCTACGCCTTCGTGAAGTACATGAGCTCGGCCAAGGTCCAGCAGCAGACCAACGAGAAGCTCAGCCTGCTGCCCACCCGCAAGTCCGTGTACGAGGTGCCGGCCGTCAAGAACAACGAGATGGTGCGGTTCTTCAAGCCCGCCGTCGACGGCGCCGTCCAGCGCCCCTGGATCGCCGAGGGCAACTCGCTCTTCGAGCCCGTCAAGGTCCAGATGAACAAGGTGCTCACCGGCGCCGCCACACCCGAGCAGGCCGCCAGGGCGACCGGCGACGCCTACCGGAAGCTGCTCAAGGACTACAAGTGACCCTCGCCGTACGGGTACGCCGGGCCTTCGGCACCCACTGGTACGCATGGACGATGGTCGCCCCGGTGGTACTCGTCATCGGGGTGATCATCGGCTACCCGCTGGTGCGCGGCGTCTTCCTCTCCCTCACCGACGCCAACGAGGCCAACGTCGAGCGGAACATCGGCGTCAACCACCTCCCCGCCACCTACGAGTTCACCGGCCTCGACAACTACAAGGCGGTGCTCTCCGACGGTGTCTTCTGGGACCGCCTCGGCTGGACCGTCCTGTGGACCGTCGCCTGCGTCTCCCTCACCTTCCTCGTCGGCCTCACGCTCGCCAACATGCTCAACCGCACCCTGCGCGGCCGCACGTTCTACCGCCTGGCGCTGATCCTGCCCTGGGCCGTCCCCGCCTTCATCTCCGTCTTCACCTGGCGGATGCTCTACAACGAGAAGAACGGCATCCTCAACAAGCTGCTGGCCGGCGGCGGCATCGACGCGGTCCCGTGGCTCAACGACCCGGCCTGGGCCAAGCTCTCGGTCATCGCCGTCAACGTCTGGCTCGGCGTCCCCTTCATGCTCGTCGCCCTGCTCGGCGGGCTGCAGTCCATACCGGGCGAGCTGTACGAGGCCGCCGAGATGGACGGCGCCAGTGCCTGGCAGCGCTTCCGCCACATCACCGTGCCGGGCCTGCGGGCCGTCAGCAGCACCGTCATCCTGCTCTCCACCATCTGGACCTTCAACATGTTCCCGGTGATCTTCCTGCTGACCCGGGGCGGCCCCGGCGACGCCACCGAGATCCTGGTGACCTACGCCTACCGGCTCTCCTTCATCGACAGCCCCCGCGACTTCTCCGGGTCCGCGGCCTGGGGCGTCCTGATCCTGGTCCTGCTCTCGGCCGTCGCGGTGGTCTACCGCCGGGCGCTGCGCAAGCAGGGAGAGGTGTGGTGACCATGACCCGCACACCCCCGGCCCGTACGGCCCGCCCGGTCCGCAGGCGCAAGGAGCGGTCCCGGCTCGCCTCCACCGCACTGCACGCCGGTCTCGCCGTCGCGGCCGTCGTGGCGGTCTTCCCGCCCCTGTGGCTGCTGGTGACGTCCTTCAAGCCCAGGAACGATGCCTTCTCCACCGGCCTCGTCACCCACTTCACCCTCGCCAACTACACCCACGTACTGGCCGACACCGAGTTCCTCACCTGGTTCAAGAACTCCGTGATCATCGTCGGGCTGACCACCGCCCTCGGCGTCTTCCTCGCCGCCACCACCGGCTACGCCGTCAGCCGCTTCCGCTTCCCCGGAATGCGCCCGCTGATGTGGCTGCTGCTGATCACCCAGATGTTCCCGGTCGCGGTCCTGATCGTGCCGCTCTACAACCTCCTGGCGGGCCTCGGCCTGCTCAACCAGCCGGCCGGCCTGGTCGTCACCTACCTGACCATCGCCGTCCCGTTCTGCGCCTGGATGATGAAGGGCTTCTTCGACACCATCCCGGTGGAGATCGACGAGGCCGGCCGGGTCGACGGCCTCAACCCCTTCGGCACCTTCTGGCGTCTCGTCCTGCCACTGGCCCGCCCCGGCCTCGCCGTCACCGGCTTCTACACCTTCGTCACCGCCTGGGCCGAGGTCGCCTACGCCTCCGCCTTCATGACCGGCGAGGAGAACCTGACCCTCGCCGGCGGCCTGCAGACCTTCGTCAACCAGTACACCAACGACTGGGGTTCGATGACCGCCGCCGCCGTGATCATCGCCGTCCCGGCCGCCCTCGTCTTCGCCTTCGCCCAACGCCACCTCGTCGCCGGACTGACCGCCGGCACCACCAAGGGATGACATGACTTCACAGCACACCGTCACTCCTGCCGCCGACTGGTGGCGCGACGCGGTGATCTACCAGGTCTATCCGCGCAGCTTCGCCGACGGGAACGGCGACGGTATGGGGGACCTGGCCGGTGTCCGTGCCCGGCTGCCGTATCTGCGGGATCTGGGCGTCGACGCCGTCTGGCTCAGCCCCTTCTACGCCTCGCCCCAGGCCGACGCCGGCTATGACGTCGCCGACTACCGGGTCATCGACCCGATGTTCGGCACCCTGGCCGACGCCGAGGCGGTCATCCGTGACGCTCACCGGCTGGAGCTGCGGGTCATCGTCGACCTCGTCCCCAACCACTGCTCCGACCAGCACGCGTGGTTCCGCCGGGCGCTGGCCGAGGGGCCCGGCTCGACGCTCCGCGAGCGCTTCCACTTCCGCAAGGGCCGCGGGGAGAACGGCGAGGAGCCGCCCAACGACTGGGAGTCCCTCTTCGGCGGCCCCGCCTGGACCCGGGTCCCCGACGGCGAGTGGTACCTCCACCTCTTCGCCCCCGAACAGCCCGACTTCAACTGGGACCACCCCGCCGTACGCGACGAGTTCCGCTCCATCCTGCGCTTCTGGCTCGACCTGGGCGTGGACGGCTTCCGGGTGGACGTGGCCCACGGCCTGGTCAAGGCCCCCGGCCTGCCCGACATGGGCCGGGGCGAGCAGCTGAAACTGCTCGGGAACCAGGTCCTGCCGTTCTTCGACCAGGACGGCGTGCACGCCATCTACCGCTCCTGGCGCACCGTCCTCGACGAGTACTCCGCCGGCCACCGGCCCGGCTCCCTCCCCGGCGAGCGGATCGCGGTCGCCGAGGCCTGGACCCCCAGCGCCGACCGCACCGCCCTGTACCTGCGCCCCGACGAACTCCACCAGGCCTTCAACTTCCACTACCTGGACACGGGGTGGGACGCGGCCGCGCTCCGCGAGGCCGTCGCCTCCTCCCTCGCCGCCATGCGGCCGGTGGCCGCCCCGACGACCTGGGTGCTGTCCAACCACGACGTGGTGCGCCACCGCACCCGCCTGGGCGGCGGCCTGGACCGCGCCCGCGCCGCCACCCTGCTGATGCTGGCGCTGCCCGGCTCCGCCTACCTCTACCAGGGCGAGGAGCTGGGCCTGCCCGAGGTGACGGACCTGCCCGACGAGGTCCGCCAGGACCCCTCCTTCTTCCGGGACACCGGCCAGGAGGGCCTGCGCGACGGCTGCCGGGTACCGCTCCCGTGGAGCGGCGACGAATCCCCGTACGGCTTCGGCGACGGCGGCAGCTGGCTCCCGCAGCCGGACGACTGGGCGCCGCTCACCGTCGAGGCCCAGACCGGCGACCCGGCCTCCACCCTGGAGTTCTACCGCACCGCCCTCGCCCTCCGGCGCAGCCATCCCGGCCTCGGTGCGGGCGACGCGGTCGAGTGGCTGGACGCCCCCGACGGCGTCCTGGCCTTCCGCCGCCCCGGCGGCCTGGTCTGCACGGTCAACACGACCGGCGCCCCGGCCACCCTGCCCGCCCCCGGCCGCCTCCTGCTCGCCTCCCGCCAACTGGACGTACCCGAGGGCGACGTGGTCCTGCCGGCCGACACCGCCGTCTGGTGGGAGGAGTGACCCTGCCCGATCCCCCTGCCACCCCGCGGCTCTCCGACATCGCCGCCCAGGCGGAGGTCAGCGAGGCGACCGTCAGCCGGGTGCTGAACGGCAGGGCGGGCGTGGCGGCGGGCACCCGGCGGCGGGTGCTCGCCGCGCTCGACGTGCTCGGCTACGAGCGTCCGGTGCGGCTGCGGCGCCGCAGCGCCGGGCTGGTCGGCCTGGTCATCCCCGAGCTGACCAACCCGATCTTCCCGGCCTTCGCCCAGATCATCGAGCAGTCGCTGGCGGGCCACGGCTACACCCCCGTGCTCTGCACCCAGATGCCGGGCGGGGCCACCGAGGACGAACTCGTCGAGCAGCTGGAGGAGCGCGGCGTCACCGGCATCGTCTTCCTCTCCGGGCTGCACGCCGACACCCGCGCCGACCCGTCCCGCTACGCCCGGCTGGCCTCGCGCGGCGTCCCGTTCGTCCTCATCAACGGCTACCACCCGGGTATCGACGCGCCGTTCGTCTCACCCGACGACGCCGCGGCGGCCCGGATGGCCGTGCGCCATCTGGCCGAGCTGGGTCACGAGCGGATCGGGCTGGCCGTCGGCCCGGCCCGCTATGTGCCCTCCCGCCGCAAGGCCGAGGGCTTCGTGGCGGCCCTGGAGGAGTCGTTCGGCCTGTCGAGGGGGCAGGCCGAACGGCGCCTCCAGCACACCCTGTTCAGCGTCGAGGGCGGCCACGCGGCGGCCGCCGCACTCCTCGACGACGGCTGCACCGGCGTCGTCTGCGGCAGTGACCTGATGGCCCTCGGCGTCATCCGCGCGGCCCGCCAGCGAGGCCTGGACGTCCCGGCCGACGTCTCCGTCGTCGGCTTCGACGACTCCCAGCTGATCGCCTTCACCGACCCACCACTGACCACGGTCCGCCAGCCGGTACAGGCGATGGCGACGGCGGCGGTGGGGGCGTTGATCGAGGAGATCCACGAACGGGCGGTGGGCCGCCGGGAACCACCCCGCCGCACCGAGTTCGTCTTCCAGCCGGAGCTGGTGGTGCGGGGGTCGACGGGGCCGGTACGGGGCTGACCGCCGGGGCCGGCCGCGCCTGTCAGGGGCGGTCGGCCACGGACGCCCGCGAGGCGGTCACCACCACCTGCTCCGCGCACCCGACCGCGCGCAAGGCGTCGCCCACGACCTCGACCAGCCACACCGCGACATCCGGCGACCACTCCCGCACACGGCAGGCGAACCGCAGCACGCCCCGCTCGCGGCCCTTGCGGTAACCGTGCTCGCCGTCCAGGTCCGCCATGCCGGACAGGTCGAGCCGCCCGGTGGCGACCTCGACGTCCGCGAGGTCACCGAGCCGCGCCGCGACGGCGTCGCGCACCGCCGACTCCTTGCCCCACCCCGCGGTGCCGGTGGCGGCGGTGAGGCTCACCGCCACCGACGCGGACGGATCGGCGAGCGCGAACCACGTCCGCATCTCCGCCAGGTCGTCGGAGGCATCACCGACGAGTTCGTGCAGTGGGAGGACGGCGTGCAGCCCGGTGAACCGGACGCGCCCGAGCCGGTTCAGCGCGTCCGACAGGATGCGCGCCACATGAAGGACTGGCAGCCGCGGCTCCCGGACGTCGCGGGGGATGTCCGCCGACATCCAGGCCAGCTCCCGTACCTGCCCGTCCTGCGTCCAGTCCCCGCCGGCCAGGCAGTCGGCCCAGCGCCCCGGGTCCTGGACGACGCGGGCCTCGCCCCACCCCCGGTACCGGTAGGTCCAGCCGCCGGTGGAGTACCAGCCGTACGCCTCCGACCTGCGCATGGCGAGGTCGTAGAGTTCGCTGCCGGTGTCCTCGCAGGTGAGGTGCGACGCCCACGGATACCGGTCGAGCACTCCGTGCACGGCGACAAGCGTCTCGTAGTACACGCCAAGGCCTTTCCGTGTCCGACCGGTGTCCGGGCGCGGCCGAATGCTAGATACCGCAGTACAGCGTCTGTGTCTTGGTCACGAGCTTCTCGGGGCTGTCCGGATAGCCGACGATGTCCACGTCCACCACCGTACGGAAGTGGTTCTTCACGATCAGGTTGGTGCACTTCCAGTTCGCGACCGCCCGCTTGTTGCTTCCGCCGCCCGGCAGAACGGTCTTGACTCCCTTGTCGAGAGTCTTCCACTTGGAGCCGGACTTGACCTGCAGCCAGATGGTGACCTTGGCGTGTGTCGCCGGGCCGTCGATCTTCTTCCACCAGCCGTGCGCGTTGACCGTGTTCCGCACGGTGTGGGAGAAGTGCGCGTAGTCCCCCTTGGTCAGGAAGCCGTGCGCGCTCTGGGCGCTGACTGCCCGGTAGCTGCTCGCCGGCTCGCGGTGCTCGTCGGCATGGGCCGGCATGCTCGAAGCGGCGGCCAGCAGGACGGCCAGCGCGGCCGATGCTCCGCCGATACGGAACTTCATGATGATTCCCCCTCATCGGGCGCGTACCTGGCGCGCCCTGACGAAGCCAACCATGTGCGCCCGCTCCGCACCATCGATTTTTCTCGGAAGGAGGTTGCGGGGCGGCGAGTTGGTCATCGGGGGGGAGTTCCTCGCCGGTTCCCGTGCGGGGCGGTCCGGACTCAGGGTGGCGCCGGTCCGGCCGGCCGGGCGCGTAGGGCCCGTTTCGTGGTGGGCCTCCGGTCGGCCGGACCGGCTTCCGAGGGAACGTAACACCCTTGCAATGTCTTGCGTAAGGTCTTGCAGTGAGGGATCGGCGCGGATAGAACCATGACCCATGTCCTCCACCACCCGCCGGTTCCGCCGGCGTCCGGTCGCCGCTCTCGTTCTGGTCCTCGGGGCGGTGGCCCTGCTGGTCTCGTCGCCGCAGCAACCTGCGCAGGCGGCGCCGTCCCCTCCGGGCAAGGCGCTGGCCCAGTGGATCGACCGGGACACGTCGTCTGGAAGGGCGCGGAACACGGCGCCGCCCAGCTGGAGTTCGGTTCCCGTGGCGCGCACATACGGCTGACGCCGGGCAGTCTCAGTCCGGCCGAACGGGCCGCCGCTCCGCACCTGACGGGGTATCCGGCCTTCACCGTCGACCCCCGCGACCGCCACCTGGCCCGTACCGCGCTGCGCGGCCGGCTCCTCGCCGTCCAGCGCACGGCGGACGGGCGGCGCGCCACCACCGGTGTCCAGACACCCGGCGTCCTGGACGACCTCTACGGCGGCCGTGCCCGGCACGCCGCGCTGGGACCGGTCTTCCACCACGGGCGGCCCACCCTCTCCGTCTGGGCGCCCACCGCCCGCACCGTCGCCCTCGAACTCGACGGCCGTACCGTCCCGATGCGGCGCGACGACCGCACCGGCGTCTGGAGCGCCCGGGGCACGCGGGACTGGGCCGGAAAGCCCTACCGCTACCTGGTGACGGTCTTCGCGCCCACCGTCGGCAAGACCGTCACCAGCAAGGTCACCGACCCCTACTCCACCGCCCTGACCGCGGACTCGGCCCGCAGTCTCGTCACCGACCTCGACGATCCGGAACTCGCCCCGGACGGCTGGTCACGGCTGGCGAAGCCCGCCGCCGTGCCGCTGCACCGGGCCCGTATCCAGGAGCTGCACGTCCGGGACTTCTCCGTCGAGGACCGTACGTCCCGCCACCCGGGGCAGTACCTCGCCTTCACCGACCGGCGCTCCGACGGGATGCGGCACCTGCGCTCCCTCGCCCGGTCCGGCACCTCCTACGTCCATCTGCTGCCCGCCTTCGACTTCGCCACCGCACCCGAGCGGCGCGCCGACCAGGACCGTCCCGGCTGCGATCCCGCCTCGTACGGACCCGACTCCGACCGTCAGCAGGACTGCGTCGGGAAGACCGCCGCCCGCGACGCCTACAACTGGGGCTACGACCCGCTGCACTACACCGTCCCCGAGGGCTCCTACGCGTCCGACCCGGAGGGCACGGCCCGCACCGTCGAGTTCCGCCGCATGGTCCAGGGCCTCAACCGCGCCGGGCTGCGCACCGTCATGGACGTCGTCTACAACCACACCGCCGCCGACGGCCAGAACCGGCACTCCGTACTGGACCGCATCGTCCCCGGCTACTACCAGCGGCTCCTGGACGACGGCGGTGTCGCCACCTCCACCTGCTGCTCCGGCACCGCGCCCGAACACACCATGATGGGCAGGCTCGTCGTCGACTCGGTCGTCACCTGGGCCAGGGAGTACAAGGTCGACGGCTTCCGCTTCGACCTCATGGGCCACCACCCCAAGGCCAACATCCTCGCCGTCAGGAAGGCCCTCGACGCGCTGACCCCGGAGCGGGACGGCGTCGACGGCAGGAAGATCGTCCTCTACGGCGAGGGCTGGAACTTCGGCGAGGCCGCCGACGACGCCCGCTTCGTCCAGGCCACCCAGCGGAACATGGCCGGCACCGGCATCGCCACCTTCAACGACCGGGCCCGGGACGCGGTGCGCGGCGGCGGCCCCTTCGACGCCGACCCCCGCGTCCAGGGCTTCGCCTCGGGCCTCTTCACCGACCCCAACTCCGCGCCGGGGAACGGCACTCCGGCCGAGCAGCGCGCCCGCCTCCTCCACTACCAGGACCTCATCAAGGTCGGCCTCACCGGCAACCTCGCCGACTACACCTTCACCGACACCACCGGCCACCGCGTCAAGGGCTCCCAGGTCGACTACAACGGCGCCCCCGCCGGGTACGCCGCCGCCCCCGGTGACGCGCTCGCCTACGCCGACGCCCACGACAACGAAACCCTCTACGACGCCCTCGCCTACAAACTCCCGCCGCACACCCGCCCCGCCGACCGCGCCCGTATGCAGGTCCTGGCCCTCGCCACCGCGGCCCTCTCACAAGGCCCCGCGCTCTCCCAGGCGGGCTCCGACCTGCTGCGCTCCAAGTCCCTGGACCGCAACTCCTTCGACAGCGGCGACTGGTTCAACGCCCTGCACTGGAACTGCGCCGACGGCAACGGCTTCGGCCGCGGCCTGCCCCCGGCCGCCGACAACAAGGACAAGTGGCCCTACGCCCGCCCCCTGCTGGCCGACCCCGCGCTCCGGCCCGGCTGCGCCACCATCACCGGCGCCTCCGCCGCCTACCGCGACCTGCTCCGCATCCACGCCACGGAACCGGCCTTCGGCCTCTCCAGCACCGCCGCGGTCCAGTCGCGGCTCTCCTTCCCCCTCTCCGGCACGCACGAGACCCCCGGCGTGATCACCATGCGCCTCGACAACCTCGTCATCGTCCTCAACGCCACCCCCGACCGGCAGCCCCAGACCGTCCCCGCCCTCGCCGGCGAACGGTATGCCCTGCACCCCGTGCAGGCCCACGGCGCCGACCGCACCACTGCTTCCGCGTCCTACGCCGCCGCGTCGGGCACCTTCACGGTCCCGGCCCGTACGGTGGCGGTCTTCCGCCGGGGCTAGGTGTCAGCGGGCCTCCTACGAGACGTCCCCCAGCCGCTTCTCAAGGAGGGTGACGGCGTACAGGCTGCCGTCGGCACCCTCCTTGACGGGCTGTTCCCCGACGACCGTGTAACCGGCGCCCTCGTAGTACGTGCGCAGCCGCGGGTTCGAGGAGACACAGTCCAGCCGGGACCAGGCCCGCCCGGCCCCGGCTATCCGCCCCTCCGCATGCGCCAGCAGCGCCCGCCCGGTCCCGGCCGCGGCGTGCTCCCGGTCCACCATCAGCCGGTGCACATAGCCCGCCTCCGGCGGCTGCGGCCCCCACGCGGCCTCGTCCCGCCACCACAGCTCGAAGGCGCCCACGGCCCGCCCGCCGGCCTCTGCCAGCCACACCTCGCCCTCCCTCTGCCGCAGCCGGAAGTGCTCCTCGTCCTTCTCGCCCGGCTTCCACTGGTCGATCCCCGACGCCAGCATCCAGCGGGCGGCGCGGTCGTACAGCGCCACGAGCACGGCGGGGTCGTCTCGGTCCTCGGCACGTCTGAAGGTGATCTCGTTCATGGGCCTGATTCTCCCTTTGGCGTTCCCGCCGTGGTGGTTGCTCGCCGTTTGTTGCCCGCTGCGCGGTGCCCTCGCCGTTGCGCCTGCGGCGGGCGGGTCCGCTGCGCGGGGCTGTCGGGGTGCGGTGACGGGCCTCCGCGGGTGGGGTGTGCCGGACTGCTTCGCTTTAC
>NZ_JBICVV010000044.1:0-29339 GCF_043199295.1 Streptomyces sp. NPDC048612
CCGCTGCGCCGTCCGCGTGATCCGCCCCAACGGCGACAACACCCGCCCCGCCATCGCATAACCGAACGCGAACGCCACCACCGTCAAACCCAGCAGAGCCGCCAGCGAATGGTTCAGGAAGGTCTGCAGGGCCAGTTCGCGCTGGTTGTGCATGCACTCGCTGATCGCCGCGTTGATCTCACCGACCGTGCCGAGCGACGGCAGACCGGGACAACTGCCGTTGCCCACGCGGAGGTTGGTGCCGAAGATCCGGAACTCCGGGGTGCCCTCCTTGAGGGTCTGCGCCGCCAGGACGTAGATGAGCGCGAGCAGCACGACCCCGGCCATCAGGAACATGCCGCCGTACAGCAGCGTCAGCCGTATCCGGATGGTCGGCCGCAGCCAGGGCGCCGGACGGCGCGGCGGCTGCGGGGGCACGGGCGGCACCGGGGGCGGGGTCACCGGCGCGGAAGCCGGGGAAGCGGGGGCCTGGGGAGCGGTCGCCAAGGCGCTCAGCCCCGACGGGCCGGTGAAACAGGCACGACGCCCGGTACCGGGACAAGAGGTGAACGCACGACTGATCCTTCCTCACATGCCTGAAGGCACAGGACAGTTGACAGGGGTATCCATCCTGCACAAAGGGGTCATAAACCGGCAGTAAGCAACGGCTCGCCTCCCGGCCCACAGACCCCGGCCCCCACCTGCCCCATGAGCACGCCGACCCGTCCGCCGGGCCCTGGGAACGGGCCCGGCGGACGGGTCGGCGCGGACCGGCCGTCAGCCGGTGCGGGTGCCGGTGCCGTCGTCCGGCGCCGGGCCCCGCGCCGTCAGCCGGTACCGCGCGAGCCGCTCATCGCTGCTGCAGTGCACCAGCCCGGCCTTCTCCAGGACGCGGCAGGACGCCGGGTTCGACAGCTCGGCGTCCGCGCACACGGTGTGCACACCCGGCGCCGTGAGGGCGAACGCCACCAGGGCGCGGGCGGCCTCGGCGGCATAGCCACGGCCCCGCCGGGACGGCACGACGCCGTAGCCGAACTCCAGCGCTCCCTCCCGCGGCGGCCAGAACAGCCCGATGGCGCCGACCACCTGGCCGCCGTCCCGTTCGAGGATCTGCCGCTGGCCGTAGACGCCGCGCGCGTCGGGGTTCCCGGCGACGAAGCCGGCGATGACCCGGTCTCCGTCGGCGGGGAAGTCCGCGGCCCAGTGCGGCTGCCGCGTCCCGTCGAGCACGGCGGCCAGCTCTCCGTCGGACCACGGCCGCAGCAGCAGCCGGGCGGTGCACAGCTCGGCGCCGCCCCGCGGAAGGACGGCATCCGGGGAGTCCGGGGAGCCAAGGGAAAGGGAAGGGGAAGGGGAAGGGGGGAAATCAGAGAAAGAAGAGGAAGACACGCGTGACTCCTGGTCGTTCGTCGACGACCGGGCCGCGCTGGGGACGGCGGACGCTCAGGCGTTCCGCGGGAGTGTCCCGCTCAGGCGGCGGCCCGGACAAGGGCATGCCGATGAAGCGTCTGGCGGGCCATATTCATCAACCTCCCTCGTCCGGCGGTGAGCGCGCTCGGGCACGCGCCCTCGCACCGTATCAACCGGCGGGCCGCCGCCCCCCGTTGTTTTCCGCGTAGGGCCTCGGCGGCCGTACGCGGACGGGTCAGTACTGCGGCGGCCCGAAGCCGCCCTGCGGGGGCGGCGGGGTGCCGGGCGGCATCGGCGGGGCACCGGCCGGCGGCACCGGCGGGCCGCTGACCGGGGGCACCGGTCCGGCGGGCGGCTGCCAGACCGGCGGGGCCTGCGGGGCCTGCATGCCGGGCTGCGGCACGAAGCCGGGGACGGCGAACTGCGGTGCCTGCGACGGCGGGTACCAGGCGGGGGCGACCGGCTCACCGCGGCCCATCAGGACCAGCAGCGCCACCGACCCGAACAGGTCCAGCGCCAGCTGGAGCCGGTTGATGAGGTCCATGCCCGGCACGGCGCCGGACAGCTCGAACAGGCTGTGGTCGAGGGCCATCCCGATCACCGACAGCACGGCGCCGGGCAGCGACACCACCGCCAGCCCGATGGCCAGCCCGCGGGCCGCGGGGCCGCGCATCAGGCTGCTGAGCGTGGCCGGCACGGTCAGCGCGAGGAAGAAGAAGGCGGACCAGCCGGAGGCCATTCCCAGCAGCGCGCCGAGACCGGCGCCCTTGCCGAAGTAGAACATGGCGAAGAATTCGCTGCCGCCCTCCACCAGCATGTATCCGTGCCAGACCACGAGGAGCAGCGCCATCGCGCCGAGCACCAGACCGCCCGCCACACCGGCCTTCCCGGCCGGGCGCACCGGCGGGTCACTGGGCTTCTGGCGCGGCCAGGAACGCATCCCGGCGAGCAGCACGATGCCCGCGACGACGGTCAGCGGGAACATGCCCAGGCTGCTCAGGAAGACGTTGTCGAAGGTCGGCGTGCCCCGTTCGACGTGCTGGAACCAGCGGTGGTTCTCGGTGTGGCTGCCGACGCTGATCATGGCTTGCAGCACGGTGGCGAAGGTGAGGGTGGTGGCGACGGCCAGCAGTCCGCCGGCCACCCGCTGACCCGCGAACGCCGTGACCGCCGCCGCCAGCTGCACCAGGGCCAGTCCCAGATGGAACGCGCTGGTGACCCGGTTGGTGGCGCCGGGGTTCTGGAAGGTCCAGGATTCCCAGACCCCGTCGATGCCCAGCTGGCTGAGGTCGACGACCAGCCAGGTGGCGGTGAAAAGGAAGAACAGCAGGCAGAACGCCCCGCCGGTGATACGGGCGCCCTTGGCGAGCGCCATAGACTGTGGCATTTCGTCCCCCGTGTGTGTCAGTGCTGCGCGAGGGAGCACGGTAGCAACGCACCGGCCGGCGGTCTCCCCCCGGACCTGGGGTTCTTCGCGGTCGGGCACACGGCGACCCGGCCAGGACGTCACGACCCGGACATGCCGGACCCCCGGCCGGTGAGGGGTGGCCGGGGGTCCGTCGGGACGTCCTCAGTGGTTGCTGGGGAAGCCCAGGTTGATGCCGCCGTCGGACGGGTCCGGCCAGCGGGTGGTGACGACCTTGCCGCGGGTGTAGAAGTGCACGCCGTCGTTGCCGTAGATGTGGTGGTCGCCGAAGAGCGAGTCCTTCCAGCCGCCGAAGGAGTGGTAGCCCACCGGCACCGGGATCGGCACGTTCACGCCGACCATGCCGGCCTCGACCTCCATCTGGAAGCGGCGGGCCGCGCCGCCGTCCCGGGTGAAGATCGCGGTGCCGTTGCCCCACGGCGAGCTGTTCATCAGCTCGATGGCCTCGTCGTAGGTGTCGACGCGGACCACGGACAGCACCGGGCCGAAGATCTCGTCCTTGTAGGCGTCCATCCCGGGCGTGACGTGGTCCAGGAGGGAGATGCCGATCCAGTGCCCGTCCTCGTAGCCCTCGACGGTGTAGCCGGTGCCGTCGATGACGACATCGGCGCCCTGGGCCGCGGCGCCCGAGACGTACGAGGCGACCTTGTCGCGGTGGACCTTGGTGATCAGCGGGCCCATCTCGGACGCCGGGTCGTCGCCGGGGCCGATCCGCAGCTGGTCGGCGCGCTCCTTGATCTTGCCGATCAGCGGGTCGGCGGTCTCCCCGACGGCCACGACGACGGAGATCGCCATGCAGCGCTCACCGGCCGAGCCGTACGCGGCGTTGATCGCGGAGTCCGCGGCCAGGTCGAGGTCGGCGTCCGGCAGGACCAGCATGTGGTTCTTGGCGCCGCCCAGCGCCTGGACCCGCTTGCCGTTGGCGGTGCCGGTGGTGTGGATGTAGCGGGCGATGGGGGTGGAGCCGACGAAGGAGACCGCGGCGATGTCCGGGTGCTCCAGGATGGCGTCGACGGCCACCTTGTCGCCGTTGACGACGTTCAGCACGCCGTCGGGCAGCCCCGCCTCGGCGGCCAGCTCGGCCAGCTTGAGGGCGGCGCTGGGGACCTTCTCGCTCGGCTTGAGGACGAAGGTGTTACCGCAGGCGATGGCGAGCGGGAACATCCACATCGGCACCATCGCCGGGAAGTTGAACGGCGTGATACCGGCGACCACACCGAGCGACTGACGGATCGCCGCCACGTCGACGCGGGTGGAGACCTGGGTGGACAGCTCGCCCTTGAGCTTCTCCGGGATACCGCAGGCCAGCTCGACGATCTCCAGGCCGCGGGCGACCTCGCCGAGCGCGTCGGAGTGCACCTTGCCGTGCTCGGCGGTGATCAGCCGCGCGATCTCCTCGCGGTGCGCGTCGAGCAGCTCGCGGTACTTGAACAGCACCGAGGTGCGCTTGGCCAGGGAGCTGTCGCCCCAGGTCCGGAACGCCTCCTTGGCCGCGCGGACGGCCGCGTCGACCTCGTCGGTCGAGGCGAAGGCGACCTGCTTCTCCTGGGCGCCGGTGGCCGGGTTGTAGACCGGGCCGAAGTTGCCGGAGACGCCCTCGACGGGCTTCCCGCCGATCCAGTGGCTGAGGGTCTTCATGCGAGGGGCCTTTCTGGGTGACGACTTCGAGCGGGAGTCAGAGGTGGCGGCGACGCCCGGCGGCGTGCCGGTCGTACGCCTCGCGTGCGGCCACCGCCGCCGGACGTGTCGCGGTCTCGGCAACGGGAACATCCCACCAGGCCTGGGCCTCCGGCGCGCCCGGCACAGTGTCGGCCGTTTCGGTCTCGACATAGACACATGTGGGCCGGTTCGCGCCACGCGCCTCGGCGAGCGCGGCACGCAGCTCACCGACCGTGGCCGCCCGCAGGACGTGCATCCCCAGCGAGGCGGCGTTGGCCGCGAGATCGACGGGCAGCGGCGCACCCGTGTACGTGCCGTCCGCGGCGCGGAAGCGGTAGTCGGTGCCGAACCGTTCGCCGCCGGTCGCCTGGGACAGCCCGCCGATCGAGGCGTAGCCGTGGTTCTGGATGAGGACCATGGTGAAGGCGATGCCCTCCTGGACCGCGGTGACGATCTCGGTGGGGTTCATCAGATACGTACCGTCGCCGACCAGCGCCCACACCGGCCGTCCGGGGGCGGCCATCCGCACCCCGATCGCGGCGGGGATCTCATAGCCCATACAGGAGTAGCCGTACTCCAGGTGGTACTGCCTGCGGGACCGGGCGCGCCAGAGTTTGTGCAGGTCACCGGGGAGCGACCCGGCCGCGTTGAGGATGATGTCGGTGTCGTCGACGACGGCGTCCAGCGCGCCCAGCACCTGTGTCTGGGAGGGTCGCACGGAGTCGTCCGCCGCGCCGAACGCGGCGTCCACCCGGCGCTCCCAGTCCGCCTTCGCCACGCCGTAGGCGGCCTCGTACTCCGCGGCCACCCGGTGCCCGGACAGCTCCTCGGTGAGCGCGTCGAGTCCGGCGCGGGCGTCGGCGACGAGCGAGGCGGCGCCGAGCTTGTGCGCGTCGAAGGAGGCGATGTTGAGGTTCAGGAAGCGCACGCCGGGCGCGGCGAAGAGGGTCGTGGAGGCGGTGGTGAAGTCGGTGTAGCGGGTGCCGACGCCGATGACCAGGTCGGCCTCGCGGGCGAGGGCGTCGGCGGTGGCGGTGCCGGTGTGGCCGATACCGCCGACATCGGCGGGGTGGTCATGGCGCAGCGAGCCCTTGCCGGCCTGGGTGGAGGCGACCGGGATGCCGGTGGCGTCGGCGAAGGCGCACAGCGCGTCCTCGGCCTCCGAGTGGTGCACCCCGCCCCCCGCGACCAGCAGCGGCCGCCGGGCGCCGCGGACCGCGCGGACGGCGTCCGCGAGGGCGTCCGGATCGGGGGCGGGCCGGGTCACCCGCCAGACCCGGTCGGCGAAGAACTCCTCCGGCCAGTCGTACGCCTCCGCCTGCACGTCCTGCGGCAGCGCGAGGGTGACGGCGCCGGTGTCCACCGGGTCGGCGAGCACCCGCATGGCCTGGAGGGCGGCGGGGATCAGCGCCTCGGGCCGGGTGACCCGGTCGAAGTAGCGGGAGACCGGACGCAGCGCGTCATTGACCGACACATCGCCCGCCTGCGGGACCTCCAGCTGCTGCAGGACGGGGTCCGCCGTCCGGGTGGCGAAGGTGTCCCCGGGCAGCAGCAGGACCGGCAGCCGGTTGACGGTGGCGAGCGCGGCACCGGTGACGAGGTTGGTGGCGCCGGGCCCGATGGACGTGGTGACGGCGTGCGCGGAGAGCCGGTCGCACTGCCGCGCGTAGCCCACCGCGGCATGCACCATGGCCTGCTCGTTACGGCCCTGGAGATACGGCAGCGCGCCGCCGGACTCCAGCAGCGCCTGGCCGAGACCGGCGACGTTGCCGTGGCCGAAGATGCCCCAGCAGGCGTTGACCAGACGGTGCCGGCGGCCGTCCCGCTCGGTGTACTGGTGGGCGAGGAACTCGGCCAGGGCCTGCGCGACCGTCAGCCGGCGCGTGGTCGGGGCGTTCATCGGGCGGCTCCTGCGGGCGCTTCGTAGAGGGGGAGACGGGGGTCGACGGGCTGGCCGGGCCAGGTGGAGCGAATCCAGCCGTGGTCGGGGTGGTCGCAGATCAGCCACTCGCGGGTGGCACCCGGACCGGCCATGACGTTGAGGTAGTACATGGCGTGGCCGGGCGCGGCGATGGACGGGCCGTGCCAGCCGTCGGGGATGAGGACCGCGTCCCCGCTGCGGACCTCGGCCAGCACATCGGTGCCGCGCCCGCGCCCCGAGGGGCTCACCCGCTGGTAGCCGACCCCGTCCGTGCCGTGCGCCGGCTCGATCTCGAAGTAGTAGATCTCCTCCAGTTCGGACTCCTCGCCGGGACGGCACTCGTCGTGCTTGTGCGGCGGGTAGGACGACCAGTTGCCGCCGGGGGTGAGCACCTCCACCGCGATCAGCCGGTCGCACACGAAGCTGCCCGCCGCGGCGAAGTTGTTGACCTGGCGGGAGCAGGTGCCGCTGCCGCGCAGCTCCACGGGGACACCGGAGGCCGGGCCGTAGCGGGCGGGCAGCCGGTTCTCGCAGCGGGCGCCGGTGAGCGCGAAGCGGCCGCCCGCGCCGGTGGCGATCCGGACCTGCGCGTCCCGCGGCACGTACGCGAAGTCGGTGACCGCGCCGAACACGCTCTCCCGCCCGGCCAGTTCGAAGGTCTCGCCGTCATCGGTGTGCACCGTGCAGCCGCCGGACAGCGGCAGCACGATCCATTCGCTGTCGCCGGTGGCGAAGGAGTGGTGGGCGCCGGGCGGCAGGTCCAGGACACGCAGCGAGGAGTAGCCCCAGCCGGCCCGCTCCGGGTCGATGTCCAGGGCGTACGGGCCCGCCGCCGCGGCGTGGGCACCCAGATGGAATTCAGTGCTCATATGTCGAGTCTCCTGCGGAAAGCGCGGCGTTCACAGCAGGCCTACGGCGGTGTCCACGGCAGCCGCGACATCCCCGTCGGCCGGGTAGAGCAGGGAGCGGCCGACGACCAGGCCCTGCACGGTCGGCAGCCGCAGCGCCTTGCGCCACTTCTCGTAGGCGGCTTCCTGGTCCCGGACGGTGCCGCCGATGTCGCCGCCGAGCAGCACGGTCGGCAGGGTGGTGCTCTCACAGACCCGGGCCATGGCGTCGGCGTCGTCGGTGACCGGCAGCTTGAGCCAGGTGTAGGCGGAGGTGCCGCCGAGCCCGGAGGCGATGGCCACGGAACGGGTCACGGCGTCGGCGCCGAGGTCGTTGCGGACCGCGCCGTCCGCCCGGGAGGACAGGAACGGCTCGACGAAGACGGGCAGCCGCCGCTCGGCCATCGCGTCGATGGTGCGGGCGGTGGCCTCCAGGGTGGTCAGCGAGCCGGGGTCGCGGTAGTCGATGCGCAGCAGCAGCTTGCCGGCGTCGAAGCGGAGCCGGGCGAGGTCCTGGGGGCGGTGGCCGGTGAACCGGTCGTCCATCTCGAAGGAGGCGCCGGCGAGCCCGCCGCGGTTCATCGAGCCCATCACGACCTTGCCGTCGAGGGCGCCGATCAGCAGCAGGTCCTCCAGTATGTCGGCGGTGGCGAGCACCCCGTCCACACCGGGCCGCGACAGCGCCAGGACCAGGCGTTCGAGCAGGTCGAGGCGGTTGGCCATGGCGAGTTGCCGGTCACCGACGGCCAGCGCGCCCCGGGCCGGGTGATCGGCGGCGATGATCATCAGCCGGCCGCTGTCGCCGAGGAGCGGGCGACGGCTGCGGCGGGCGGCGGCCTCCGCGACGGCTTCGGGATGCCGGGCCCGCAGCGTCGCGAGGTCACTGATCCGAGGGGTCAAGGCTCAACTCACCTTCTTGAATGCACAGGTGGACGGGGTGCGGCCGGCGGGCGGGGCGGGCGCGGGGGCGGGGACCGGCCACGGGGATCGCCGGACGGGATCTCGCCCTGAGGGCCACGAGGGGCCCGGGCCCGGCGGTCACCGGGCGGCCAGGAACGCGTCGACCTCGTCGGCCGTCGGCATCGCGGAGGAGCAGGCGAGACGGGAGGCGACGATCGCGCCCGCGGCGTTGGCGTACCGCATCACCGGCGCCAGCTCCCAGCCGGCGAGCAGCCCGTGGCACAGCGCCCCGCCGAAGGAGTCCCCGGCTCCCAGGCCGTTGACGACCTCGACCGGGGTGGGCGGCACCTCGGCGGTGCGGCCGTCCCGGTGGACGGCGAGCACACCCTTGGGCCCCTGCTTGATCACCGCGAGCTCGACGCCCATGTCCAGCAGCGCCCGCGCGCAGGCCCAGGGGTCACGGAGCCCGGTGGCGACCTCGGCCTCGTCGACGTTGCCGACCGCGACGGTGGCGTGCCGCAGCGCGGCCTCGTAGTACGGGCGGGCGTCGACCATCGCCGCGGCGCCGGCCGTCCCGCCGTCCCCGGAGGCGCCGCCCGCACCGCCCCAGAACATCGGCCGCCAGTCGAGGTCGAAGACGGTGGTGCCCGCCTTGGCACGGGCCTCCAGCGCGGCGAGGGTGGCGGTGCGGCTGGGCTCCTCGCACAGCCCCGTCCCGGTGACCCAGAAGATCCGGGCCGCGGCGATCGCGTCCCGGTCCAGCTCCTCGGGGTGGATGACCAGGTCGGGAGCCTTGGGACGGCGGTAGAAGTAGAGCGGGAAGTCGTCCGGCGGGAAGATCTCGCAGAAGGTGACCGGTGTCGGGTAGGCGTCGACGGCGGTCACCCACCGGTCGTCCACACCGAAGTCACGCAGCGCCTGGTGGACGTAGTCGCCGAACGGGTCACTGCCGGTACGGCTGATGACCGCGCTGCGGCGGCCGAGCCGGGCGGCGGCCACCGCGACATTGGTGGCGGAGCCGCCGAGGAACTTCCCGAAGGTCTCGACCTGAGCCAGCGGCACACCGGTCTGCAACGGGTAGAGGTCGACTCCGATGCGCCCCATGGTGATCAGGTCGTACGGCTCGGTCATGTGCGCCCCTTCGGGTCGCCCGGCACAGCGGGTTCGGCGGGTTCGGCTCCGAGGAAAGGTCTAACGGGGAGCCGTGGACCCTGTCAATAATTTGTCCTTACATACTGACGTCAAGAGAGCGAGGCCCCCAACACCACCCCTCACCCAACAAGCCCTCACCTGCCACCCCTCACACCCCTGCACCCCAAGCAACCCCATGCACTCCATGCCCCCCAAGCAACAAAGTCCTTAAGTCCTTATGTCAGGACGAAGTCTTGACACTCCCTGGGGCGGCAGAGAGGCTGTGCCCCACGACCGCACCCCAGCGCCTCCCGGTCACCGCCGACCGGCGAGAGGAGAGCCGCAGCATGCCCGTTCCCCATGCCGCCCAGCCCGCCCTGGACCGCATCCGCGTCGGTTCCGCACCCGACTCGTGGGGAGTCTGGTTCCCCGACGACGACCAGCAGGTCCCCTGGCAGCGCTTCCTGGACGAGGTCGCCGAGGCCGGCTACGAGTGGATCGAACTCGGCCCCTACGGCTACCTGCCCACCGACCCCGCCGTCCTGCGCGACGAGATCGCCCGCCGCAGCCTGCGCGTCTCGGCCGGCACGATCTTCACCTCGCTGCACCACGGCCCGTCCGTATGGGACAAGACCTGGGCGCACGTCTCCGAGGTCGCCACCCTCACCCAGGCGATGGGCGCCGGGCACCTCGTCGTCATCCCCTCCTTCTGGCGCGACGACAAGACCGCCGAGGAGATCGAGCCGCGCGAGCTGACCGTGGAGCAGTGGAAGCAGCTGACCACCGGCATGGAGCGGCTGGGCAGGCAGGTGCGCGACGAGTTCGGGCTGGACATCGTCGTGCACCCACACGCCGACACCCACATCGACACCGAGGAACACGTCGAACGGCTCCTGCACACCACCGACTCCGCCCTGGTCAACCTCTGCCTGGACACCGGCCATTACGCCTACTGCGGCGGCGACAGCGTCAAGCTGATCCGCACCTACGGCGAGCGGATCGGCTACCTCCACCTCAAGCAGGTCGACCCCGACATCCTCAGCGAGGTCGTCGCCAAGGGCACGCCCTTCGGCCCCGCGGTCAAGCAGGGCGTGATGTGCGAACCGCCGCTCGGCGTACCGGCACTGCCGCCCGTCCTGGAGGCCGCACAGGAGCTGAACGTCGACCTCTTCGCCATCGTCGAGCAGGACATGTACCCCTGCCCGCCCGACCAACCCTTCCCCATCGCCGAACGAACCCGCCGCTTCCTGCGCTCCTGCGGGGCGTGAGTGGCGGGACCGGGCCTCGCAGGGGTGCGCCTTGCGGGGGTGCGCCTCGCAGGGTTACGCATTGCGTGCAGACGTATCGCGTGGCCGCGCCCCGCGTCCGTCTGCCTCGTGGCGCCTCCTCCTCATACCCCGGCAACGATTACGGAGAGTAATCAGTTCCTAGGGTAGCTCACACTCCGTAGCACGTAAGGACTTGTGGACGACATGACTTCGCACAAAACGCTGGGCGTCGCGGTCATCGGCACCGGCCGGATGGGCGCCGACCATGTACGCCGGATCAACGAGGTGATCAGCGGCGCCCGGGTCGCCGCGGTGGTCGACATCGACGCGGCGCGGGTCAAGCACCTCGCCGACGGCATCGAAGGGTGTACCCCCTACACCGACCCGGCCGCCGCCATGGACGACCCCGGGGTGGACGCCGTACTGATCGCCTCGCCGGGGCCCGCGCACGAGGCGGCGCTGCTGGACGCCTTCGCGCGGGATCTGCCCGTGCTGTGCGAGAAGCCGCTGACGCCGGACGCCGCCTCCGCGCTGCGGGTGCTGGAGGCCGAGCAGGCGCTGGGGCACCGTCGCGCCCAGGTCGGTTTCATGCGCCGCTACGACGCCGACTACCGCACCCTCAAGTCCCTGCTGGAACAGGGCGCTTACGGGCGTCCGCTGATGCTGCACAACAAGCACCGCAACGCCGACACCCCGCCCGGCTTCACCAACGCGATGATGATCAACGACTCGGTGGTGCACGAGATCGATGTGACCCGCTGGCTGCTGGAGGAGGAGATCACCGCGGTGCGGGTGCTGCGCCCGGCCCCCACCGGCAACGCGCCGGAGGGCCTCAGCGACCCCCAGCTGATCCTCTTCGAGACGGCGGGCGGCCAGGTCGTGGACACCGAACTCTTCGTCAACTGCGGCTTCGGCTACCAGGTCAGCTGTGAGGCGGTCTGTGAGGGCGGCACCGCCAGGATCGGTGACGACCGCGGGGTGTTCAGCAACACCGCCGGCCGCTGGGGCGGTGCGATCACCCCCGGTTTCGTGGAGCGCTTCGAGGAGGCCTACGACCGGCAGGTGCAGCTGTGGGTGAACGCCACCCGGCGCGGCGAGGTCGAGGGCCCCAGCTGCTGGGACGGCTATGCCGCGGCCGCGGTGTGCGAGGCGGGCGTACGCGCCCAGACGACGGGCGAGCGAGTGCCGGTCGAGCTGATCGAGCGGCCGGAGCTGTACCGCTGATGGGGATGGCTCCGACCGGTCAGCCCGCGTCCGCCGGGCCGCGTGAGGGGGCGCGGACCCGTCACGCCGGGCGCTTCCTTGTCGGCATCGCCGCCATCGCCGCGCTGGGCGGCGCCCTCTTCGGCTACGACACCGGAGTGATATCCGGCGCGCTCCCCTTCATGGAGGGCCACTTCGGGCTCACCTCCCTGGGCGAGGGCGTGATCACCAGCGCACTGCTGATCGGCGCGGCCTTCGGTTCGCTGCTCGGCGGCCGGATGTCGGACGCGCTGGGGCGGCGCAACGCGCTGTTGTGGGCGGGCGCGGTGTTCATCGGCGGTGCGCTGGCCGTCGCGCTCTCCCCCACCGTCGCCCTCATGACGGTGGCGCGCTTCGTGCTCGGCCTCGCCGTCGGCAGCGCGTCGGTGATCACCCCGCTCTACCTCTCCGAGGTGGCGCCCCCGCACATCCGCGGCCGGCTGGTCTCGTTCAATTCGCTGATGATCGTCAGCGGCCAGCTGCTCGCGTATCTCCTCAACGCCTTCCTGGCGCAGTGGGCGGCCTGGCGCTGGATGCTGGGACTGGCGGCGCTGCCCGCCGTGGCGCTGTTCGTCGGACTGTTCTTCCTGCCGGACACCCCGCGCTGGTACATCAGCAAGGGGCGGCGGGACGAGGCGGCCCGGGTGCTGCGCCGGACGCTGCCCGCCGACGACGTGCCCGCGGAGCTGGCCCGGATCGATCAGGCCCGTGGCCTGGAGGCCGAGGCGCGGCGCGGTGCCTGGCAGCAGTTGCGTACGCCCTGGGTGCGGCGGCTGTTGCTGGTCGGTATCGGTCTGGCGGCCGTCCAGCAGATCACGGGGGTCAACGCCGTGGTGTACTTCGCGCCGAAGATCCTGGCGTCGACGGGTCTGGGCACCGGCGCGTCGATCACCGCCACCATCGCGGTCGGGGTGATCTCGGTGGTCGCCACCGCGATCGGGATGTCCCTGATCGACCGGGTCGGCCGGCGTCCGCTGCTGCTCACCGGCCTGGCGGGGATGGCGGTCTCGCTGACCCTGCTCGGCGCCTCCTTCCGTCTGCCGCACTCCCCCGCCGTGAGTGCCCTGGTCCTGGGCCTGATGGTGCTGTACATGGCCTTCATGCAGGGCACGCTCAATACGGGGGTCTGGCTGCTGCTGGCCGAGATGTTCCCGCTGAAGGTCCGCGGACTGGCCATGGGTGCCGCGGTGTTCGTGATGTGGCTGGTCAACTTCGCGGTGGCGCTGGTCTTTCCGCTGCTGCTCGACGCGGTCGGCGCCGGGCCCACATTCTGGCTGTTCGCTGTGGCGTGTGTGCTGTCCCTGGTGTTCTGCAAGCGGTACGCGCCGGAGACGAAGGGGCTGGCGCTGGAGGACCTGGAGCACGAGCTGCGGAGGGCGGCGGGCGAGGCCCCGGTCTCGGCTTCGGCTTCGACCTCGGCCTCGACCTGACGGGACGTCGGGAAAATCCGCACATCGCGGGAACCACGGACCGCACCCCCGGCGTCACAGCGGGTGGAATCACCATCCAACGGGGGAAACGGTGGAATTCATGAAGATCAACGCAATCGACCGTGTCGTCCGGCGTACGGCCGTCCTGACCGCGACCGCGGGGCTGTTGACCGCGGGACTGCTCACCGGCCCGGCGTCCGCGGACACTCCGGCCGGCGGGCCGGCCGGTACCCAGGCCGCCTGCGCCTACTACAACGGCAATGCCCTCACCGTCTACGGCCAGCGCGGCGACCGCGTCTCGCAGGCGCAGTGCCTGCTGGCGAACCGCCGCTATCTCCCCTGGGGAGATGTGACCGGGTACTTCGGCCCCAAGACCCGGGCCGCGGTGAAGAAGTTCCAGTCCCGGCACCACCTGACCGCTGACGGCAAGGTCGGCAAGAAGACCTGGTACGCGCTGTACCACGCCTGATCCGCGGCCGGTCGGTCCGCGGCCGATCCGCGGTCGGCCGTCAACGGCGCCCGGTGGCGGGCCGGTTCCCCAGTTGGGGACCGGCCCGCCACACGCCTGTGCGCCCGCGGCGCCGCTGCGAACCGCCCCGAACAGCCACCACCCCGCCCTCCGGCTCGCCGCCACGCCGACGGCGCACCCGGGGATGTGGGCGCCCATTACTCGCCCCCGGGCGCCCCGCACTTGACCCCTGACGCCCCGCGCCCGGCTCCGGACGGGCGCCGCTCCGGCCTGCTCCTCCCTCGCCTCATCGCGGTTCCGGCCGCCCTCGTCGCCGCGCCCCGGATCGTCCCGCCCCCGTCACAGCCGTCCGCCCCGCGTCACCGCTGTCACCGTTACGCGCGCCTTACGTCACAGCCGTTCAACAGCCCCTCCCCGATGGTTACTCGGTGTCGTTGTCCAGGCACAGGGTGAGTGATCACCAGGCCGTACCCAGCCCCCTGCCGGCTCTCCGGGCCGACCCTGCGTACGGCGCTCAGGAGGTGGCAGAGATGACCGACCGCAAGCTCTGGTCGTACAAGGAGATCGCCGCGCACATCCAGGTGCAGCCGGACACCGTGCGCTCCTACCGCAAGCACGGGTTGCTGCCCGAACCGGATCTGGTGGAGGGCGGAAAACCGTTCTGGTTCGCCGATACGGTCAGAAGGTGGGTGGCGCAGCGGCCGGGCCAACGCGGCCGCCGCTGAGCCACCGGAACGGCCCCCGGGCTCCGGCGCCCCGCACGGCGACGGACCCGGCGGCATCTCCCGGCCGGCGGTCCCCGGCCCCCGACGCCCCCGGCGTCCCCGGCGTCCCCGGCGTCCCCGGCGTCCCGTGAGCGGTACGGCCCCTGGGTAAGCAGTACGGCCCGGGTCAGTCCGGCCGGGGCGGGGCCGTCGACCCTCTGATCTCCAGTTCCGGGGCGACGAGTTGCTGCCCGCCCGGGGCGTCCGGGCGCCCCATACGGTCCAGGAGGCAGCGCGCCGCACGCCGGCCGACCTCGTGGCTGGCGTTGTTCACCGAGTTCAGCCAGAGGTGGCGGATACGGGCGAGGTAGGTGTTGTCGTAGCCGACGAGGGAGAGGTCGGCGGGTATGCGCAGGCCCAGCTCCTGGGCCGCGGACAGCGCTCCGACAGCGGAGATGTCATTGAACGCGAAGACGGCGGTGGGGAGTTGACCGTTCGGGCGCAGGGTGCCGCGGCGGGTGGTGGCGGGTGACGGGGCGAGGAGGCGGATGGCGGCGCGGTAGCCGCCCTCCTCGGTTCCGTCGCCGTCCACCACGGCGGCCTCCGCCGCCGGGTCGTGAGCCCGCATCGCGGCCTCGAAGCCGCGCCGGCGCAGCTCGCCGACCGGGCCCTGTCCGGCGATATGGGCGATCTGCCGGTGGCCGAGGCCGATGAGGTGCTCGGTGGCGAGCCGGGCGCCGCGTTCGTCGTCGTTGGCGACGAGGTCGACATGCGGTAGCCGGGGTTCGTGGTTGCCCGCGATGACGGTGGGCAGCCGTGCGGCGACCTCGGCGAGGCCGTCGGTATCCGGGAGCGTGCCGACGACGACGAGGCCGTCGACCCGCAGCTCCTGAAAGGTACGGGCGAAGTCCTGCCCGGCCTGCCGGTCCAGCCGCCCGTCGGCCATCAGCATCCGCAGACCGTGCGCGTGCAGCAGCGAGTTGAGCCCGTCGAGCACGTCGACGAACCAGGGGTTGCGCATGTCGTTCAGCAGCACCCCGACGGTGTGCGTACGGCGGGCCACCAGGCTGCGGGCGGCGGCGTTCGGCCGGTACCCCAGCTCCTCGATGGCGTCCAGCACGGCCTGCCGCTTGGTGTCGCTGACCCGCGGCGAGCCCTGGAGCACCAGCGAGACCAGCGATTTGGACACGCCCGCGCGCTCGGCGACACCACGGATCGTCGGCGGCCGGCCCGCGCCCGGCCGCGCCTCGGACCGGCCCTCTGTCAGGCCCTCGGCCCGGCCGGTCGTCCGCTCGTCCGTCAGCCCGTCGGCTCGCTCATTGGACCGTTCCATGGGCGGGAATCCTTCCATCGGCCGGGTACGGCGTCAACGCGTAACCCTCCCTTCCTGCACGGTGGTTGACATGCGGACATCAGGACATGCAGGGTGCGGAGTGCGGCGAGCTATTGGACCGTTCCAATCGACATCGGCCCGTTCAGTGCCAGAGCCCCACCGGCCGGCCTGCTCCCCCACCGGCCTCTCCCCTCCTCCCTCACTCCCACCCCCTCACTCCCACTCCCTCACCACCGTCTCCCTCCCCCGCCCCTCTCCCCCCGCTCCCCTCTCCGCTTCCCCTCCCCGGAAAGGAACCTGCGCATGAAGATCGGTCTGATCGGTACCGGGCGCATCGGTGCGTTCCACGCCGCCACCCTCCGGAGCGTCCCGGGCGTCACCGACCTCGTGGTCGCGGACCTGGACCCCGCACGGGCCGCCGCGCTGGCGGACACCCTGGGCGTACGCGCCGCCCCGGGCATCGAGGAGATGTACGCGGACGGGCTGGACGGTGTGGTGATCACCGCCGCGACCAGCGCCCACGCCACGCTGATCCACCAGGCACTGGACGCCGGGGTGCCGGTGTTCTGCGAGAAGCCGGTCGCCCTGGACGTGCCCGGCACGATCGGGGTGGTGGAGCGGACACGGGCCGGCGCCGTGCCTGTACAGATCGGTTTCCAGCGGCGTTTCGACGCGGGCTATCGCGCCGCCCGTGAGGCGCTGCGGTCCGGCGCGCTGGGGTGGCTGCACACCCTGCGCGCCTGCACCAGTGACCGGACGCCGCCGCCCGCCGGTTATCTCCCCACGTCGGGCGGGCTGTTCCGGGACTGCAGCATCCATGACTTCGACATCCTGCGCTGGCTCACCGGCCGGGAGGTGGTCACGGTCTATGCGCAGGGCGCCAATCGCGGGGCGTCGTTCTTCGCGGACGGCGACGATGTCGACACCTGTGCGGCGCTGCTGCGGTTCGATGACGACACCCTGGCCACCGTCACGGCGACCCGCTACAACGGCGCCGGTCACGACGTCCGGCTGGAGGTCTGCGGCTCGGAGGGCGCCCGCTTCGTCGGGCTCGACGACCGGGCTCCGCTGCCGTCCGCCGAAGCGCGGCTGTCGTGGCGGCGGGCGGCAGATCCGTACGCCACGTTCATGGAGCGCTTCCATGACGCGTACGTCGCCGAGCTGGGCGTCTTCGCCGAGGTCGCGGCGGGCCGTATGCCGAGCCCCTGTTCGCCGGCGGAGGCGCTGGAGGCGCTCTATGTCGCCGAGGCGTGTGAGCGTTCGCGCCGGACCGGCGCGCCGGTGACGATCGCGGACGTCCGGGCCTCCGCCGGGGCTGCGGAGCCCGGCGAGCCGGGCGCCTGAGCGCTCGCAGGACTGGCACGTCGACGCCCTGGCACCCCGCTCCACCACAGCGCCCTCCGACCTCAACCTCCTTCACCACCACGGCTGGACGAGGCCGGCCCGCTGAGCGAGGCCGGTCCGCCGGACGAGGCCGGTCCGCCGGACGAGGCCGGACTGCTGGACGACCCGCGCCCGGTCGACGACGCCGGTCCGGTCGACGAGGCCGACCCGGTCGCCAACACCCGCCCTGTCGACGACACCGGCCCGGCTGCCGCCTTCAGCGCCAGCCGCCACTCGTTGGACCGCATCATGCGGCCCTTCGGGTACTCGAAGGCACGTTCCCCGATCAGGGTGAACCCCGCCTTGCGGCAGACGGCGTTGGAGGCGGCGTGCTCGACCGAGGGGAAGGCATGCAGGGAGGGGTGGCGCCCCTCGGCGCCGGCCGCCTCGATGACCTGGCGGGCCGCCGCCACCGCGATCCCCCGTCCCTGGAACTCGGGCAGCACGCCCCAGCCCGTCTCGTACCCCTGCGCTCCCTGGTGGTCGAACTCCCAGAAGCCTATGGACCCGGCCACCGCGCCCTCCGGTTCGAGCACGATGCGGAACATCTGCCCGGTGCCGTCGAGGCCGAGATAGCGGGCATGGCGCGCGAGCAGCTGCTCCTCGGTCTCCGGGCCGCCCAGATGCCCGGTCATCTCCGGCGCGTTGAGTCTCCGCAGCAGCGGGAGGTCGGCCGTCGTCCACGGCTCGATCCGCACCGCCGACACCCCACCGTGATCACTCTCCGTAATCAACGTCATGTCTGCACTGTACGAGCAGCCACTGACAATCGCGCCGCGGCCACCCGCGCCGCGTCCGGCTCGCGGCGGGCGGCCCGCCCTCAGCCGCCTCCCAGGCCGTCAGGTCGCCGCCACAGAGAAGGCCCGGCCGCCGGGCTCCTCGCCGCCTCCCTTGCGGGGGCCGCCGCCCTCGCCCTCACCGCCGCCCTCCGAGGGTTCGCGCAGGGCGCGGCGGCGGGCGGTCCACTGGATCGCGGCGCCCACCGCGGCGACCACGCAGGAGACGCCGAAGCCGATGACGGCGGCCTGGAGGGGGCGACCGGTGGTGGCGCTGCCGAGGTAGCCGAGGCTGACGGAGTAGGTCGCCCAGGTGGCTTCGGCAATGCCGGCGCCGAGGGCGTATTTGGGCAGTGGGTAGCGCAGCACTCCGGAGGCGAGCGCGCCGGCGATCCGGCCGCTGGGCAGGAACCGTACGGCGATCACGAACGGCAGGCCGTAGCGCTGGATGTGCCCCGAGGTCCACTCCAGCAGGGCCCGGCGGCGGGGTTTGCGGCGCATCCAGGCCCGTACGGGGCCGCCGAACCGCCGGGCGGCCAGGTACATCAGCAGGTCGCCGAGCAGGGCGCTGCCGGCGACGATCAGGAGGATCAGCGGGAGGAAGAGCTGCCCCTTGGAGGCGAGCACTCCGGCGGAGACGAGCAGGGCGGAGTTGGGGACGAGCGGCGGCAGGGTGGTCAGCACCAGCAGGCCGTACAGGGCGGGTACGTCCATGCGGCCGCCTCCTCGAATCCGCCCCGAGCCCGTATGCCAAGGCTGACGCGTGGTGGGGCGCACGGCAACGCGGTGGGTGCGCCTCATGCTTGGATTGATACCCCTAGGGGGTATAAGGTGCTGAAGGCTGGACACACCGGCAGTCGCCTGCGCCTCGTACGGCACACTGCGGCACCTCGTCCGGCACTCGCACCGCACGGAACATCCGCACCACAAGGAGAGTCCCCATGGCCGAGAACGGCTCCTGCTGCACCCCGGAAGGCTCCTGCCACTCCGGCGGCACCGACGTCGAGGTCGGCACGGTGACCACGACCTACCGGGTCACGGGCATGACCTGTGGCCACTGCGAGGGCGCCGTGTCGGCCGAGATCGGCGAGCTGGCCGGGGTCAGCGCGGTGCAGGCGGTCGCGACCACCGGCCTGGTGACCGTCACTTCCCGGGCGCCGCTGGACGAGGAGGCCGTCCGCGCGGCCGTCGACGAGGCGGGCTTCGAACTCGTGGGGCCGGCTGCCTGATTCCGGCGGCGGTGGGCGGCCGGGAAATTTCACACGGCCCTTACAACCGGCACAACACCCATACCCGAGGGCCTCGATCTCCAGATCGGGGCCCTTGACCGCATTCGCCCCCATATGGCAAGAGACCCAGATCACACTCATGGGAACGTAACCATTGAGGGGGGTCGTGAGTCTAACCGGGCAGTGCAGGCACCCCGGCGGGGCTTGCACAGCAAAAGCCGTGCTGGTCTTGGGGGATCGTGCATGGCTACGCGTGGCCGGGGCGACGTGCCCGGGGAGCTTTGAGCGGCCCTCCCGAACGTGCGCGTCCCGGCAGATCGCGGTGCAACCCGGAACGCCCGGACGGATCCCGTGGGGGGAATCCAACCGGGACAAGGGAAGCGCCCCGCGCTCTGGACCCGTGGGGGGATCCGGAGGCGGGGCGCTTTCTGTTTACCGACCGCGCGGGCACCCTGGCAGGGCGGCCGTCAGCGCTCCTCGACCGGCACGAAGTCGCGCTCGACGACACCGGTGTAGATCTGCCGCGGACGGCCGATCCGGGAACCGGGCTCCTTGATCATCTCGTGCCACTGGGCGATCCAGCCGGGCAGCCGGCCGAGCGCGAAGAGCACGGTGAACATCTCGGTCGGGAAGCCCATGGCCCGGTAGATCAGGCCGGTGTAGAAGTCGACGTTCGGGTAGAGCTTGCGCTCGACGAAGTAGTCGTCGGAGAGCGCGTGCTCCTCCAGCTTCAGGGCGATGTCCAGCAGCTCGTCGGACTTGCCGAGCGCGGAGAGGACGTCGTGCGCCGCCGCCTTGATGATCTTCGCGCGGGGGTCGAAGTTCTTGTAGACGCGGTGCCCGAAGCCCATGAGCTTCACGCCGTCTTCCTTGTTCTTCACCTTGCGGATGAAGGAGTCGACGTCGCCGCCGCTGGCCTGGATGCCTTCCAGCATCTCCAGCACGGACTGGTTGGCACCGCCGTGCAGGGGGCCCCACAGGGCGTTGATGCCGGCCGAGATCGAGGCGAAGAGGTTCGCCTGCGAGGAGCCGACCAGGCGGACCGTGGAGGTGGAGCAGTTCTGCTCGTGGTCTGCGTGCAGGATCAGCAGCTTGTCCAGGGCGCTGACCACGACCGGGTCGAGCTCGTAGTCGGCGGCCGGCACGGAGAAGGTCATCCGCAGGAAGTTCTCGACGTACCCGAGGTCGTTGCTCGGGTAGACGACCGGGTGGCCGACCGACTTCTTGAAGGCGTAGGCCGCGATCGTCGGAAGCTTGGCCAGCAGGCGGATCGTGGAGATGTGGCGCTGCTGCTCGTCGAACGGGTTGTGGCTGTCCTGGTAGAAGGTCGACAGCGCGCTGACGACGGAGGACAGCATCGCCATCGGGTGGGCGTCCCGGGGGAAGCCGTCGTAGAAGCGCTTGACGTCCTCGTGCAGCAGGGTGTGGTAGGTGATGTCCTGCTTGAAGTTCGCCAGCTCATCGACGGTGGGCAGCTCGCCGTTGATGAGGAGGTACGCGGTCTCGACGAACGTGCTGCGCTCTGCAAGCTGCTCGATCGGGTACCCGCGGTAACGAAGAATGCCGTTCTCACCGTCGAGATAGGTGATCGCGGATTTATACGCCGCGGTGTTGCCGTAACCGGAATCCAGGGTCACCAGACCGGTCTGGGCGCGCAGCTTCGAGATATCGAAGCCCTTGTCGCCGACGGTGCTGTCGACGACCGGGTAGCTGTATTCGCCGTCCCCGTAACGCAGTACTACAGAGTTGTCGCTCACGTCATCCCTCACCGACGTTGTGCCTCTTCTTCGAGGTGCCCTGACTGCCTATACCTTCCCCCATTTGGGCCTTGGATGTGCACTCGGGGTCGGCCATAGGGCCTGTCTGCGGCACTCAGTGCCGCGTGAGCGCCCATCCTGCCCCTCTTCGCCCCGAATGGGAAAGAGGGGTGACATCACATCGCACCGGCGAGCCGGTGATCGAGCGCCGTACACCGCCGACCGGCGGATACCGTGCGGACGGCCTGCCCCAGGGCTTTCCGGGAGCCGACCAGCACCACCAAGCGCTTTGCCCGGGTCACGGCGGTATACAGCAGATTGCGCTGCAGCATCATCCAGGCACTGGTGGTGACCGGAATCACCACCGCTGGATACTCACTACCCTGCGAACGGTGGATCGTCACGGCATAGGCGTGGGCGAGTTCATCGAGTTCGTCGAAGTCGTAGGGAACCTCCTCGTCCTCGTCCGTGCGCACGGTCAGCCGCTGCTCGTCGCAGTCCAGTGCGGTGACCACGCCGACCGTGCCGTTGAAGACGCCATTACGTCCCTTTTCGTAATTGTTCCTGATCTGGGTCACCTTGTCGCCGACACGGAAGACCCGGCCGCCGAAGCGGCGCTCGGGCAGGTCGGGGCGGGCGGGGGTGACGGCCTGCTGGAGGAGCGCGTTCAGGGCGCCCGCGCCGGCCGGGCCGCGGTGCATCGGGGCGAGCACCTGGACGTCCCGGCGGGGGTCGAGGCCGAACTTCGCGGGGATGCGGCGCGCCACGACGTCCACCGTCAGCCGCCCGGCCTCTTCGGTGTCCTCCTCGGCGAACAGGAAGAAGTCCGTCATCCCGGACGTCAGGGGCGGGACGCCGGAGTTGATGCGGTGGGCGTTGGTGACCACCCCGGACTGCTGGGCCTGGCGGAAGATCCTGGTCAGCCGGACGGCCGGCACCGGGCCGGACCCGTCGAGCAGATCCCTCAGCACCTCGCCGGCGCCCACCGACGGCAGCTGGTCGACATCCCCGACCAGCAGCAGGTGGGCTCCCGGCGGCACCGCCTTGACCAGCTTGTTGGCGAGCAGCAGGTCCAGCATCGAGGCCTCGTCGACGACCACCAGGTCGGCGTCCAGCGGCCGGTCCGCGTCATAGGCGGCGTCCCCGCCGGGCTTCAGCTCCAGGAGGCGGTGGACCGTGGAGGCCTCCACCCCGGTCAGCTCGGAGAGCCGTTTGGCCGCCCGGCCCGTGGGCGCCGCCAGCACCACCGTGGCCTTCTTGGCGCGGGCCAGCTCGACGACGGAGCGGACCGTGAAGGACTTGCCGCAGCCCGGTCCGCCGGTGAGCACCGCGACCTTCTGCGTCAGCGCCAGCCGTACCGCCTGCTGCTGCTCGGGCGCCAGCTCGGCGCCCGTACGCCGCGCCAGCCATGCCAGCGCCTTGTCCCAGTCGACGTCCTGGAAGGCCGGCATCCGGTCCTCGCCGGTCCGCAGCAGCCGGGTCAGGCGGCCGGCCAGGGAGATCTCGGCGCGGTGGAACGGCACCAGATAGACGGCGGTGACCGGGGGCGCGCCCTCCGCACCGCCCGGTACCTGTTCGCGGACCACGCCCTCCGGGTCGGCGGCCAGCTCACCGAGGCAGTCGATGACCAGACCGGTGTCCACCTGGAGCAACTTCACCGCGTCAGCGATCAGTTGCTCCTCGGGCAGGAAGCAGTGGCCCTGGTCCGTGGACTGCGACAGGGCGTACTGCAGGCCCGCCTTGACGCGGTCCGGGCTGTCGTGCGGAATGCCCACGGACTGGGCGATGCGGTCGGCGGTGAGGAAGCCGATGCCCCAGACGTCGGCGGCCAGGCGGTAGGGCTCGTTGCGGGTGACGGAGATGGCGGCGTCGCCGTACTTCTTGTAGATCCGCACCGCGATGGAGGTGGACACCCCGACGCCCTGGAGGAAGACCATGACCTCCTTGATGGCCTTCTGCTCCTCCCAGGCCGCGCCGATCAGCTTCGTCCGCTTGGGGCCCAGGCCGGGGACCTCGACGAGGCGGGCGGGCTCGCGCTCGATGATGTCGAGGGTGTCCGTGCCGAAGTGCTCGACGATACGGTCCGCGATCCGCGGGCCGATGCCCTTGATGAGTCCGGAGCCCAGATAGCGGCGGATGCCCTGGATCGTGGCGGGCAGGACGGTGGTGTAGTTCTCGACGGTGAACTGCTTGCCGTACTGGGGGTGGGAGCCCCAGCGGCCCTCCATGCGCAGCGACTCGCCCGGCTGCGCCCCGAGCAGCGCGCCGACGACGGTCAGCAGGTCGCCGGAGCCGCGGCCCGTGTCGACGCGCGCGACGGTATAGCCGTTCTCCTCGTTGGCGTAGGTGATCCGCTCCAGGACCCCTTCGAGCACGGCTGCGTTGACCATGCACCGACCGTACCGCCGGGGTCTGACACCGCGCGGGTCCGCTGTCGCACCGGGCCGGCGACGGCACCGGGCCGGGCTTCCCATCGAGGGGCCCGTCCGATGGTCGGGCCCCTCGATTCCCCCCTCCGAGCCGGTCCCCGATCCCCCCGGACCTCCCCCTCTATCGGGACCAGCGTCAGCTATGACCTTTGCGGGCGGTCAACGGTTGCACACCTCCGCGGAGTTCTTTACCGGCCACCGGGGCACCCGGGGCACGGCGGCCCTGGTCGTCCCCGGGCCTCCGGCGGTCATCCGACGTGCTCCTGGAAGCGCCGCACGATCTCGGCCAGTACCTCGGCGCCGTCCCGTGCCCACAGCGCCGGATGGAAGATCTCCACCTCGACCGGGCCCCGGTAGCCGGCCGCCTCGACCCGCTCCCGGAACCAGCGCAGATCCACCGTGCCGTCGCCCAGCTGCCCGCGCCCCAGCAGGGCGCCTTCGGGCAGCGGGGTGACCCAGTCGGCGAGCTGGAAGGCGGCGATCCGTGAACCGGCGGCACCGCCGGTGCCGCCGGCGCGCCCGATCTGCGCGCCGACCGTGTCGTCCCACCACAGGTGGTAGGTGTCCACGACCACCCCCACCCGGTCGGCGGGGAACCGCTCGGCGAGGTCCAGGGCCTGGGCGAGCGTCGAGACCACGCACCGGTCCGCGGCGTACATCGGGTGCAGCGGTTCGAGCGCCAGCCGTACGTGCCGCTCGGCGGCGTACGGCGCCAACTCGGCGAGCGCGTCCGCGACCCGCTCCCGGGCGCCGCGCAGATCCCGGCTGCCGGGCGGCAGTCCGCCGGAGACCAGGACCAGGGTGTCCGTCCCGAGGGCGGCCGCCTCGTCGAGCGCCGCCCGGTTGTCGTCCAGGGCCGCGGCCCGCTCCCCGGGGTCCACGGCGGTGAAGAACCCGCCCCGGCACAGGCTGGTGACCCGCAGCCCGGCGTCCCGTATCAGCCGGGCGGCCGCGGCCGGTCCGTACTGCCGCACCGGCGCGCGCCACAGGCCCACGCCCCGTACGCCGGCCCGTGCGCAGCCGTCGGCGAGTTCGGGCAGCGACCACTGGCGGACGGTCTCCTGGTTGAGGCTGAGACGGTCGAGGAGCGACGGGGCGGCGGGGCTCATGCGCCGTCCGCCCCGTAGACAGCGAGGAGCGTGCGCATCCGGTGGGCGGCGAGCTCCGGGTCCGGGAACAGGCCGAGGGCGTCGGCCAGTTCATGGGCGCGCCGCAGATGCGGCAGCGAACGGGCCGACTGGAGACCGCCGACCATGGTGAAGTGCGGCTGGTGTCCCGCCAGCCAGGCCAGCAGGACCACGCCGGTCTTGTAGTGGCGGGTGGGTGCCGCGAAGAGGTGCCGGGCGAGCGGCACGGTCGGGTCCAGGACGGCCCGGAATCCCGCGGTGTCCCCGGCGTCGAGGCGTCGTACGGCCGCCGCGGCCAGCGGGGCGAGCGGGCCGAAGACGCCCAGCAGGGCGTGGCTGAAGCCGTGGCCGTCGCCCGCGATCAGTTCCGGGTAGTGGAAGTCGTCGCCGGTGTAGCAGCGCACGGCCGGCGGCAAGCGGCGGCGCAGCGCCACCTCGCGGCCGGCGTCCAGCAGGGAGACCTTGACGCCGTCCACCGCGCCCGGGTGGTCGGCGATGAGCGCGAGGAGGGTCTCGGTGGCGGCGTCGGGGTCGTCGCTGCCCCAGTAGCCCGCGAGCGCGGGGTCGAACACCGGGCCGAGCCAGTGCAGGATCACCGGTCGGGTGGTCTGGCGCAGCAGGTGGCCGTAGACGTTCCGGTAGTCCTCCGGGCCGGTGGCGGCCGCGGCGAGCTGGCGGGAGGCCATCAGGACGGCCCGGGCTCCGGTCGCTTCGACGGCGGCGAGCTGCTCCTCGTACGCGCCCCGGACGTCGGCCAAGGAGGCTCCGCGGGTGGGGAGTTGGTCGGTGCCGGCGCCGCAGACGAGCAGCCCGCCGACCGCCCGTGCCTCGGCGGCGGAGCGCCGGATCAGCTCGGCGGCGGCGCCCCAGTCCAGGCCCGCGCCGCGCTGCGCGGTGTCCATCGCCTCGGCCACGCCCAGGCCGTGCGACCACAGATGGCGGCGGAAGGCGAGGGTGGCGTCCCAGTCGACGGCGGCCGGGCCGTCCGCTCCGGTGTCGGCGCGTGGATCGGCGACCACATGGGCGGCGGCGAGGACCGTGCGGGAGCGCAGGGAGGGCGGCGGGGGCGCGGACGGGGAGACGGGGACATCCGATGGGGGCGGGGAAGTCGGGTCCGGTGGGGGCGGCGGGGCCGGGTGCGCCGGGGCGTTCACCGGCTCAGCTCCGGTACGTCCAGGCGGCGTCCCTCCGCCGAGGACCGCCGCGCCAGTTCGGCGAGCTGGACGCCGCGGGCGCCGGCGGCGAGGTCCCAGCGCCAGGGCTCGTCGCGGACCACATGCCGCAGGAACAGCTCCCACTGGGCCTTGAATCCGTTGTCGAACGCGGCGTTGTCGGGGACCTCCTGCCACTGCGCGCGGAACGCCCCGGACGCCGGGACGTCGGGGTCCCAGACCGGCCTGGGAGTGCCGGCGCGGTGCTGGATGCGGCAGTGGCGGAGCCCCGCGACGGCCGATCCCTCGGTGCCGTCCACCTGGAACTCCACGAGCTCGTCGCGGTGCACCCGGACCGCCCAGGAGGAGTTGATCTGTGCGACGACGCCACCGGCCAGTTCGAGGATGCCATAGGCGGCGTCGTCGGCGGTGGCGACGTACGGGGTCCCCGCTTCGTCCCAGCGGCGCGGGATGTGGGTGGTGAGGTGCGCCTGGACGCTGCGGACCGGGCCGAACAGCTCGTGCAGGACGTACTCCCAGTGCGGGAACATGTCGGCCGTGATGCCGCCGCCGTCCTCGGCGCGGTAGTTCCATGAAGGACGCTGCGCTGCCTGGGTGTCCCCTTCGAAGACCCAGTAGCCGAACTCTCCCCGTACGGACAGGACGCGGCCGAAGAAGCCGCTCTCGACGAGGCGGCGGAGCTTGCGGAGACCGGGCAGGAACAGCTTGTCCTGGACGACGCCGTTCTTGACGCCCGCCTCCTGGGCCAGCCGGGACAAGTCCAGGGCGCCGGCGAGGCTGCTCGCGGTGGGCTTCTCGACGTACAGGTGCTTTCCGGCGGCGATCGCCTTCCGTACCGCGTCCTCGCGGGCGGCGGTGACCTGCGCGTCGAAGTAGACGCCGATGGTGTCGTCGCCCAGTACGGCGTCGAGGTCGCGGCTCCAGTGCCGCACGCCGTGGCGTTCGGCGAGGGCCCGCAGCTTGAGCGCGGAGCGGCCGACGAGGACCGGCTCGGGCCGGACGCGCGTCCCGTCGGCGAGTTCCAGGCCGCCCTGGTCGCGCAGGGCGAGGACGGAGCGGACCAGGTGCTGGCGGTGTCCCATGCGCCCGGTCACGCCGTTCATGGCGATGCGTACGGTCGTGTCTGTCACGGCCCGGCCTCTCTCGCTCGCGGCAGATGAGGGATCGTCAGGCGGCGCCCGCCCGGTCGACGGTACGGATGCGGCGGCCGGAGGCATAGGGCGCGGGCGGCAGCGGCGGGGAGCGCGGGGCGGAGCCGCGGGGCGGAGCCGCGGGGCGGAGCGGCACGGGCTCGCGTATCCACAGGCACGGAACGGGCGGGGCGCACTTATCCACAAGCAGAAAAATTCCGGTGCGCGGGCCGGCCTCGGGCGTTACATTTGACTCAGTCAAGGGTGAGGGGTCGACGATGACAACCGGGACGGCATCCGACACGACATCCGGCGCGGCGCCCGACGCCGCACCCGACGTCCGTGAGCTGCGCAGATTCAACCGCTTCTACACCAACCTGATCGGCGCCCTCGACTACGGGCGGCATCTCTACACCCCGTTCACCCTCACCGAGGCCCGGGTGCTCTACGAGGTCGCCCACCACGAGCGGGTGGACGCCGCCGACCTGCGGGCCTCGCTGTCGCTGGACGCCGGTTATCTGAGCAGGCTGCTCGGCAAGTTCGAGGACCGCGAGCTGGTCACCCGCGGCAGGTCCGAGCAGGACCCCCGCCGGCAGCGCATCACCCTGACCGAGGGCGGCCGGCAGGCGGCCGGCCTGCTGGAGGAGCGCTCGCAGAACGCCGCCGGGTCGCTGCTGGACCGGCTCCCGGCCGCGGACCGGGCCCTGCTGGTGGACTCGATGCGGACCATCCGCGCCCTGCTCG
Source organism: Streptomyces sp. NPDC048612 (assembly GCF_043199295.1). NCBI lineage: Bacteria > Bacillati > Actinomycetota > Actinomycetes > Kitasatosporales > Streptomycetaceae > Streptomyces > Streptomyces sp. NPDC048612. The sequence continues at coordinate 27,507 of NZ_JBICVV010000044.1, forward strand.
GCGAGGGCACGCAGCACGACACGGCACAGCCGCCCGGGGAGCGGGCCGCCGCAGGGATACCCGGCGAGGAGCGGGCGCCCGAGGTGACGCTGCGCACGACCCGCCCCGGGGACCTGGGCTGGATGGTGGAGCGCAACGCGACGCTCTACGCCGCCGAGTATGGCTTCGATCTGAGCTACGAGGCACTGGTGGCCCGGATCGTCGCGGAGTACGCCGAGGCCTTCGACCCGCGGTGGGACCGCACGTGGATAGCGGAGCTGGACGGGCGCAGAGCGGGCGCGGTGATGTGCGTACGGGACGGCAGGCCCGGGGTCGCCCGGCTGCGGCTGCTGCTGGTGGAGCCGGAGGCCCGGGGCCACGGCGTGGGACGGCAACTCGTCGATTCCTGTGTGGAGTTCGCGCGGGAGGCGGGCTACGGGGAGATGGTGCTGTGGACCAACTCCGTCCTCGGCGCGGCCCGCGGTGTCTATCAGCGGGCCGGGTTCGAGCTGGTCGCCGAGTCGGCGCACCACAGCTTCGGGCAGGACCTGGTCGGCCAGGACTGGCGGCTGGACCTGTGAGGACGCGGCCATCGCGGGCAGGGATGAGGGGACCGACGCCGATGGCGTGAGCGACGACGAGGAGGAGCCCAGGCATGGTCAGCACGGGCAACACGCACGGCACCACCCCCGCGATGCGGTTCGCGTTCTCCACCCTCGGTGTCCCCGGGATGCCGGTGGCCGACGTCCTGCGGCTGGCCGCCGACACCGGGTACCAGGGTGTGGAGCTGCGGGCCCATCCGGAGGAGCCGGTGCATCCGCTGATCGGGGTGCGGGAACGGGCCGCGGTGCGCCAGCAGTTCGCGGACGCCGGGGTCGAGATCCTGGCCGTGGCCGGATACGCCCAGGTCGCCGCGGCCCGGGACACCGCGGGCGAGGAGGCGCTGGCGCAGGAGCTGAGCGAGCTGGTGTGGCTGGCCGCCGATCTGGGGGCGCCGTATGTCCGGGTCTTCCCCGGCGGCGGGGAACGCCCGGCGGCCGAGGCGGACGCGGATGCCGCCCGCCGGCTCGCCGCGGTGGCGCCGCTCGCGGCCGAACGCGGCGTCCGGGTCCTGCTGGAGACCCATGACTCGCACCGTACGGGCGCGGACGCCGCCCGGGTGCTGGGCCCCGTGGGACACCGTCAGATCGGGGCGCTCTGGGACGTGCTGCACAGCTGGCTCGGCGGTGAGGAGCCCGCCGACACGCATGCCGCGCTCGCCCCGCATCTGGGCTATGTCCAGGTCAAGGACGTCGCCTCGGCCGAGGACCGCGCCCCCCTCCCGCTCGGCGCCGGCACCCTGCCACTGGCGGCCGCCCTGGGCACCTTGGGCCAGGACCCCGAGGGCGCCCACGGCCCCGTCCCCGCCCCCGAGGGCACCTATGACCAGGGCACGGGCGGCTGGCTGTGCTGGGAGTACGAGAAGCGCTGGCACCCCGGGGCCACCGACCTCCCCGCCCTGCTGGCCCCGGGCCGCGCCTACCTCCAGCAGCTCCTGGAGGGGGCTGCCACCACCTGAGACGGGCGGCGGAGCCCGCCGGGAGTGGGGACCTGCCGGAGGTCGGGGCGGGCCTGCGGAGACGAGTGGCGGGACCGCCGGGGGTGAGCGGGCGGGACCGCCGCGGTGGGGTGCGGGACCGGCCGGAAGGTACGGGCGGACGGGCCGGGAAGAGGTGGCGGGCCCGTCGGGAAGTGGGAGCGGGCCGATAGGTGGTGGCGGGGGGGGGGGGCCCCCCCCCCCCCCCCCCCCCCCCCCCAAACAACCCCCCCCCCCGCCCCCAAACCGGGGGGCCCCCCGGGGCCCCGGCAATTGAC
>NZ_JBICVV010000045.1:0-21714 GCF_043199295.1 Streptomyces sp. NPDC048612
CTTGTCGAGCGGCTGTCCGACGCTGAGCGCAACGGCCACCAGGTCCTCGCCGTACTGCGCGGCAGCGCCGTCAACCAGGACGGCGCCTCCAACGGCCTCACCGCCCCCAACGGCCCCTCACAGCAGCGCGTCATCCGCCAGGCACTGGCCAACGCACGCCTGGAAGCGTCCGACGTGGACGCGGTCGAGGCGCACGGCACGGGTACGAAGCTCGGCGACCCGATCGAGGCGCAGGCACTGCTCGCCACGTACGGCAGGGACCGCGACGCGGACCGGCCGCTGTGGCTGGGATCGGTCAAGTCCAACATCGGGCACACCCAGGCCGCCGCCGGCGTGGCGAGCGTGATCAAGATGGTCGAGGCCATGCGCCACGGCGTGCTGCCCAAGACCCTGCACGTCGACGAGCCGACCCCGCACGTCGACTGGACGGCGGGAACTGTGGACCTGCTGACCGAGCAGCGCGACTGGCCCGCTACCGACGAGCCCCGCCGGGCCGGCGTCTCCTCTTTCGGCGTGAGCGGCACCAACGCCCACGTGATCCTGGAACAGGGCCCCCAGACCGCGCCCGTTTCCGCTCCCCAGACCGCTCCGGCTCCCGCTCCCGAGACCGAGCCCGTTCCCGGCGCGGACGCCCCCGTCCTCTGGCCACTCTCCGGCCAGACGCCCGAGGCCCTGCGCGCCCAGGCAACGCGCCTGATCGAGGCCGTCACCCAGGACCCGCCTGCGGGCCTCGCCGACATCGCTCACTCCCTCGCCACCACCCGCGCACACCTGGCACACCGCGCCGCCGTGGTCGGCGCGAACCGTGCCGAGCTGGTCGAGGGACTCGCGGCGCTCGCCGAGGGCCGCGCCGTGCCCGGTCTCGTCCAGGGCGTCGACGGCGGCGGCGGTCGTGCCGTCTTCGTCTTCCCCGGCCAGGGAGCCCAGTGGCAGGGCATGGCCCTCGAACTCCTCGACGCCTCCCCCGTGTTCGCCGAGCGCCTCGCCGAGGCCGGCCGCGCCCTGGCCCCGTACACCGACTGGACCCTGGAGGACGCCCTGCGCGGGCGCGCCGACCTGGAGCGCGTGGAGGTCTCCCAGCCGACCCTGTTCGCGGTGACCCTCGCCCTGGCCGCCGTCTGGCAGGACTGGGGCATCCGTCCCGCCGCGGTCGTCGGTCACTCCCAGGGCGAGATCGCCGCCGCCTGCGTGGCCGGCGTCCTGACGCTCGACGACGCCGCGCGCCTCGTCGCGCTGCGGGCCCGCGCCCTGTCACGGCTCGCGGGCCGCGGCGGCATGGTCTCCGTGGCCCTGCCCGTCGACCGGGTGCGCGAGGACCTGGCAGCCTACGAGGACCAGGTCGCCGTCGGCGCCGTCAACGGGCCCCGCGCGGTCGTCGTCGCCGGTGAACCGGCCGCCCTGGACGAACTGGTCGCCGCCTGGACCGCCGAGGACGTATGGGTGCGCCGCGTCCCGATGCACTACGCGCCGCACTCCCCGCAGGTCGAGGAGATCCGCGCCGAACTCGAAGAGGCGTTCGCCTCCGTGCGCCCCTTGGCCGGGAACATTCCCATCTACTCGACGGTGACCGGCCGCGTCCAGGACGGCACCGCCTTCGACTCGGCCTACTGGTACGCGAACCTGCGCGACACCGTCGACTTCCACGAGGCCACCCGCAGCCTGCTCGCCGACGGATACGGCGTGTTCGTCGAGAGCAGTCCGCACCCCGTGCTCACGATGGGCGTGCAGGGCACGGCCGACGAAGCCGGTGTACAGACCGTCGCGGTCGGCTCCCTGCGCCGTGACCACGGCGGCATGCGCGCCCTGCTCACCTCCCTCGCCCGCCTCCACCTGCACGGCGTCCGCCCCGACTGGGCGAAGGTCTTCCCCGGCGCCCGCCGCGCCGAACTGCCCACCTACGCCTTCCAGCACGCGCACTACTGGCCCCGCGGCGCCGCCCTGCGCGCCGGGGACGCCTCCCGCTTCGGACTCGGCGCGGCGGACCACCCGCTGCTCGGCGCGGCCGTACTGCTCGCGCGCGGCGGTGGCGTCGTGCTCACCGGGCGCCTCGCCCTCGACACCCACCCCTGGCTGACCGACCACCGGGTCTCCGGCCGCGCCGTCGTCCCCGGCACCGCACTCCTGGAGATGGCGGTACGCGCCGGCGACCAGGTCGGCTGCCCGTACGTCGAGGAACTCACCCTCGAAGCGCCCATGGTCCTGCCGGAGACCGGCGGACTCCAGGTGCAGGTCGGCGTGGAGACGCTGGACGCCACCGGCGGCTGCGCCCTGTCCATACACGCACGGCCCGACGGCGACGAGGACGCCCTCTGGACCCGGCACGCGGACGCCCTCCTCACCTCCGCCGCACCGCGGACCGCCGCCTCCGGTACGCTCGCCGGCCCCGTGTGGCCCCCGGCCGACGCCGTGGACGTACCCGTCCCCGCCGAACAGATGTACGCCGACCTGGCCGAACGCGGGCTGGTGTACGGGCCCGGATTCCGCGGCCTGCACGGTGCCTGGCGTCGCGGCGACGAAGTGTTCGCGGAGATCACCCTCCCGGAGCCGGCCTCCGCAGAGGCGGCGCTGTTCGCCGTCCACCCGGCGCTGCTCGACGCGGCGCTGCACGCCGGCGGTTTCGGCGAGTTCGTCAGTGACCCGGCCGTCGGCTGGCTGCCGTTCTCCTGGCGCCGCGCGGCCGTCCTGGCCTCGGGCGCCGGACAACTGCGGGTGCGCCTGGCGCCCTCGGGCCCGGACACCCTGACCCTGGAGGCCGCCGACGCCGACGGCGCCCCCGTGCTGACCGTCGACGGCATCGCGCTGCGCCCCCTGCCGTCCGGGCCCCTCGGCGGCACGGACACGGGCGACACCCTGTTCCAGGTCCGCTGGACGGCCGCCGGGCAGGCACCTGAGACCGAGCCCCGGCCGACCGTCGCACCGTGGCGGTACTCCGCCGACGCGGACGGCCTCGACCGTCTGCTCGCCGACCGCTCCACCGCACCGGACGTCACGGTCCTCAGATACGACTCGGCCGCGGCCGCGGCCACGGGCCCGGATGAGCCGGAAGACGTCCACGCGCGCGCCCTGGGTGCCCTGTCCGCCGTACAGCGGTGGCTCGCGGACGAGCGGTTCGCGCAGTCGCGGCTCGCCGTGGTCACACGCGGGGCCGTGGGACCGCACGACGAACCGGACCGCGACCCGGGCGGGGCAGCCGTGTGGGGTCTGCTGCGCGCGGCGCAGGCGGAGAACCCGGGACGTCTGGTCCTGATCGACACGGACGCCACCCCCGGAGACGACGCGGCCCCCGCGGACTCCGGCGCCGAAGCCGGCACCGACGCTGCCGACGCCGTCGACGCCGTCGTCCACCGCGCCCTGCCCGGCCTGCTCGCCCTCGACGAGCCGCAGTTCGTACTGCGCGGCGGCGACGTCCTCGTCCCGCGCGTCACCCGGGCCAAGGCCCCCGACGACACCACCGCCGGCTCGCCCTTCCACGCCGAAAGCACCGTCCTCATCACCGGCGCGACCGGCACCCTCGGCGGCCTCGTCGCACGCGAACTGGCCGCTGTACACGGAGTGCGTTCCTTCGTCCTGGCCGGACGCCGGGGCCCCGACGCTCCCGGCATGCCCGAACTGGTCGCCGAACTCGCCTACACGGGCGCGGAGGCGGCCGTCGTGGCCGTCGACGTCGCCGACCCGGCCGCGCTCACGGACCTGCTCACGGCACACCCCGTCACCGCCGTCGTGCACGCGGCGGGCGTCCTCGACGACGGCGTCCTCGACACACTCACGCCCGAGCGCGCCGCCGCCGTACTGCGGCCCAAGGCCGACGCGGCCCTCCACCTCGACCGGATCACCCGCGAACTCGGCCTGGAACTCACCGCGTTCGTGCTGTTCTCCTCGGCCGCGGGCGTCTTCGGCAACGCCGGACAAGCCGCCTACGCCGCCGCCAACTCCGTCCTCGACGCCCTCGCCGAACGCCGCAGCGCCCAAGGCCTGCCCGGCACCGCCCTGGCCTGGGGCCTGTGGGACGAGGCCAGCGGGATGACCGCCCACCTCGACGGGACCGACCTGCGCCGCGTCCAGCGGGGCGGCGCCGGAGCCCTGGGCACCGAAGAGGGTCTGCGGCTGTTCTCGGCGGCCGTACGCACCACCGAACCGGTCCTGCTGCCGATGCGCCTCGACCTCGCACAGGCCCGCGCGGCCGCCGCCCGGCACGGCGTCCCGCCGCTGCTGCGCACCCTGGTGCGGGCACCCGCCCGCCGCACCGTCACGGCCGGGTCCGCCACCGGCGCGGGCCTCGCGGGCCTCGCCGGCCTGCGCGGCGCCGACCGCGAACGCGCCGTCCTCGCCGCCGTCACCGAGCAGGTCGCCGCCGTACTCGGCCACACGGGCGCCCACACCGTCGACCCGAAGAAGGCGTTCAAGGAACTCGGCTTCGACTCGCTGACCGCCGTCGAACTGCGCAACCGGCTCGCCCCGGCCGTCGGCCTGCGCCTGCCCGCCACCCTTGTCTTCGACCACCCGAGCCCCCAGGCCCTCGCCCGGTACATCTGTGCCGAACTGGGCGACGACGACACCCCGCACGAGACGGCCGCCGCCTCCCCGCAGAGCACCGCGCCCACCGCCGCGTCCGCCGCCGACGACCCGATCGCGATCGTCGCCATGAGCTGCCGCTACCCCGGCGGGGTCCGCTCACCCGAGCAGCTGTGGCAGCTGGTCGCCGGCGCGGGCGACGCCATCTCACCGTTCCCCCAGGACCGGGGATGGGACTTCGCACACCTGGACGCGGACGGGCCGGACAGCGCCCTGAACTTCACGCGCGAAGGCGGATTCCTGCACGACGCCGCCGACTTCGACCCGGAACTCTTCGGGATCTCGCCACGCGAAGCCATGGCCATGGACCCGCAGCAGCGGCTCCTCCTGGAGATCACCTGGGAGGCCTTCGAACGCGCGGGCATCGACCCCAGCAGCCTGCGCGGCACGCGCGCCGGCGTCTTCGCCGGCGTGATGTACCAGGACTACACCGACCGCCTGCTCGCCGTCCCCGAGGGCGTCGAGGGCCACCTCGGCACCGGAAATACCGGCAGCGTGGTCTCGGGACGCGTCGCCTACTCCTTCGGCCTCGAGGGCCCGGCGGTCACGATCGACACCGCCTGTTCGTCGTCGCTTGTCGCGATGCACCTGGCAGCTCAGTCACTGCGCCAGGGCGAGTCCACGCTCGCGCTCGCCGGCGGCGTCACCGTGATGTCCACGCCCAACCTCTTCGTCGACTTCAGCCGCCAGGGCGGGCTCGCCTCGGACGGCCGCATCAAGTCCTTCGCGGGCGCCGCCGACGGCACGGTCTGGGGCGAGGGAGCGGGCGTCCTGCTCCTGGAGCGCCTGTCCGACGCCCGCCGCAACGGCCACCCCGTTCTCGCGGTACTGCGTGGCTCGGCCGTCAACCAGGACGGCGCGTCCAACGGCCTCACCGCCCCCAACGGACCCTCGCAGCAGCGGGTGATCCGGGCCGCACTGGCGAACGCCGGCCTGTCGGCGTCGGACGTGGACGCGGTGGAGGCGCACGGTACGGGTACGACGCTCGGCGACCCGATCGAGGCGCAGGCCCTTCTCGCCACGTACGGCAAGGACCGCGACGGAGACCGCCCACTGTGGCTCGGCTCCGTCAAGTCCAACATCGGTCACACGCAGGCCGCCGCCGGTGTCGCGGGCGTGATCAAGATGGTCGAGGCCATGCGCCGCGGCGTGTTGCCGCAGACGCTGCACGTCGACGAGCCCACGCCCCGGGTGGAATGGGCGGCGGGCTCGGTCGAGCTCCTGACCGAGCCCCGGCCGTGGGCCGCGGGTGGCCAACCGCGCCGCGCGGGTATCTCGTCCTTCGGCATCAGCGGGACGAACGTCCACGCGATCATTGAGGAACCGCCGGCCCCGGCCCCGGCCCCGGCGCCGAAGTCCGTCCCGGACGACACGGCCGGCGTGGTGCCCTGGCTGCTCTCCGGCGCCTCCGAGGACGCCCTGCGCGCCCAGTCCCGCCGGCTCGCCGCCCACCTCGGCGAGCGCAAGGGGCTGCGCCCGGCTGACGTGGGTTTCTCGTTGGTGACGTCTCGGGCGGTGTTGGAGCACCGGGCTGTGGTGGTGGGTTCGTCGCGGGATGAGCTGGTCGCCGGTCTGGCGGACGTGGCCACGCGCGGGCCGGCGTCCACGGGTGGCCTGGTGTTGTTGTTTACGGGGCAGGGTGCTCAGCGTGCTGGTATGGGGCGGGAGTTGTATGCCGCGTATCCGGTGTTCGCGGAGGCCTTCGACGCGGTCTGTGCTCGGCTGGACGGTGGGCTGGGTCGGTCTTTGAAGGGTGTGGTGTTCGACGGGGGCGGGGAGGGGCTGTTGGATCGTACGCGGTTCACGCAGGCGGCTCTGTTCGCGGTCGAGGTTGCCCTGTACCGGCTGGTGGAGTCGTGGGGTGTACGTCCTGACGCCCTGCTCGGTCATTCGGTCGGAGAGATCGCGGCCGCGCACGTGGCCGGTGTGCTCTCGCTCGATGACGCCTGTGCGCTGGTTGATGCTCGTGGCCGGCTGATGGATGCCCTGCCGGAGGGCGGGGCCATGGTCGCGGTGGAAGCCTCTGAGGGCGAGGTCCGTGCGGCTCTGGTCGAGGGTGTGTCGATCGCGGCGGTGAATGGTCCGCGTGCGGTGGTGATCTCCGGTGACGAGGCTCCGGTGGAGCAGGTCGCTGCGGTACTCGCCGAACGGGGTTCGCGTACGAAGAAGTTGTCGGTCAGTCATGCGTTTCATTCGGCTCGTATGGAGCCGATGTTGGAGGAGTTCCGTGCGGTCGCGCAGTCGCTGAGGTATGAGACCGCGCGTATTCCGGTCGTGTCGAACCTGACCGGTGGGGTCGCGGGTCCGGAGTTGTCGACCCCGGAGTATTGGGTGAGGCATGTCCGTGAGGCGGTTCGTTTCGCCGACGGCGTCCACACCCTCCACGCACAGGGCGTCACCCGCTTCGTCGAACTGGGTCCGGACGGTGTCCTGACGGCGATGGCGCAAGGCGTGCTCACCGATGTTGAGGACGCCCTCTTCGTTCCGGTCCTGCGCAAGGACCGCGACGAGGCGACGAACCTCGTCACCGGGCTCGGTCAACTCCATGCCCACGGCGGCACAGTGGACTGGGAAGCCTTCTTCGCCGGCACCGGCACCCAGCCCGTCGACCTCCCCACCTACGCCTTCCAGTACCAGCGTTACTGGATCGACGCGGCCGAGCTGCCCGACACCGCCCCCGATGCGGTGGAGAACGCGTTCTGGGACACCGTCGAGCGCGAGGACCTGGAGGCGTTCGCCGAGACGCTGGACCTGGAGCCGGGCGACCTGGAGACGGTGCTGCCCGCCCTGTCGTCGTGGCGGCGCAGGCGCCAGGAGCAGGACGCCGCCGACGACTGGTTTTACGAGGAGACCTGGGTCGCGGTCCCCGACCGCGCCGACCTGCCGGCCCGTGCCGAGGGCCGTCTTGTCGTCGTGGCCGAGGACGAGGCCGGGAGCGAGGCCGCCGAGGCACTGCGCGACCGCGGCGCGCGGATATTCGCCCTGCCCCTGGACCTCGTGCACGATGAACTGGTCGAGCGACTGCGCGCGGCCGACGCGCCTCTCGGGATCGTGTCACTGCTGCCGACCGTGGCCGCGACACTGGCCCTGGTCCGGGCCGCCGAGGAAGCCGGGCCGCGGGTCTGGACCCTGACCCGCGCGGCCGTGGCCGCCGGGCCCGCCGACCCTGCCGTGGAGCCGGAGGCCGCCGGGGTGTGGGGGATCGGCCGGGTCGCCGCGCTCGAACTTCCGCAGCTGTGGGGCGGGTTGATCGACCTGCCCGCGTCCCCGGCGGACCGCGACTGGGACCGCGTCTGCGCCGTCCTTGCCGACGAGTCCGAGGACCAGGTGGCGGTGCGGCCCGCCGGGGTCTACGCCCGGCGCCTGACCCGTACGAACGTGGGGCGGCGCAACGCCTGGCGTCCGCGGGGCACTGTGCTGATCACGGGTGGTACCGGTGCCTTGGGTGCGCAGGTGGCCCGTTGGGCGGTGGCCGAGGGCGCGGAGCGTCTGGTGCTGACCAGTCGCCGCGGTCCGGATGCGCCTGGTGCGGCCGAGTTGCGTGACGAGCTGGTGGCGCAGGGTGCCGAGGTGGCTGTCGTGGCTGTGGACGCGGCCGACCGGGATGCGTTGTCCGGCGTACTGGCGGCGTATCCGCCGGACGCCGTGGTGCACGCGGCAGGCGTCACACAGTCCACGCCGCTGCGGGACATGGACGCCGAGGAACTGCACGGTGTCGTCGCCGCCAAGGCCGACGGTGCCCGGCACCTGGACGAACTGACCCGCGAGCGGACGCTCGACGCGTTCGTCCTGTTCTCCTCCGTCGCCGGCGTCTGGGGCAGCGGCGGCCAGGGCGCCTACGCCGCCGCCAACGCCGAGCTGGACGCCGTCGCCCGGCGCCGCACCACCCTCGGACTGCCCGCCACGTCGCTGGTCTGGGGCCCGTGGGACGAAGGCGGCATGGCCGTGGGGCCGGCCGGCGACGAACTGCGCCGACGTGGACTGCGCCCGCTGGCGCCCGGCGCCGCGCTCGCCGCGATGGGCCGGATCGCAGGCACGCGCGGCTGCGTGATCGTGGCCGACGTGGACTGGGAGCGGTTCGGCGCCGCATACTCGGCGGCCCGGCCCAGCCCGCTGCTGTCCGCGCTGTACGACGACGGGACCACCGCCACGGCCGAGCGGGCCGAGGCCCCGGCCGCCGCCGAGCTGCGCCGGAAACTGGCGGGCCTGAGCGAGGCCGAGACCCGCCGGACCCTCGTCGACCTGGTGCGCACCCACGCCTCGGCCGTGCTCGGCCGGACGGCCGGGGACACCATGGCGGCCAACAAGGCGTTCCGCGAGGTCGGGTTCGACTCGCTGACCGCCGTCGAACTGCGCGGCGCCCTGTCGGAGGCGACCGGCCTGCCCCTGCCGGCGACCGTGGTCTTCGACTACCCGACGCCGACGGCGCTGGCCGACTTCCTGCGCTCCGGCCTGGCCGACGACGAGACGGACGCCGGCGCGGGCACCGGCGCGGTCACGGCGGCCGCGCCCGACGAACCGATCGCGATCGTCGGCATGGCCTGCCGATTCCCGGGCGACGTCAACTCGCCGCGCGAGCTGTGGGAACTGCTCGCCGAGGGCGGCGACGCCATCGGCGCCTTCCCCACGGACCGCGGCTGGGACGTCGACGCGCTCTACGACCCCGACCCGGACCGGACCGGCACCTCCTACGCCCGCGACGGCGGATTCCTGGCCGCGGCCAGCGAGTTCGACGCCGAGTTCTTCGGGATCAGCCCGCGCGAGGCGCTGAGCATGGACCCGCAGCAGCGGCTGCTGCTCGAAACCTCGTGGGAGGCGTTCGAGGGCGCCGGGCTCGATCCCGAAATCCTGCGCGGCAGCCAGGCGGGTGTCTTCGTCGGCACCAACGGCCAGGACTACGCGTCGCTGCTCGTCCACTCGGGCGAGCCGGTCGAGGGCTACCTGGCCACCGGCAACGCCGCGAGCGTCGTCTCCGGCCGCCTCGCCTACACCTTCGGGCTCGAGGGCCCGGCCGTCACCGTCGACACCGCCTGCTCGTCGTCGCTCGTCGCGCTGCACTGGGCGGCACAGTCGCTGCGCCAGGGCGAATGCTCGATGGCCCTGGCCGGCGGTGTCACGATCATGGCCACGCCGACCGCGTTCATCGAGTTCAGCCGGCAGCGTGGCCTGGCCTCCGACGGTCGCGTGAAGGCGTTCGCCGGTGCCGCCGACGGGACCGGCTGGGGCGAGGGCGTGGGCATGCTCGTCCTGGAGCGGCTGTCCGACGCTGAGCGCAACGGCCACCAGGTCCTCGCCGTACTGCGCGGCAGCGCCGTCAACCAGGACGGCGCCTCCAACGGCCTCACCGCACCCAACGGCCCCTCACAGCAGCGCGTCATCCGCCAGGCACTGGCCAACGCACGCCTGGAAGCGTCCGACGTGGACGCGGTCGAGGCGCACGGCACGGGTACGAAGCTCGGCGACCCGATCGAGGCGCAGGCACTGCTCGCCACGTACGGCAAGGACCGCGACGCGGACCGGCCGCTGTGGCTGGGATCGGTCAAGTCCAACATCGGGCACACCCAGGCCGCCGCCGGCGTGGCGAGCGTGATCAAGATGGTCGAGGCCATGCGCCACGGCGTGCTGCCCAAGACCCTGCACGTCGACGAGCCGACCCCGCACGTCGACTGGACGGCGGGAACTGTGGACCTGCTGACCGAGCAGCGCGACTGGCCCGCTACCGACGAGCCCCGCCGGGCCGGCGTCTCCTCCTTCGGCGTGAGCGGCACCAACGCCCACCTCATCCTCGAAGAGGCGCCCGCCCCTGCCCCCGCCACCGTCCAGCCGGACACCGGGCCGGAACAGTCCCCTGTGCTGCCGTGGCTGCTGTCCGCACGCACCGAGGACGCGCTGCGCGCCCAGGCAGCCCGCCTGCACGCCCTCGTCGCCGCCGACGACGACACGGCCGCCGACCCGGCCGCCGTCAGCCAGGCCCTGGCGGCCACCCGCGCCCGCTTCGAGCACCGCGCAGCCATCGTCGCCGCCGACCGCGACGGGCTGCTGCACGGCCTGGAGGCCCTCGCCGAGGGCCGGCCCGCCGCCTCCGTCGTACAGGGCCGGGCACGCCAGGACGCGCGGCTCGCGTTCCTCTTCTCCGGACAGGGCAGCCAGCTGCCGCGCATGGGCGCCGAGCTGTACCGGCGCGAGCCGCGGTTCGCCGCCGCACTCGACGAGGTCCGCACCGTGCTCGACCCGCTCCTGGAGCGCCCGGTACTCGACCTGCTGCTCGCCCCGCAGGACACCGCCGAGGCGACGCTGCTCGACGAGACCCAGCACACCCAGGCCGCCCTCTTCGCCCTCGAAGTCGCCCTGTACCGGCTGGTCGAGCAGTGGGGCCTGGTCCCCGACATGCTGCTCGGTCACTCGATCGGCGAACTCGCCGCCGCCCACGTCGCCGGTGTGCTGTCCCTGCCCGACGCCTGCACCCTGGTCGCCGCGCGCGGCCGCCTGATGGCCGAACTGCCGCGCGGCGGCGCGATGGCCGCGCTTGGCGTGCCCGAGGACGACGTGCTGCCGCTGCTCACCGGGCGCGAGGACCACGTGTGCGTCGCCGCGGTCAACGGGCCCGCCTCCACCGTGATCTCGGGCGACGAGGCCGCGGTCCACGAAATCGCGGGACACTTCCGCGAACAGGGCCGCCGCACCAAGGCCCTGCGGGTCAGCCACGCCTTCCACTCCCCGCACATGGACGGCATGCTGGACGCCTTCCGCGAGGTGGCCGAACAGCTCACCTACCACGCACCGGCCATTCCGCTGATCTCCGACGTCACCGGTGAGCTGCTGCCGGCGCACGAACCGGTCACCGCCGAATACTGGGTGCGTCACGTGCGCGGCACGGTCCGCTTCGCCGACGGGGTGCACACCGCACGTGCCGCCGGCGCCACCGACTTCCTCGAAGTCGGCCCCGACGGCGTGCTCACCGCCATGGCCCAGGACTGCCTGAGCGCCGAGTCCGCCCCCGACCGGGACGAGACGGAACCCGCCACCGCCGTCGCGGCGCTGCGCCGAGGCCGCGACGACACCGAGGCCCTGGCCACCGCCCTGGCGACCCTGGACGCCCACGGCGCCGGACCGGACTGGAACGCCGTTTTCGGCGGCCGGCCCGCCCGCCCCGTCACCCTTCCCACGTACGCCTTCCAGCGCAAGCGCTACTGGCCGCGCAACCTCGCCACCGCCACAGCGGACGTGACGGCCGCCGGACTCGGCACCACCGGCCACCCCCTGCTCCAAGCCGTGGTGTGCCTGGCCGACTCCGACACCTACCTCTTCACCGCCCGCCTCGCCGTCGCCACGCACCCCTGGCTCGCCGACCACGCCGTCGGCGACGCCCTCCTGCTGCCCGGCACGGCCTTCCTCGAACTGGCCGCCCGCGCCGGTGACCAGGCCGACTGCGCCCACGTCGAGGAACTCACACTCGTCGCCCCACTGGTCCTGCCCGCGTCCGGCGCCGTCCAGCTCCAACTGTCGCTCGACGCCCCCGACCAGGCCGGACGCCGCGCACTGACCGTGCACGGCCGGCCCGACGCGCCCGACACCGGCACCGAGACACCGTGGACGCTGCACGCCACCGGTCTCCTCGCACCCGCCGCGGCCACGGACACGGCTGCCGCCGACGACACGGTGTGGCCCCCGGCCGGTGCCGAACCCGTCGCACTGGAGGGCTTCTACGACACTCTCGCCACGGACGGCTTCGGCTACGGCCCGGCCTTCCAGGGCCTGCGCGCCGTGTGGCGGCGCGGCGACGAGCTGTTCGCCGAGGCGACGCTGCCCGCCGACAGTGACGAGCGAGCCGCCGCCTACACGCTGCACCCCGCCCTGCTCGACGCCGCACTGCACGCCCTGGCCTGCGGTACGGACGACGACGCGCCCAGCGGACTGCCGTTCGAGTTCGCCGGCGTCACCCTGCACGCGGCGGGCGCGACCGCACTGCGCGTCGCCCTGACCCGCACCGGCGGCACAGTCACCCTGCGCGCGTCGGACAGCACCGGCGCCCCCGTCGCCGACATCGAGTCGCTCACCCTGCGGCCGGTGTCCACGGCCCAACTCGCCCCGGCCGAACGCGACCCGCTCCACGATTGGCTGCTGCGCGTCGACTGGACGGCTGCCCCGGCCCCGGCCCCGGACACCGAACCGCCCTCCCACACCACGCTCGGCGATGGCGGCGCCCACCCCGACCTGGCCGCGCTCGGCGCTGCCGTCGATACGGGAACCGCCCCGGCGCCCGCGCTCGTCGTCGTACCGCTCCCACCCACCGGCACCACCGGCACCGACAGCACCACGCTCGCTCGGACGGCCCACGAGACCGTCCACCGTGCGCTGCGCACCGTCCAGGACTGGCTCGCCGACGAACGGTTCGCCGCGTCACGGCTCCTGATCGTCACCCGGGGCGCCACCTCGGCGGCCCCCGGCGCCGACATGCTGCCCGGCGCCGCCGTCTGGGGCCTGCTGCGCTCCGCACAGAGCGAGAACCCCGGCCGCTTGGTCGTGTGCGACCTCGACACCACCGACGGCGAACTGCCCGCCGCCGCACTGCACCTGGCCGCCACCGGGGCCGAGCCCCAGCTCGCCGTACGCGAGGACACGGTCAAGGTGCCCCGCCTCGCCCGTGCCTTGGACGGCCCCGCCCTCGTACCACCGACGGGCCACCACGCGTGGCACGTCGACATCGAGGAGGGCGGCACCCTGGACGACCTGAAGGCCGTCCCCGCCGAACGCGCGCTGCGGCCGCTCGCCGACAATGAGGTCCGCATCGCCGTGCGCGCCGCAGGCCTCAACTTCCGCGACGTCCTGATGGCCCTCGGCATGTATCCGACGCGGGCCCAACTCGGCAGCGAAGGCGCCGGTGTCGTCACCGAGGTGGGCGCGGCCGTCACCGGGCTCGCCGTGGGCGACCGCGTGCTCGGCTTGTTCTCCGACGCGTTCGGCCCCCTGGCCGTCGCTGACGCGCGCACCGTCGTGCGCATGCCGCGCAACTGGTCGTTCGCACAGGCCGCATCCGTGCCGCTCACCTTCCTGACCGCCTACTACGCCCTGTCCGACCTCGGCGACCTGCGCGCCGGCCAGTCGGTCCTCGTGCACTCCGCGGCGGGCGGCGTCGGCATGGCCGCCGTCCAGCTCGCCCGCCACTGGGGAGCCGAGGTGTACGCCACCGCCGGTCACGCCAAGTGGGACGCGGTCCGCGCCCTCGGCGTCGCCGACGACCACCTGGCCTCCTCCCGCGACACCCTGTTCGCCGAACGCTTCGCGTACGCCTCCGGCGGGCGCGGGGTGGACGTCGTGCTCAACTCCCTGGCCCACGAGTACGTCGACGCCTCCCTGAGACTGCTGCCACGCGGTGGCCGCTTCCTGGAGATGGGCAAGACCGACGTACGCGACACCGACGAGGTCGCCACCGCCCACGAGGGCGTCCACTACCGGGCGTTCGACCTCATGGACGCCGGCCTCGACCGTATCGGCGCCATGCTCGCCGACCTCATGGACCTGTTCGAGCAGGGCGCCGTCCACCCGCTGCCGCTGACCACCTGGGACGTGCGACGCGCCCCCGAGGCCTTCCGGTACGTCAGCCAGGCCCGGCACACCGGCAAGGTCGTCCTGACCGTTCCGCCCGCCCGCGACCCCGACGGCACCGTCCTGGTCACCGGCGCCACCGGAGCCCTCGGCCGGCGCGTCGCCCGCCACCTCGTCACCGAGCACGGCGTACGCCACCTGCTGCTCGCCGGCCGGCGCGGCCCCGACGCACCCGGCGCGGCCGAACTGGTCGCGGAACTGGCCGAGTCGGGCGCCAAGGCCCGCACGGCCGCCTGCGACCTCGCCGACCGCGACGCCGTCGCCGCACTCCTCGCCACCGTCCCCGACGCGCACCCGCTGACCGCGGTCGTCCATGTCGCGGGCATCCTCGACGACGGCGTCGTGACCGCCCTGGACGCCGACCGCGTCGACCGCGTCATGGCGCCCAAGGCCGACGCCGTACTGCACCTGCACGAACTGACCCGGCACCTGGACCTCGCCGAGTTCACCGTGTTCTCCTCCGCGGCAGCCGTCTTCGGCGGCGCGGGCCAGGCCAACTACGCGGCCGCCAACTCCTTCCTGGATGCCTTCGCCCGCCACCGCCGCGCACTCGGCCTGCCCGCCACCTCCCTGGCCTGGGGCCTGTGGGAAGACGCCGACTCCATGGCGGCGGACCTCGGCCGCAGCGACCGCTCCCGCATCGACCGGGCCGGCGTCGGCGCCCTGACCCCCGAGGAGGGCATGGCCCTCTTCGACCGGGCCGGAACCCTCGACGACGCCGACCTCGTCCCGGTGAAGACCGACCTCGCGGCCCTGCGCGCCCACCCGGAGACGGTCCCGCCACTGCTGCGCGGCCTCGTCCGCGCCCCCGTCCGGCGCGCCGCCGCGCGGAACGCGGGCGGCACCGACACGGCCTCCTTCGCCCGGCGCCTCAACGCCACGCCGCCGCAGGACCGCGACCGGCTCCTGCTCGACCTGGTACGCGGCCACGTCGCGGCCGTCCTCGGTCTCGACGGGCCCGAGACCATCGAACCCCGGCGCGCGTTCAAGGACCTCGGCTTCGACTCGCTGACCGCCGTCGAACTGCGCAACCGGCTCACCGCCGAGTGCGGCTGCCGACTGCCCGCCACGCTCGTCTTCGACCATCCCACCCCGCAGGCTCTCGTCGAGCACCTGCACACCGAACTCGTCGAGACCCGGGACACCGAGACGGCCACCGCCGCCCCGGTGCGCACCGCCGCGGCCGCCGACGAGCCCCTCGCGATCGTCGGCATGGCCTGCCGCTTCCCGGGCGGCGTCAACACTCCCGAGGACCTGTGGGCCCTGCTCGCCGCGGGCGCCGACGGCATCACTGCCTTCCCCGCCGACCGCGGCTGGGACCTCGCCGCCCTCCACGGCAGCGCCTCCGACACCCAGGAGGGCGGCTTCGTCCAGGGCGCAGGGGAGTTCGACCCGGTGTTCTTCAACATCTCGCCGCGCGAGGCCCTGGCGATGGACCCGCAGCAGCGGCTGCTGCTCGAAACGTCCTGGGAGGCCGTCGAGCGCGCGGGCATCGATCCGACCACCCTGCGCGGCAGAGCGGCCGGCGTCTTCGTCGGCGCGGCCGGCTCCAACTACGGGGCAGGACTGCGCTCGCTGCCCGACGGCGTGGCCGGACACCTCCTCACCGGCAACGCCACGAGCGTGGCCTCGGGCCGCGTCTCGTACGCCTTCGGCCTGGAAGGCCCGGCCGTGACGATCGACACGGCGTGTTCGTCGTCGCTCGTGGCCCTGCACCTGGCGGCGCAATCACTGCGCCAGGGCGAGTGCGACATGGCGCTCGCCGGCGGCGTCACCGTCATGGCGACACCGGGCGCCTTCACCGAGTTCAGCCGCCAGGGCGGCCTCGCCTCCGACGGCCGCTGCAAGGCCTTCGCGGGCGCGGCGGACGGCACGGGCTGGGGCGAGGGCGTGGGCATGCTGCTTGTCGAGCGCCTGTCGGACGCCGAGCGCAACGGGCATCCCGTCCTCGCGGTCGTCCGCGGTTCGGCGACGAACCAGGACGGCGCCTCCAACGGACTCACGGCCCCCAACGGGCCGGCCCAGCAGCGCGTGATCCGCGCCGCGCTCGCGAACGCCGGTCTGTCGGCGTCGGATGTGGACGTGGTGGAGGCGCACGGCACGGGTACGAAGCTGGGTGACCCGATCGAGGCGCAGGCGCTGCTCGCGACGTACGGCAAGGACCGTGACGCGGACCGTCCGCTCTGGCTGGGCTCCATCAAGTCGAACATCGGCCACACCCAGTCGGCCGCCGGTGTCGCCGGCGTCATGAAGACGGTGCTCGCGCTCCAGCACGGGGTCCTTCCCAAGACCCTGCACGTGGACGAGCCGACCCCGCACGTCGACTGGACCGAGGGCGCGGTGCGACTGCTGACGGAGCCGGTCGCATGGCCGCGCGCCGAGAAGCCGCTGCGGGCGGGTGTGTCGTCGTTCGGCATCAGCGGGACGAACGCGCACGTGATCCTGGAGCAGGGACCAACGCCCGAACCGGAGTCGGATCAGCTCGAAGACGAGAGCACTGTTCCGTGGGTGCTGTCGGGTCGGTCGGAGGCGGCGTTGCGGGGGCAGGCGGCGCGGCTGCTGACTGCGGCCGTGGATGAGTCGCCGGCGGATGTGGGTTTCTCGTTGGTGACGTCGCGGGCGCAGTTGGAGCATCGGGCTGTGGTGGTGGGTGCGTCGCGGGATGAGCTGGTGGTGGGGCTTGAGGCTGTTGTTGAGGGTCGTGGTGCGGCTGGTGTGGTTGAGGGTGTTGCCTCGGATGCGGGTCGGGTGGTTTTTGTGTTCCCGGGTCAGGGTTCGCAGTGGCAGGGCATGGCGTTGGAGTTGATGGAGTCTTCGCCGGTGTTCGCGGCGCGGATGGCTGAGTGTGGTGAGGCTCTGGCTGCGTTTACGGATTGGTCGTTTGAGGACGCTCTTCATGGCCGGGTGGATGTTGAGCGGGTGGATGTGGTTCAGCCGTTGCTGTTTGCGGTGATGGTGTCTTTGGCGGCGGTGTGGCGGGACTGGGGTGTTCGTCCGTCGGCGGTGATGGGTCACTCGCAGGGTGAGATCGCGGCTGCGTGTGTGGCGGGTGCTTTGTCGTTGGAGGATGCGGCGCGTGTGGTGGCGCTCCGGTCGCGCTCGATCGTGGCGCTGGCGGGGCGGGGTGGCATGGTTTCTGTGCCGCTTCCTGTTGATCGTGTCCGTGAGGAGTTGTCCGGTTTTGAGGGCCGGGTCTCGGTCGCGGCTGTCAATGGGCCGAACTCCGTGGTGATCTCCGGTGATGTGGACGGTCTGGACGAACTCCTTGCCCGCTGGTCCGAGACGGATGTACGGGCGCGACGTATCGCGGTCGACTACGCGTCCCACTCCGCGCATGTGGAACGACTGCGGGATGAAATCCTGGACGTACTGTCGCCGATCCGCCCGCAAGCGGGTGAGATACCCGTCTACTCGACCGTGACCGGCCAGGTCGAGGACGGTTCCGCCTTCGACGCCGAGTACTGGTACACGAACCTGCGTCAGACGGTGGAATTCGAGACCGCGACGAGGAACCTCCTGGCCGATGGCCATGGCGTGTTCGTCGAGTCCAGCCCGCACCCCGTCGTCAGTATCGGCATCCAGGAGACCATCGAAGACGTCGGCTCCCCAGCCATCACGGTCGGTTCGCTGCGCCGTAGCGACGGGGACCTCGACCGTCTCCTGACCTCCCTGGCCGAACTGCACGTCCACGGCGTCACACCGGACTGGTCCAAGGTCTTCCCGCCCGGCGCCCACCGCGTCGACCTGCCCACCTACGCCTTCCAACACCAGCACTACTGGCTGGAGGACACCAACCCCGGCGCCCCCGCCGACGCGGCCGATGGCGTGCTCGGATCCGTGGAGGCCGCCTTCTGGGAGACCGTCGAGCGCGACGACTTCACCGCGCTCGCCGGAGAACTGGACGTCGCCCCGGACGCACCCATGCAGGCCGTCCTGCCGGCGCTTTCCGCCTGGCGCCGTCGCCGGCAGCGCAGCTCGGCCGTCGACCAGTGGACGTACCGCGTGGCCTGGCACCGGGTGGCCGACCCCGAGGCCGTACCGCTCACCGGCACCTGGCTGCTCGTCGTGCCCGACGGCCTCCCCGACCGTGCTGCCGGCCACGTGGACGCCTCTGCGGAGGCCCTGCGGCAGGGCGGGGCGGACGTACGCACGGTGATCCTCGGCACCGACGACCAGGACCGCGGGGCGATCGCCGAGCGCGTCAGGGACGTCATCGGTACGGAGACGGCGGCCGGTGTCCTCTCGCTGCTGGCCCTCGCCCCGGGCACGCATCAGGAGTTCACCTCCGCGCGCCTCGGACTGAGTCGCACCGCAGCCCTCGTACAGGCCCTCGGCGACCTCGCGTTCGAGACGCCCCTGTGGTGCGCGACGCGCTCCGCCGTCCAAGCGGCGCAGACGGACACGGTCGAGGCGCCCGAACAGGCCATGGTCTGGGGCCTCGGCAGGGTCGTCGCCCTGGAACACCCGGAGATCTGGGGCGGTCTCGTCGACCTGCCCGACACATGGGACGAACGGGCGGCCGACCGGCTCCGTGCGCTGCTGTCCGGCGCGGCGGGAGAGGACCAGGCGGCCCTGCGCCCGGCCGGGATCCTCGGCCGCAGGCTGCTGCGGACGGAGCCGTCCGCCGGCCAGGACGGTGAGCACGCCTGGCAGCCGTCCGGCACGGTCCTGATCACGGGCGGTACGGGAGCACTCGGCGCCCACGTGGCCCGCCGGCTCGCCCGCAACGGTGCGCCGCACCTACTGCTGGCCAGCCGCCGCGGCCCGGACGCACCGGACGCCGCCGAACTGACGGCCGAACTCACCGGCCTGGGCGCCCGGGTCACCGTCGTCGCCTGCGACCTGACCTCCCGCGCGCAGACCGAGGCGCTGCTCGCGTCCGTACCCGACGACGCCCCGCTCACCGCGGTGGTGCACACGGCTGCCGTGCTCGACGACGGCGTCGTGGACACACTGGACCCGAAGCGCATCGACCGCGCGGCCGGACCCAAGGTCGACGGCGCGCTGCACCTGCATGAGCTGACCCGCGACCGCGAACTCTCCGCGTTCGTCCTCTTCTCGTCCTTCGCCGGCACCTTCGGCACGCCCGGTCAGGGCAACTACGCGCCGGGGAACGCCTTCCTCGATGCGCTCGCCCAGCAGCGCCGGGCCCAGGGACTGCCCGCCACCTCGGTGGCCTGGGGCCCGTGGGGCGGCGACGGCATGGCGGACGGCGCGGTCGGCGAGGTCGCCCGGCGCCACGGCGTGGCGAGCATGGACCCGGATTCGGCCACCGAGGCGCTCTATCGCGCGATCGACGACGGCGAGCCGTACACAACGGTCGCGGACATCGACTGGAGCCGCTTCTACACCGCGTTCACGGCGACCCGGCCCAGCCCGTTCGTCTCCTTGGTCCCCGAGGCCCGGCACGCGGCGGCGAACATGTCCGCCCAAGCCGCGCCGACGGCCGGGGCCGAAGCAGACACCTCCGGCACGTCGCTGGTGGCGCGGCTCGTGGAGCTGGCCCCTGACGAGCAGCAGAAGGCACTGCTCGACCTGGTTCGTACGCACGTCGCGTCTGTGCTCGGCTATCAGGATCCGCAGGATGTGGGCGAACGCCGAGCCTTCCGCGAGATCGGCTTCGACTCCGTCACCGCGGTCGAGCTGCGCAATCGGCTCGGCACAGTCACCGGCAGGCGCTTCCCGGCGACCCTGGTCTTCGACCACCCGTCCCCGGCGGCGCTCGCGGAGCACCTGCGCGGCGAACTCATCGGCGACGCGGCGTCCAAGGAACGCTCGCCGCTGGACGAGATCGACCGGCTCGACGCCGCCCTGTCGGGGCTCGGCGAGCCCGACGAGACGACCCGCAGCCGTGTCGTACAGCGCCTGCAGACGCTGCTGTCCAAGTGGGACGGCGCACCGCGGACCGCCGAGGAGACGGCGGACGCATTGGTGTCCGCCTCGGCTGACGAGATGTTCGACCTCATCGACCGAGAGCTCGGGATGTGACGAGCCAGATGAGCAGCCGGCCCCGGCACCAGCCCCAGCCCAAGCACCAGCCCCAGCCGAGAAGACGGGCGAGTTCACGTGACTGACCAGGACAAGCTCCTCGACTACCTCAAGCGTGTCACCGCAGACCTCCAGCAGACCAAGCAGCGTCTGCGCGAGGCCGAGTCCGGGCAGCACGAGCCCGTCGCGATCGTGGCGATGAGCTGCCGATTCCCCGGCGGCGCGGGCACGCCCGAGCAACTGTGGGAGATGCTGGCGGAGGGCCGGGACGCGGTCGGTGACATCCCCGCCGACCGCGGCTGGGACGTCGAGGCCCTCTACGACCCGGACCCGGACAGCACGGGCACCAGCTACGTCCGCCAAGGCGCCTTCGTCGACGGCATCGCGGACTTCGACGCGGAGTTCTTCGGGATCTCGCCGCGCGAGGCCCTGGCGATGGACCCGCAGCAGCGGCTGCTGCTCGAGGCATCCTGGGAGGCCATCGAGCGGGCCGGCATCGACCCGTCCTCGCTGCACGGCACCGAGGTCGGCATCTTCGCCGGCACGAACGGCCAGGACTACCCGTCCCTGCTGATCGGCGCCGGCGACGGCATCGAGGGCTACATCGGCACCGGCAACGCCGCCAGCACGCTCACCGGCCGCGTCGCCTACGCCCTGGGGCTCGAAGGCCCCGCCGTGACGATCGACACGGCCTGCTCGTCCTCGCTCGTGGCCATGCACCTGGCCGCGCAGTCGCTGCGCCAGGGCGAGTGCTCGCTCGCGCTGGCCGGCGGCGTGACCCTCATGTCGACGCCTTCCCTGTACGTCGAGTTCAGTCGCCAGCGGGGCCTGGCGGCGGACGGCCGCTGCAAGGCCTTCGCCGGCGCGGCCGACGGCACCGGCTGGGGCGAAGGCGTCGGTGTCCTCGCCCTGGAGCGCCTCTCGGACGCGCGCCGCAACGGACACAAGATCCTTGCCCTCCTGCGGGGCAGCGCCGTCAACCAGGACGGTGCCTCCAACGGCCTGACCGCCCCCAACGGCCCCTCCCAGCGCCGCGTTATCCGCCAGGCCCTGCTCAGCGCCGGACTCACGGCCGCCCAGGTCGACGCGGTGGAGGCGCACGGTACGGGTACGAAGCTGGGCGACCCGATCGAGGCGCAGGCGCTGCTCGCCACGTACGGGCGGGACCGTGACGCGAACCGTCCGGTGTGGCTGGGCTCCATCAAGTCGAACATCGGTCACACGCAGGCCGCCGCCGGTGTCGCGGGCGTCATCAAGATGATCGAGGCGATGCGCCACGGGGTCCTTCCGAAGACCCTGCACGTGGACGAGCCGTCCCCGCACGTGGATTGGTCGGCGGGCGCGGTGGAACTTCTGACCGAGGCCCGCCCCTGGCCGGCGGGCGACGAACCGCGCCGCGCGGGCATCTCGTCGTTCGGCATCAGCGGGACGAACGCCCATGTGATCGTGGAGGAGGCGTCTGCGGACGAGGCGGCGGCTGGCGCTGTGGTGGATGGTGTGCCGGTGCCGTGGGTGCTCTCCGGTGGCACGGAGGCGGCGTTGCGATCG
>NZ_JBICVV010000046.1:0-16847 GCF_043199295.1 Streptomyces sp. NPDC048612
GCTGTCAGGGCCCCAGCCCGCAGGGCAGCGGCGAGGCCGGCGACGACATGCTCATGAGGCAGGTGCCGGCCCAGCAGCAGGACCTCGATCAGGGCGCACCACGGTGGAACGACGCCAGGGGCCCGGGAACCGATCGGTTCCCGGGCCCCTGGCGTGTGTGCGGAGGCGTCCCGTCAGCGGCGGTGGCGCGGTCCCCCGCGGGGAAGCTCGGTGGCGGCCTGCGCGCTCCCGGCCGTCAGGTCCGGGGTGAGTCCGGCGGCGGCCCCGTCGAGCGTCTCGCGCTCACCGCGGCGCCGCTCCTCGGCCTCCTGCTCGGCCTTCTCCTTCGCCTCCATCTCCGCGGAGACGTCGATCGGCGCCGGTGCCTTCGCCAGGAAGACCCAGGTGAGATAGACGGCGAGCAGGAACGGCGGGATCTTCAGGGCGATCAGCACCCAGCCGAGCTGGGTGGTGTCCGCCCACCAGTACAGCGGGAAGAGGATCGCGCACTTGGCGAGCAGGATCAGCCCCCAGGCCCAGCTGGCCTTCGCGTACGCCTTCTTCCGGCCCGGGTTGCGGGTGCGCCAGGAGAGGTTCTCCTTGAACACCGGCCCCAGGATCAGCCCGATCAGCGGGACGCCCGCGAGCGTGGTGAGGATGTAGGCGAAGGCCAGCCCGAGGGTGTAGAGCATGCCCGGCAGATAGAAGTCCTTGGCGTTGCCGGTCATCATCGCGAAGACCACGCCGAAGGCCACCCCGAAGACGCCGCTGAAGGCGTGCTTGACGGTGTCCCTGCGGACCAGCCGGAGGATGCCCAGCACCAGCGAGACGGCCAGCGCGGCGATCGCCGAGACGTGCAGGTCCTTGTTGATCGTGAAGATCGTCACGAACAGCAGGCCGGGGACGACGGTCTCCACCATGCCCCGTACCCCGCCGAACGCCTCGAACAGCGCCGCCTCGGTCACCTGCCTGCCGTCGGCGGCGGGGTCGGCGCCCGGGGCGGGCGAGGCGGGTGGGGGGCCTGCGGAGGCGTCGTGATCGGCCTGCGCGTCAGTCGTCGGTCGGTCGTAAGACGTCACCGGCTACTCCTGTCCGAGCGGTCGGAGTTCGTACTTCGGATTGAAGAGCACCCGGCGTCCGTGGCTCAGGGAGACCCGGCCCGAGGCGATGAGCTTGCGGCCCGGCTCTATCCCCGCGATGGAGCGGCGTCCGAGCCACACCACGTCGAGGGCGGCGGAGCCGTCGAACAGCTCCGCCTCCAGCGCGGGCACACCGGCGCGGGGCCGCAGCGTGACATGCCGCAGGGTGCCGGTGACCTTCACTATCTGCCGGTCGTCACAGTCGCAGATACGGGTGCATCCCGCGTCCTGCGCGTCCTGTTGCAGCTCGGCGGACTGCAACTCCTCCTCGGAGGAGGACAGCCTGTCGAGCAGCCGGCGGAATCGACCGGCCGGCTTCTCGGATCGGGTCCCAGCACTCATGAGCCCAGCGTACCGGTGGCCGGGGCCCGGGATCACGGCCCGCACACGGAGTTCGTACCCGGCTCACAAAGCCGCTTCCGGCCGCCGGGGCGCTACTGCTCGAAGCGGTAGCCCATCCCCGGCTCCGTGATGAAGTGCTTCGGATGTGAGGGGTCGCTCTCCAGCTTGCGGCGGAGCTGCGCCATGTACACCCGAAGGTAGTTGGTCTCGGTGCCGTACGACGGGCCCCAGACCTCCTGGAGCAGCTGCTTCTGGCTGACCAGCCGGCCCGCGTTGCGGACCAGGACCTCCAGCAGGTGCCACTCGGTGGGGGTCAGCCGGATGTCCCGGCCACCGCGGTTGACCTTCTTCGCGGCGAGATCGACGGAGAAACCTTCCGTCTCCACGATCACCGCGTCGTCCGCCGGTCCGGTCGGCTCGGCCCGGCGCACCGCCGCCCGCAATCGGGCCAGCAGCTCGTCCATGCCGAACGGCTTGGTGACGTAGTCGTCCGCACCGGCGTCCAGCGCCTCCACCTTCTCGTCGGAGGTCTGCCGGGCGGAGAGCACCAGGATCGGCACCCGCGTCCAGCCCCGCAGCCCCTTGATCACCTCGACCCCGTCCATGTCGGGCAGGC
Organism: Streptomyces sp. NPDC048612; assembly: GCF_043199295.1. NCBI lineage: Bacteria > Bacillati > Actinomycetota > Actinomycetes > Kitasatosporales > Streptomycetaceae > Streptomyces > Streptomyces sp. NPDC048612. The sequence continues at coordinate 2,077 of NZ_JBICVV010000046.1, forward strand.
CGAGGTCCAGGACGATGACATCGGGGTGGCGGGCGGCGGCGAGTTTGAGGGCGGTGGCCCCGTCGGGGGCGGCGTCCACCTCGTACTTGCGCGCCTTCAGGTTGATCACGAGGGCACGCACGATCTGCGGCTCGTCATCGACCACAAGCACCCGGTTCACTGGCGTTCTCCTCGCGGTGTCGTCTCCCGCCGGGCCGGGCCCGCCGGGCGTGGGATGAGGGGGGTCCGTGCGGCCCGGCTCATGTGGTGGCCTGTGCCGGAAGACCGGGCCGGGCGGGCGGCCGGCCGGGCGCGGCCCGGAGCGTCAGGACCATGGTCATCCCGCCGCCCGGGGTGTCCTCGGCGGCGAGCGTGCCGCCCATCGCCTCCGCGAAACCGCGCGCCACCGCCAGCCCCAGGCCCACCCCGGCACCGCGCGGAGCATCTCCGTAGCGCTGGAAGGGCTCGAAGATCCGGTCCTTGGCGCTGTCCGGCACCCCCGGGCCGCGGTCGGCGATCCGCAGCTCCACCCGATCACCGAGCGCACTCGCCGAGACCAGCACCGCCGTCCCGTCCGGGCTGTACTTCACGGCGTTCTCGACGAGGTTGGCGACCGCGCGTTCCAGCAGTCCCGGATCGACGGCGACGATCGGCAGCTCCTCGGGGATGTCGAGGGTGACGCTGCCCTCCGGCACGCCGCCGAGCGCCATCGGCACCACCTCGTCGAGGTCGATCTCCCGGATCAGCGGGGTGACCGTGCCGGTCTGCAGCCGGGACATGTCCAGCAGATTGCCGACGAGATGATCCAGCCGGTCGGCGCCCGCCTCGATGCCCGCCAGCAGCTCCGCCTCGTCCTCCTGGGACCAGGCGACGTCGTCGGAGCGCAGGGAGGTCACGGAGGCCTTGATGCCCGCCAGCGGGGTCCGCAGGTCGTGGCTGACGGCGGCCAGCAGCGCCGTCCTGATGCGGTTGCCCTCGGCCAGCTCCCGGGCCCGCTCCGCCTCGCCCACCAGCCGCTGCCGGTCCAGGACGACGGCGGCCTGGGCGGCGAACGCGGCCAGCACCCGGCGGTCCTCGGCGGGCAGCACCCGGCCGGTCAGCGCCAGCGCCATGTGGTCGCCCACCGGCATGTCGACATCGGCGTCCTCGGGGCGCCGCAGCGGCGTGCCGTGATCGGTGCCGGCCCGGCCCGCGCAGGTCCACGGCTCGACGTCACCGGCCCGCTCCAGCAGCACCACGGTCTCCATCCCGAAGGTCTCGCGCACCCGCTCCAGCAGGGCGTCCAGCGTCGTCTCCCCGCGCAGCACACTGCCCGCGAGGAAGGACAGGATCTCCGACTCGGCGCGCAGCCTGGCGGCCTGGTGGGTGCGGCGGGCCGCGAGGTCCACCACGGAGGCGACCGAGACGGCCACCGCGAAGAAGATCACGATGGCGACGAGATTCTTGGGGTCACTGACCGTGAGGGTGTGGGTGGGCGGGGTGAAGTAGAAGTTCAGCAGCAGCGAGCCGACCGCGGCCGACGCCAGCGCCGGCAGCTGCCCGCCGAGCAGCGCGGCGAGGACCGTCAGGAAGAGGAAGAGCAGCACGTCGTTGGCCAGACCGGGACCGTTCCCGATGCCGGTCAGCAGCAGCGAGAGCAGCACGGGGCCGACGACACCGACGAGCCAGCCGGAGACGATCCGGGTCCGCCCCAGCCGCGCACCGCGCGCCACCGGCAGCCCCCGGCCCTTGGCGACCTCGTCGTGGGTGACGATGTGCACGTCGAGGTCCGGCCCGGAGTCGCGGGCGACCGTCGCGCCCACCCCCGGCCCGAAGACGTACTGCCAGGCCTTGCGGCGACTCGAACCCAGCACGATCTGGGTGGCGTTGACGCCCCGTGCGAACTCCAGCAGCGCGCTCGGTATGTCATCGCCGATGACGTGGTGAAACGTCCCGCCGAGGTCCTCCACCAGGGTGCGCTGGACGGCGAGTTCCTTGGGCGAGGCCGAGGTCAGCCCATCGCTGCGCGCTATGTAGACGGCGAGCACCTCACTGCCCGAGCCCTTGGCCGCCACCCGGGCCGCGCGGCGGATCAGCGTGCGCCCCTCAGGACCGCCGGTCAGTCCGACGACGATGCGCTCACGCGCCTGCCAGGTGGAGCGGATCGAATGCTCCGCGCGGTACTCCTGCAGATACTCGTCCACCCGGTCGGCGACCCACAGCAGCGCCAGCTCGCGCAGCGCCGTGAGGTTGCCCGGCCGGAAGTAGTTGGAGAGGGCGGCGTCCACCTTGTCGGGCTGGTAGATGTTGCCGTGCGCCATACGACGGCGGATCGCCTGGGGCGACATGTCGACAAGCTCGATCTGGTCGGCCCGGCGGACGATCTCGTCCGGCACGGTCTCCCGCTGCCGCACACCGGTTATGGACTCGACGACGTCGCCGAGCGACTCCAGATGCTGGATGTTCACCGTCGAGATCACGTGGATGCCGGCTTCCAGCAGCTCCTCGATGTCCTGCCAGCGCTTGGCGTTGCGGGAACCGGGGACATTGGTGTGCGCCAGCTCGTCGACCAGCGCCACGGCCGGCCCGCGCTCCAGGACCGCGTCCACGTCCATTTCGGTGAAGACCGTGCCGCGGTACTCCAGCTCCCGGCGCTGGATCTGCTCCAGCCCGTGCAGCATGACCTCCGTACGAGGCCTGCCGTGGTGCTCGACGAACGCCACGACGGCGTCCGTCCCCCGCTCCACGCGCCGGTGCGCCTCGGACAGCATCGCGTACGTCTTGCCGACGCCCGGTGCCGCGCCGAGATATATCCGAAGCTTGCCGCGTGCCATGGCCCCATTGTCTTACGTGAAGGCCGCCCCCACCGGGCTGAACCTGCTGCGACCCTACCGACCGAACAAGGCGACAAAAGGTGCACTTGGCGACTTCGGGCCTGGTCTTGACGCGACCATGATGTGGGGGCGGGGAGCTGCGGGGCGGGTGGGGGCATGGGGGTGTGGGGCCTTGTCTCCTGGGGGGCTTTGGGGTGGGTGTGGGGGGCGTGGGTGGGGTGGTGGATGGGGGACGGCGGGTGGGTGCGGGGGCCGGTTGGGTGGCGGCTGTCGTGTGGGGAGGGGGTGTGCGTTAGTTGGTGGTGGTCGTGGTGGTCGTGGTGGTCGTGGTGGTCGGGAGGCGCGGGACGGGAAAGGTGCGGGTCAGGGGGCAGCTGGCGGGTGCGGTGTCGGTGGAGCCGACGGTCGGGAAGCCGCTTCGGTCCGGCCGGGTGGCTGCTTCGGTCGGGGCGCGGCCCGTACGGACACATGCGGGCGGGCGCCGCGCGAAGAGGTACGCGGCGCCCGCTGTGACGTCCGGCAGAAGCCGGACCCGGTCGGCGTACACCACGCACTGCGGTACGGCGGCCGCCCCGGCGGCGCAGAGCGCCCGGTCATGCCTCCATGACACCGGCCGGGGCGGTGTCCCACCAGCCCAAGACGCTTTCTCTGACGCATCACTGACGCCGAGCGGCCGGAGGGAGATGAGGGGTGAGCCACGGCAAGAAAATGCTGTCGCCCGGCCACCGGCCGACTGCGACGATGCCCTACATGACCGAGGCACATCTGACGACGCCCCGCATCGACGTACGCATCGCCCACACCGCCGACCTGGACGCCACCACCCTCAAGGCGGCCCGCGCCCTCCTCTACGACGTCTTCGACGACATGACCGCGGAGGACTGGGAGCACGCACTCGGCGGGCTGCACGCCCTGATCCACGAGGACGGCGAACTGATCGGGCATGCCAGCGTCGTCCAGCGACGCCTGCTGCACGGCGGCCGGGCGCTGCGCTGCGGCTACGTGGAGGGCGTGGGCGTACGCGCGGACCGGCGCGGCCGCGGGCACGGCGCCGCCCTGATGGAGGCCCTGGAGCGAGTGGTGCACAGCGGCTACGACCTCGGCGCGCTCGGCGCCGCCGACGAGGCCGCTGCCTTCTACGCGGCCCGTGGCTGGCAACGGTGGCGCGGCCGCTCCTGGGCACTCACCCCGGACGGCGTCCAGCGCACCGACGACGAGGACGGCTGCATCTACGTCCTGCCCGCCGCGACCACCCCACTCGACCTCGACACCGACCTCACCTGCGACTGGCGCGACGGCGACGTGTGGTGATGCGGGGGGACGGTCGGAGGGTGCCCAGGAGGGGCGAGGGGGGCGGGCGAGGGATCGAGGCCTGCGGGTGGGCAGGGAGAGCCTGAGGGCGGGCAGGTGGGATGTCCCTTCTGGAGGGCCTCCCTGGTGGGGGCCCTCCCCCTCCCTCCCCTCCCCCCGCCCCTCACCCTCCCCCCGCCCCCGTGCTCACCTCCGTGATCACGCCGTCGCTCAGCTCCAGGACGCGGTCGGCCAGGCCCAGGAGGTTGGCGTCGTGGGTGGCCACCAGGGCCGTCACACCCTCGCTGCGGACGACGGCCCGCAGCAGGTCCATCACCTCCATGCCGGTCTCGGCGTCCAGTTGTCCGGTCGGCTCGTCGGCTATGAGCAGCGCGGGCCGGTTGGCGAGTGCACGGGCGATGGCCACACGCTGCTGCTGACCGCCGGAGAGTTCACCGGGCCGCTGCGCGGCGTGGTCGGCCAGGCCCACCAAGGACAGCAGGAGCGCGACACGCTCCTCACGCTCACGCGGTGGGACCTTGCGCAGCCGCAGCGGCACCCCGACGTTCTCCGCGGCGCTGAGTATCGGTATGAGCCCGAACGACTGGAAGACGAACCCGATGCGGTCACGGCGCATCGCCAGCAGCCCGCTCTCGCCGAGGTCGGCCAGCGCCGTCCCGTCCACGGTGATCCGCCCCGAGTCGGGGGTGTCCAGGCCGCCGATGAGGTTGAGCAGAGTGGTCTTGCCCGATCCGGAACGGCCGCGCAGGGCGACCAGTTCGCCGCGCGGGACGCTGCAGGACACCCCACGTAAGGCGTGTACGGCGCCGGCGCCGGAACCGTGGCTGCGGTGCAGATCCTCGACGACGACCATGGCCCCGACCGCCACCGCCCCGGGATCGGCCACCCCCGCGCTCACCCCCTCCGCCGGTGCCTCGCGCGCCTCGGACGCCTTGCTCCGCGCCCTGCCCCTACGCCCGTTCCCGCCCGACACGCTTCCCCCGCCGTTCATGCCCCGCTCCCCCATTCCGCTCACGCACCGCTTCCGGCACCGACCCGGCCACTGCTGCACACACGACCTGCCGCCAACCGGCCTCACCCGCACCCACGTTGGCCGTCCCCGCTCATCGGCCTCGGACTGCCTGCCGGTTGCGTCAGTATGCGTACGGCGCGCTCCGGCAAGCAACGCCTGTGGATAACTCTCGGACCGGCTCCGCCGCACACTCCGGCCCACCCGGAACCGGCCCGGCTCAGTTCAGCTCACCGTCACCCGCCACAGCGGAGCCAATCGACCGCGGGCCCCTCCCCCACCGCAGCACACCCCATCCCCCACCCAAAAACGACCAAGCGGCCCCGGAACCACCTCCCAGAGCCGCCCGTCGTGCCCGCACCAGCCCCGAGCCACCCGCCCGGCGCCACCACGCCGCACCACACCACACAACCCAACTCAGCCGACCGCACACGATGCCCCACTCACGATGACCCACTCACGGTCATCGCGCCCGACGGCCCCCACTCACCCCTTCCCCGCCCCCTCCACCAGCTCCCTCAGCGCCACGTTCAGCTCCAGGACGTTCACCCGCGGCTCGCCCAGGAAGCCGAGGGTGCGCCCGTCGGTGTGTTCCTTGACCAGCTTGTCCACGGTGCCGGCGGGGAGGTGGTTCCGCCGGGCGACCGTGGCGGCCTGCAGTGCGGCGTAGGCCGGGGAGATGTCCGGGTCGAGGCCGGAGCCGGAGGAGGTGACGGCGTCCGCCGGGACCTTCGACTCGGGGACTCCGTAGGTGGCGGAGACCCAGTGCTTGCGTTCCTTCACCGCCTTGATGAGGTCGGTGTTGGTGGCGCCCAGGTTGGAGGCGCCGGAGACCTGGAGGTCGTACTGGGTGTTGACGCCGTTGGTCTTGTTGCTGCCCAGTCCCGCCGAGGGGCGCGGCTGGAAGTACCGCAGGTCGGGGACCGGATTGCCGGCCTTGTCCGTGCCCTTGTCGTAGCGCTGCCCGATGAGCGAGGAGCCGACGGCCTTGCCCTGGTGGCTCACCTCGGAACCGTTGGCCTTGTGGGGGAACGCCGCCTGGGCCACCCCGGTGACCAGCAGCGGGTAGAGGACGCCGCAGACCACGGTCAGTACGAGCAGGGCGCGCAGGCCCGCCCCGATCAACCGGGCGGTGTTGCGTACGGAGTTGTTCACGGCGGTCACCCGATTCCGGGGAGGAGAGAGAGCAGCAGGTCGATGAGCTTGATGCCGATGAAGGGCGCGATCAGGCCACCGAGTCCGTAGACCGCCAGGTTGCGTCGCAGCATCTTGTCGGCGCTCACGGGGCGGTACTGCACGCCCTTGAGGGCGAGCGGTACCAGCGCGACGATGATCAGTGCGTTGAAGATGATCGCCGAGAGGATCGCGGAGTTGGGGCTAGACAGCCGCATGATGTTGAGGGTGTCCAGGCCCGGGTAGGCCACCGCGAACATCGCCGGGATGATCGCGAAGTACTTCGCGACGTCGTTGGCGATGGAGAAGGTGGTCAGCGCTCCCCGGGTGATGAGGAGTTGCTTGCCGATCTCGACGATCTCGATGAGCTTGGTCGGGTTGGAGTCCAGGTCCACCATGTTCCCGGCCTCCTTGGCGGCCGAGGTGCCGGTGTTCATGGCCACGCCGACGTCCGCCTGGGCCAGTGCGGGTGCGTCGTTGGTGCCGTCGCCGGTCATCGCGACCAGCTTGCCGCCGGCCTGTTCGCGCTTGATGAGCGCCATCTTGTCCTCGGGCGTGGCTTCCGCGAGGAAGTCGTCCACGCCGGCCTCGTCGGCGATGGCCTTGGCCGTCAGCGGGTTGTCGCCCGTGATCATGACGGTCTTGATGCCCATCTTGCGCAGCTCGGTGAAGCGTTCGCGCATGCCGTCCTTGACGACGTCCTTGAGGTGGATGACTCCCAGGACGCGGGGTCCGCTCTCGTCCTCCAGGGCGACCAGCAGCGGGGTGCCGCCGGCCTGGGAGATCGCGTCGGTGAGCTGCTGGGCGTCGTCGGCGACGGTGCCGCCGCGCTCCTTGACCCAGGCGAGGACCGAACCGGAGGCCCCCTTACGGACCTTGCGGCCGTCGACGTCCACACCCGACATCCGGGTCTGGGCGGTGAACGGCACCCATGCGGCGTCCGTCAGCTCGCCCTGGTGCCGCTCGCGGAGGCCGTACTTCTCCTTGGCGAGGACGACGATGGAGCGGCCCTCGGGGGTCTCATCGGCGAGTGAGGACAGCTGGGCGGCGTCGGCGACCTCGGCTTCGGTGGTGCCGCTTACGGGGACGAACTCGGCGGCCTGGCGGTTGCCGAGGGTGATGGTGCCGGTCTTGTCGAGCAGCAATGTCGATACATCGCCCGCCGCTTCGACGGCGCGGCCGGACATGGCCAGCACGTTGCGCTGCACCAGCCGGTCCATCCCGGCGATGCCGATGGCGGAGAGCAGTGCGCCGATCGTCGTGGGGATCAGGCAGACCAGCAGCGCGAGCAGCACGATCATGGACTGTTCGGCGCCGGCGTAGATCGCGAACGGCTGGAGGGTGACCACCGCCAGCAGGAAGACGATGGTGAGCGACGCCAGCAGGATGTTCAGCGCGATCTCGTTGGGGGTCTTCTGCCGTGCGGCGCCCTCGACGAGGTTGATCATCCGGTCGATGAAGGTCTCGCCGGGCTTCGTCGTGATCTTGATGACGATGCGGTCGGAGAGCACCTTCGTGCCGCCGGTCACCGCGGAGCGGTCACCGCCCGACTCCCGGATGACCGGGGCCGATTCACCGGTGATCGCCGACTCGTCCACCGACGCGACGCCCTCGACGACATCGCCGTCGCCGGGGATGATGTCGCCGGCCTCGCAGACGACCAGGTCACCGATGCGCAGCTCGGTGCCGGGGACCTGGTCCTCGCTGCCGCCGCTGAGGCGGCGCGCCACGGTGTCGGTCTTGGCCTTGCGCAGGGTGTCGGCCTGCGCCTTGCCGCGGCCCTCGGCGACCGCCTCCGCCAGGTTGGCGAAGATCACGGTCAGCCACAGCCAGGCGGCGATCGCCCAGCCGAACCAGTCCGCGGGGGACGTGAGGGCGAAGACGGTGGTCAGGACGGAGCCGACCTCGACCACGAACATCACGGGGGACTTGACCATCACCCGCGGGTCGAGCTTGCGTAGCGCGTCCGGGAAGGACGTGAGCAGCTGCTTGGGGTCGAAGAGGCCGCCGCCCACGCGGCCGTCGCCGGGCTTGTGCCCGCTGGGGACGTCCTGGTGCGGGGCGCGCGTCGGAGTAACGGTCGATCGGGAGGCCATGGAGCCGGGCTCCTCCGGTTTCACGGGGGCGGTCATGACAGGCCTTCCGCCAGCGGCCCGAGGGCCAGTGCCGGGAAGTACGTCAGACCGGTGATGATCAGGATCGTGCCGACCAGCAGCCCGGCGAAGAGCGGCTTTTCGGTACGCAGGGTGCCCGCGGTCTCCGGGACCGGCTTCTGCTCGGCGAGCGAGCCGGCCAGGGCGAGCACGAACACCATCGGCAGGAAGCGGCCGAGCAGCATCGCCAGACCGATCGTGGTGTTGTACCAGGGCGTGTTGGCGTTGAGGCCGCCGAAGGCCGAGCCGTTGTTGTTGGCGCCGGAGGTGAAGGCGTACAGCACCTCGGAGAAGCCGTGCGAACCGGCGCCCAGCGCCTTGGTGTTGAGCATCGAGCCCAGCGCGTCCGGCAGCACCATCGAGGCGGCGGTGAAGCCGAGCACCAGGGTCGGGGTGACGAGGATGTAGCAGGCCGCGAGCTTGATCTCGCGGGTGCCGATCTTCTTGCCGAGGTACTCGGGTGTCCGGCCGACCATCAGCCCGGCGATGAACACCGCGATGACCGCCATGACCAGCATGCCGTAGAGGCCGGAGCCGACGCCGCCGGGTGCGATCTCGCCCAGCATCATGCCGAGCAGCTGGATGCCGCCGCCGAAGGCCGTGAAGGAGGAGTGGAAGGAGTCGACCGCGCCGGTGGAGGTGAGGGTGGTGGCCACCGAGAAGATCGCGGAGGAGCCGACGCCGAAGCGGGTCTCCTTGCCCTCCATGGCGGCGCCCGCGGCCTGCAGGGCCGGCCCGCCGTGCGCGAACTCGGTCCACAGCATCAGCGCGGTGAAGCCGAGCCAGATGACGCCCATCGTGGCGAGGATCGCGTAGCCCTGCCTCACGTTCCCGACGAGCTTGCCGAAGGTGCGGGTCAGCGCGAACGGGATGACGAGGATCAGGAAGATCTCGAAGAGGTTGGTGAAGGCGTCGGGGTTCTCGAAGGGGTGGGCGGAGTTGGCGTTGAAGTAGCCGCCCCCATTGGTGCCCAGTTCCTTGATGACCTCCTGGGAGGCGACCGCGCCGCCGTTGGTCTGCTGGGAGCCGCCCATGAACTGGCCGACCTCGTGGATGCCGGAGAAGTTCTGGATGGCGCCGCAGGCGACCAGGACGAGCGCGCCGAGCACGGCGATCGGGACGAGCACCCGCACGGTGCCGCGGACCAGGTCGGCCCAGAAGTTGCCGAGTTCGCCCGCGCGGCGGCCGGTGCCGTCCGTCCGGCGGAGGGCGAAGCCGCGGACGAGGGCGATGGCGACGGCCATGCCGGTGGCGGCGGACACGAAGTTCTGCACCGCGAGGCCGGCGGTCTGGACGACGTGGCCCATGGCCTGCTCGCCACTGTAGGACTGCCAGTTGGTGTTGGCGACGAAGGAGGCCGCGGTGTTGAACGCCTGGTCCGGACTGATCGACGCGAAGCCGAGGGACAGCGGCATCCCGCCCTGGAGACGCTGCAGCAGGTAGAGGACGAGCACACCCGCCGCGGAGAACGCCAGGACGCCGCGCAGGTAGGCCGGCCAGCGCATCTGGGCGTTCGCGTCGGCGCCTATGCAGCGGTAGATGACCTTCTCGACGCGGAGGTGCTGGGGGGAGCTGTAGACGGCGGCCATGTAGTCGCCGAGAGGGCGGTACGCCAGGGCCAGCGCCGCGACGAGCGCTGTCAGCTGGAGCACGCTTGCGAGGACGGGGCTCAGGTGGCCCGCCGCGGCAGCAGCAGTGGACACCTCAGAACCTCTCCGGGAAGACGAGGGCGAGGACCAGATAGCCGAGCAGGGCGACGGCCACGAGCAGTCCGACGATGTTCTCGACGGTCACAGCTTCGCCACCCCCTTGGCGACGAGAGCCACCAGCGCGAAGACCGCGATCGTGACGACGACGAAGGCCACGTCGGCCATCGTGTGCTCCTAGAGGGACGGGGAGGACAGGTCCCCTAGAGCAAAGCGCCGTTCCCACCCCGTGTGACCGTCGTTGACGCCTCTCTTACGGCCATTAGCGCTCCGTTGACGGCTTTCTTACGCCTCCCCGCCTGACCTGCACAAACGGAAGGGCCCGCACCCCCCATCGGGGAGTACGGGCCCTGGTGACCGTCGTGATCCGGCCGTGGCCGGGCGCCTTCCCGCGCATCCGGCCGCCGGAGGTGTCAGCGGATCTCGGTGATCTCCGGTCCGCGCTCCAGACGCTCCACGCCGCCGCCGAACCGCGACTGCTCGACCGGCTCCTGCTGCACACCGTCCGGCACCATCTGGGCGTCGTCCGGCAGCTTCAGGACGATCGGGTCGCGGGGCGCCATCGGGGCCTCGCCACGGATGATCACGGTGTCCCGGAAGATGTGCTCCAGCACGCCCGCGGCCTGCGGCTGCACCGCGCCCTGGCCGGAGATCACACCGCGCAGGAACCACCGGGGGCCGTCGACACCGATGAAGCGCACGACCTGCACACCGTTGGTGCCGTCCGGCAGCTGTACGGGTACCTGGGCGCGCAGCTCCCAGCCCAGCGGGCCCTCGACCTCGTCGATGACCCCGCCCTGCTGGGTGATGCCGGCGGCGATCTCCTCGCGGACCTCGCCCCAGATGCCCTCGTTCTTGGGGGCGGCGAAGGCCTGCAGCTGTACGGCGCTGTCCTGCAGCACCACGGTCGCGGCGACGATGGCGTCGCCGGCGACCTCCACCCGAAGTTCCATGCCCTCGACACCGGGCACGAACAGCCCGCCGAGATCGACCCGGCCCTCGCCGGGCTCGGAGACCTCCGACGCGTCCCAGGGGCCGTCGGGGCGCGGCGCGGGCGGAAGGCTGAGCCGCTGCGCCGCCTCGTCCTCGTCGGCGTCGCTCACCGCTCGCTCGTCGTCGAGCGTGGTGTCCTCGGCCGGCTCTTCAGGAGCCTCGTTCTTCTTGCGACGTCCGAACACGTCACTGTCCTTCCCGGTCGGCACCGACCGATGCGTATTCATTCCCGCCCGTGGAGCCGCCCACCGCCGCATGACCGCCGGTGGAACCGAATCCCCCCTCGGCCCGCGCCGAGCCGGGAAGTTCCGCCACCTCGTGGAAGCGCACCTTCTCGACCTGCTGGACGACCAGTTGGGCGATCCGGTCGAATCGTTCGAACCGCACGCTCTCGCGCGGGTCCAGATTGACCACGATCACCTTGATCTCTCCACGGTACCCGGCATCCACCGTCCCGGGGGCATTCACCAGCGCCAGTCCGCACCGCGCGGCCAGCCCCGACCGGGGGTGCACGAAGGCCGCGTAGCCGTCGGGCAGGGCGATCGACACCCCGGTGGGCAGCACGGTGCGCTCCCCCGGTGCCAGCTCGGCGGCCTCGGTGGTCACCAGATCCACGCCCGCGTCGCCGGGATGCCCGTACGACGGCACGGGCACCTCCGGGTCCAGCCGCCGCAGCAGCACATCCACCGGATTCCGTACCTGACTCACGGGTTCACCTCGAAGGCACGCGCTCGTTTGACCTGGTCCGGGTCGGACATCGCCGCCTGGATCTCCTCGGTCCTGCCGTTGTCGATGAAGTGGTCGACCTTCACCTCGATGAAGACGGCGTCGGCGCGCACCGCCACCGGGCCGTCCGGGCCGCCTATACGGCCCACGGCCTTCGAGTAGATCTTCCTGCCGTGCACGGCGGTGACCCGCGCGTCCAGGTGCAGCACGGTGCCCAGCGGCACCGGCCGCACGAAGTCGGTCTCCAGCCGGCCGGTCACCGCGATCACTCGCAGCAGCCAGTTCAGCGAGCCGAGGGTCTCGTCCAGCGCGGTGGCCAGCACCCCGCCGTGCGCCAGGCCGGGCGCACCCTGGTGGGCCTCCTTGACGGTGAACTCGGCGGTCACGCTCACGCCGTCACCGGCCCGCGCCTCCAGGTGCAGCCCGTGGGGCTGACCCGTGCCACAGCCGAAGCAGCGGTCGTAGTGCGCGCCGAGGAGTTCCCCGGGTGCCGGCGCCTCGGCATGCCGGACCGGAGCGACGGCATCCGCCGGTGGCGTCAGCCGCGACAGCTCCGTCCTCGTTCTGTCAGTTCCACTCACGAGTGCAGACCCTACCCGCGCGCGTAACGGGCCCGCGCCGCCGTGCCAAGCTGGAGCCATGCAGTCGTACGAAGAACGTCTCACCGCGCCCCGGTCCTGGTGGGTGATCGCCGCGCTGACCGGCGTCGCCTGCGCCCTGATGCTGCTGCCCGTGGGGACGCTCCCGATGCTCGCCGGGCTGATCGGCGGCGCGGCGCTGGCCGCGGTGGCGGTGAGCACGTACGGCTCGGCGCGCATCCGGGTCGTGGGCGGTGCGCTGATCGCCGGCGACGCGAAGATCCCGGCGGCGGCGCTGGGCGAGGCACGGGCGCTGGACGCGGACGAGGCGCTGGCCTGGCGCACGCACAAGGCCGATGCCCGGGCGTTCATGCTGCTGCGCAGCTACATCCGCACCGCGGTGCGGGTGGAGATCACCGACCCCGAGGACCCGACGCCGTACGCCTATCTCTCGACGCGGGACCCGGAGCGTCTGGTGGCGGCGCTGGCGGCCGCACGCGCCTGACCTGCGGGCCGGGGGCCGCGTCAGCCGCCCGGCGGGGGCGGGGGGCCTTGGGCCGTTCCGCCGTCCGTCAGGGAAGCCGGACCGGATTCGGGGAGGGCGTCCCAGGGGACCTGCTTCGTGCGCAGGTCCTTGCGGATCTTCTCGGCGAGTTTCCGGGTGTCCCTGCGGTTCATGAACGCACCGACGGATGCGCCGATCATGAACGGGATGAGGTTGGGGAGGTTGCGCAGCGTGCGCTTCATGATCTGCTGGCGCAGTTCGCGCCGCATCTGGACGCCGAGGGCGAAGTTCAGCGAGGCCGGTTTGGTGACGTCGATGCCCCGCTCCTCCGTCCAGGAGGTCAGGTAGGCCATGCCCCGCTGCCGGAAGTTCCCGGCGGGCCGGAGGCCGTAGACCTCGTGGAGCTCGGCGATCAGTTTGATCTCGACCGAGGCGACGCCGGTGATCTCGGCGGCCAGCTCGGCCGGCATGGCGGGCGGTACGGGCAGCATGGCTGCCGCGCCGACGCCCGCTCCGACGGTGGCGGTGCCCTTGCAGGCGCCCGCGACGAGCTTGTCGGCCAGGTCCTCGGGGGTCAGTCCGGGGAACTGGGCGCGCAGGGTGGCGAGGTCGCGGACCGGGATACGCGGGGCGAGCTCGATGATCCGGTCGGCGATCACGGTGAGCGCCGCCCGTACCCTGCCGCCGCCCCGTCCGGCACCGCGGCCGATCATGACGGCGAGCGAGGCCGCGCGGCCTCGCTCCTCTGTTGCACCGGTCATCCGCTCCGTGGGAAGGGCGGTCGGGTCGGCGGGCACGGGCGCGGTTTCCTCGCGTGATCGTGCGCCGGCCGCCGGACCTTCGGCGCCCTTGGGTCCCTTACGGAACGGGTTCACGCCTGCCACGGCGTCGACCCGTTCAGGCCGCGCAGTCGCGGCAGATCGGCTGCCCGTTCTTGTCCTCCGCGGCGAGCTGGCTGCGGTGGTGGACCAGGAAGCAGCTCATGCACGTGAACTCGTCCTGCTGCTTGGGCAGCACGCGCACGGCCAGCTCTTCATTGGACAGGTCCGCGCCCGGCAGCTCCAGGCCCTCTGCCTGCTCGAACTCGTCGACGTCGACGGCCGAGGCGGACTTGTCGTTCCGCCGCGACTTCAGCTCCTCGATGCTGTCCTCGTTGAGGTCGTCATCGGTCTTGCGTGGGGTGTCGTAATCCGTAGCCATTTTCGCTCTCCCCCTCTGGGTGTCTGCGGTGTCTCAGCGCTCGTAACGCGTGAGAGGCCGGACTTGTGCCCGACCTGAGGCGGAGATTTTGCCTCACATCAAGGTCTGTTACTCAATCGACACCCAACCGCACCCCTGAAGAGGTGATCGGTTTGGATGGCGATCAGGACCGTACACGGTCCGAATGTCGCACCTCGCGCAGCCCATCACCTGTACTTCCCGTGATCTGACCCCTCGGAAACCCGGACGTCCCCGGGCATTCCGACGGGATTTTCGATCACGGAGCGTAGAGGGCCGGAATTTCGCGCCTGTGAGGGATCACACACGCAAAGACCCGTGGTCGGACCGGTTTAATTCCGCGCAAAGCGAACTCGGCGAAGGGTGCACGCCGACCCCCCTTCTCGTCAAACCGGGAGGCGAGGCGGCATACGGCCGCGAGACGAGCGATCGTACGCACAGATGTCCGGTGACGCCCGCGGGGGCGCACAGGGGCTCCAGCGGGCGTACAACCGCCCTCTGGCCTGCGTCAGAGCGGGAGGACGACCCGCATCACCAGCCCGCCGCCCTCCCGCGGCCGCGCCGTGATCGTCCCGTCATGCGCCCGCACCACCGACCGCACGATCGA
>NZ_JBICVV010000047.1:0-16579 GCF_043199295.1 Streptomyces sp. NPDC048612
CCCTGTCGGAGCGGGGCGGCCGCTTCGCTTTCGCTTTTCGGCCTTTCCGACTCTAGCAGATCCGATTTCGTTCCGTTGCCGGTCCGAATTCGTTTTGCTTTCCCGTCGGAGGGGGATTGCCTTTCGGCTGATCCGACTTTATCAGATTGCTCTGGGTCGGAATTCCGCCCGGTTCTTCCCGAGGCGCTCCGTACGCATGGCGCGCGGCGCTTCCCGTTCAGGCGGAGCCGTAAACGTACTGGAGCGGGGCGCCCGGATGCAAATCCGGGCGCCCCGCTCCCACTTGGGCACGTACGTGCGACGTCGTCCGTCAGACCTCGACGACCACGGGGAGGATCATCGGGCGGCGGCGGTAGTTGTCCGACACCCACTTGCCGACCGTGCGGCGGACCAGCTGCTGGAGCTGGTGGGGCTCGGTGATGCCGTCCTGTGCCGACTTGGTCAGGGCCTCGTCGATCTTGGGGACCACGGCGGAGAAGGCCGCGTCGTCGATGCCCGAGCCGCGGGCGTGGATGTCCGGGCCACCGACGATCTTGCCGGTGGTGCTGTCCACGACCACGTAGACCGAGATGATGCCCTCGTCACCGAGGATGCGGCGGTCCTTGAGGTGCGCCTCGGTGACATCGCCGACCGAGAGGCCGTCCACGTAGACATAGCCGGCCTGGACCTTGCCGACGATCCTGGCGACACCGTCGACCAGGTCGACCACCACGCCGTCCTCAGCGATGACGATCCGGTCCTTCCGTACGCCGGTCAGGGCGCCCAGCTCGGCGTTGGCCCGGAGGTGGCGCCATTCGCCGTGCACCGGCATGAGGTTCTTCGGCTTGCAGATGTTGTAGAAGTACAGCAGCTCGCCGGCCGAGGCGTGGCCCGAGACATGGACCTTGGCGTTGCCCTTGTGGACCACATCCGCGCCCCATCGGGTGAGGCCGTTGATCACGCGGTAGACCGCGTTCTCGTTGCCCGGGATGAGGGAGGAGGCCAGGATCACGGTGTCGCCCTGGACGATCCGGATCTGGTGATCGCGGTTGGCCATCCGGGAGAGCGCGGCCATCGGCTCACCCTGGGAGCCGGTGCAGACCAGCACGACCTCGTCGTCGGGGAGATCGTCGAGCGTCTTGACGTCGACGACCAGGCCGGCGGGGACCTTCAGGTAGCCCAGCTCGCGGGCGATGCCCATGTTGCGGACCATCGAGCGGCCGACGAAGGCGACCCGGCGGCCGTACTCGTGCGCCGCGTCGAGGATCTGCTGGATGCGGTGCACATGGCTCGCGAAGCTCGCGACGATGATGCGCTTCTGGGCGTTCGCGAACACCGTGCGCAGGACATTGGAGATGTCCCGCTCGGGCGGGACGAATCCCGGGACCTCGGCGTTCGTGGAGTCGGAGAGGAGAAGGTCGATGCCTTCCTCGCCGAGCCGCGCGAAGGCGGGGAGGTCGGTCAGCCGGCGGTCCAGCGGGAGCTGGTCCATCTTGAAGTCGCCGGTGTGGACGACCATGCCCGCGGGGGTGCGGATGGCGACCGCGAGGGCGTCGGGGATCGAGTGGTTGACCGCGACGAACTCGCAGTCGAACGAGCCGATCCGCTCGGTGTGCCCCTCGGTCACCTCAAGGGTGTAGGGGCGGATGCGGTGCTCCTGGAGCTTGGCCTCGATGAGGGCGAGGGTCAGCTTGGAGCCGATGAGGGGGATGTCCGGCTTCTCGCGCAGGAGGTAGGGGACAGCACCGATGTGGTCCTCGTGCCCGTGCGTGAGCACGATGCCGTCGATGTCGTCGAGGCGGTCCCTGATCGACGTGAAGTCCGGAAGGATCAGGTCGATTCCGGGCTGCTCCTCCTCGGGGAAAAGCACTCCGCAGTCGACGATCAGCAGCCGGCCGTCGTACTCGAAGACCGTCATGTTGCGGCCGATTTCACCCAGGCCGCCGAGGGGGGTGACACGCAGGCCACCCTTGGGAAGCTTCGGCGGGGCGCCGAGCTCAGGATGCGGATGACTCAAAAGACTCTCCTCACCACACGCGCCACGCTGCCGTCGAGGGCACGTGGCGCGCATGACATTCGTGCACTTGCTGTAAGGCGGTTGTTGGTCCGTATTCAGTTATGAAGTCTGTGATCAGAGCTGTACCCCGCCGGCGGCGAGATCGCGCGTCAGCTGCTCGGTCTCCTCGGGGGAGAGCTCCACGAGCGGCAGCCGCAGCGGTCCGGCGGGCAGCCCCTGGAGGCCGAGCGCGGCCTTGGTCGTGATGACGCCCTGGGTGCGGAACATGCCGGTGAAGACGGGCAGCAGCTTCTGGTGGATCTCGGTGGCCTTGGTGACGTCGCCGTTGAGGTGGGCGTCCAGGAGGGCGCGCAGCTCGGGGGTCACGATATGGCCGACCACGGAGACGAAACCGACTGCGCCGACCGAGAGCAGCGGGAGGTTCAGCATGTCGTCGCCGCTGTACCAGGCCAGGCTGGAGCGGGCGATGGCCCAGCTGGCGCGGCCGAGGTCGCCCTTGGCGTCCTTGTTGGCGACGATCCGCGGGTGTTCGGCGAGCCGGACGATGGTCTCGGTGTTGATCGGGACACCGCTGCGGCCCGGGATGTCGTAGAGCATCACCGGGAGGTCGGTGGCGTCCGCGATGGCCGTGAAGTGGCGGAGCAGGCCCTCCTGCGGGGGCTTGCTGTAGTACGGCGTCACCGCGAGCAGGCCGTGGGCGCCGGCGTCCTGGGCGGCGCGGGCCAGCTCCAGGCTGTGGCGGGTGTCGTTGGTGCCGGCTCCGGCGACGACGAAGGCCCGATCGCCCACCGCATCGACCACCGCGCGGACCAGCTGCGCTTTCTCCGCGTCGCTGGTGGTCGGGGACTCTCCGGTGGTGCCGTTGACGACGAGGCCGTCGTTGCCGGCGTCCACCAGATGGGCGGCGAGCCGCTGCGCGCCGTCAAGGTCGAGAGCGCCATCCGCCGTGAACGGCGTGACCATGGCGGTCAGCACCCGCCCGAAGGGGGTCTGCGGTGTGGAAGTCGGAGCCATGGGTCCCACGCTACTCGTAGCTCACCGCGAGATGCGCCTCTGGGGAGCAGGGATGTGGACACCGGCACTGCCTGCTCGGGGGTTCAAGCAGTGCCGGGTCCGTCTGTTCAGCGTAAATGAACTTCTCAAAATGCCGCAATCCGGACACTTCGCACTTCTGTCCTGCGCGCTCCGGTATACGGCCCGCAACCTGCGGCCTTACGGAGCGATCCGGCCATTCGCATTGAATGCGCCGTACGTGAGCGGCATGAGCTTCGCCCAGTGGGCCTCCATCTGCTCGCCGACCATTTCGATCTCCCGCTGCGGGAAGGACGGCACCTTCGCCTGCTCGTGCTGGGTCCGCAGGCCGAGGAAGTGCATCAGGGAGCGGGCGTTGCAGGTCGCGTACATCGACGAGAACAGGCCGACGGGGAGCACCGCGCGGGCGACCTCGCGGGCGACACCGGCGGCGAGCATCTCCTGGTAGGCCTCGTAGGCCCGGCAGTAGGAGTCCTCCATGACGCGGCCGGTGAGCTCGTACTGCGCCGGGGTGCCGTCGACGAACTCGTACTTGCCGGGGCGGCCCTGCTGGACGAGCTTGCGGGACTCGCCGGGGACGTAGAAGACCGGGTCCAGCTGACGGTAGCGGCCGGACTCCTCGTTGTACGACCAGCCGACGCGGTGCCGCATGAACTCGCGGAAGACGAAGATCGGCGCGCTGATGAAGAACGTCATGGAGTTGTGCTCGAAGGGGCTGCCGTGCCGGTCCCGCATGAGGTAGTTGATCAAGCCCTTGGAGCGCTCCGGGTCCTTCTGGAGTTCCTCCAGGGACTGCTCGCCGGCCGTGGAGACGCGGGCCGCCCACAGCACATCGCTGTCCGCGGCGCTGTGCTTGACCAGCTCGACCGTCACCTCGCTCCGGAAGCTGACGGCTGCGCTGTCGGGGCTCTCAGCGCTCTCGGCGGGGGTCTGGGACACCGGCGGTTCCTTCCAATCGTTCCTCGTGCGCGACCACCCTACGGCCCGCCACCGACAGCCCGGGAAAGACGACGTGATGCCGCGTTAGCCGCAAAACGGGCGCTCCATAGCAGCCCACGGGGCGGCGCTTGATATTTTTCACAGAAGTCCCTGAAAACGGGCACCAACCGGACGCCTGACACGTCTAACCCTGTGACAGTGCCCACCTCGAGGTTCCTAGGAGAGCCCGCTCATGTTCCGCCGGCGAGAGCCCGTCCCGTTCGCCTTCGTTGCCGAGGCAGACCGGTTCCGCAGCAATGTCACTCCCCCGCCGCGTCAGCGCGCTTCCCGCGCGCAGCTCCTCGGCCAGTCTCTCATCACGCTGACAGTCGTGGGCGGCCTGGCCGGCGCCCTGCTGTTCGGCGTTCCCGCCCTGCAGCAGGACAGTTCCGGGTCGAGCCGGGTGCATCAGTCCGAGGCGCATCGCTGAACGGGTCGGGCGGCGCGTGCCATGAAGTGGTTCCGCTCCGCCGGTCCCGATAACCTCACCGGTCACAGCTTCCGTCAGCGTGCCCATGAGTGAGGACCAGCCGTGCCCCTGCCCTTTCTGACGGCCGACCGCGACCTCGACCTCGACCCCGGTGCCGCGGAGACCGTCGCACTTCCGCATGACGAGCCCGACCACTGGCGCCGTCCCTACCGCCCCGGACCGTGGCGGGTAGGGGCGGCGGCGGTGTTTTTGCTGCTCGCCTCGTTCGTGCTGCTCTCCGCGATGATCATCGCGATGGCCGGCTCACTGCCCGGCGCCGCGGTCTGCGCGCTCGTCGGGGCGCTGGTGATCGCCCTCGCGGTACGGCTGCTGCGCGTCGGCCTGTGGGTCAGCGCGCAGGGGCTGCGGCAGGTGAACCTGCTGCGTACGGCGACCGAGCCGTGGAGCGCCGTCGCCTCGGTGCGCACCCGCCAGCAGCCGGTGCGCTGGCTGGGGCTGCCGCGGACGGTGCAGGGCCAGGCCCTGATCATCGAGCGGACCGGGGGCGAGCCGTTGCGGACCCTGGTCACCGACCACAACGGCGACTTCCTGTCCCGCCCGGAGGCCTTCGAGCGGGCCGCTGACGTACTGGAGGCCTGGGCCGCGGAGTACCGCGGCTGAGTCCCGGGCGCTCGTCCGCCCGGTACACCGGACCTCGCGCGCCCCGCGGGTCAGGACCGGTCCGGCCCTGATCCTCCGGACGGGTCAGGCGGCCGGGACGGGCTTGTCGTCGTGCAGGGCGATGGCGCGCTGCATCGCCTTGCGGGCGCGCGGGGTGTCCCGGGCGTCGTGGTAGGCGACCGCGAGCCGGAACCACGTACGCCAGTCGCCGGGGGCTTCCTCCGTCTCGGCCTGCCGCCGGGCGAAGACCGCGTCGGCCGCGTCCCGGTCGATCCGGCCGCCGGGGGTGCGCTGGAGTTCGTCGGCGGGCAGCCCGCCCTCGGCCTCCAGCACCCGCGACAGCCGGTGGGCGTCGCGGGCGAAGCGGGTGTTGTGCCAGAGGAACCAGCCGCCGACGCACGGCAGCAGGAAGGCCACCGCCCCCATGCCCATGGCGGCCGGCTCGCCGGTCAGCAGGAGGAGTACGCCCTCCAGCGCCACCACGCCGAACACCAGGACCAGCACGGTGGCGAGGAAGAAGTACGTGATCTTTCCACCCATGGCCGTCAGCCCAGGTCGAGGAAGTTTTCCAGGCCGACGGTCAGGCCCGGGGTGTTCACCACCCGGCGCACACCGAGCAGGATGCCCGGCATGAAGCTGCTGTGGTGGAGGGAGTCATGGCGGATGGTGAGCGTCTCGCCCTCCCCGCCGAAGAGCACCTCCTGGTGGGCCAGCAGACCGCGCAGCCGTACGGAGTGCACGGGCACCCCGTCCACGTCCGCGCCGCGGGCGCCGTCCAGCGCGGTGCTGGTGGCGTCCGGCTGCGGGGCGCAGCCGGCGTCCTCCCGGGCCTTGGCGATCAGCTGGGCGGTGCGGGCGGCGGTGCCGGACGGGGCGTCCGCCTTCTTCGGGTGGTGCAGCTCGACGACCTCGGCCGACTCGAAGAAGCGGGCCGCCTGCTGGGCGAACCGCATGGTCAGCACCGCGCCGATGGAGAAGTTCGGGGCGATGAGCACGCCCGCCCCGGGCGAGGCGGCGAGCGAGGTGCGCAGCTGCGCGAGGCGCTCATCGGTCCACCCGGTCGTGCCGACCACCGCGTGAATCCCGTGCCGCACACAGAAGTCGAGGTTGCCCATCACCGCGCCGGGGTTGGTCAGCTCGACCACGACCTGGGCTCCGGCCTCGACCAGCGTCTCCAGCTTGTCGCCCCGGCCGAGGCCGGCGACCAGCTCCATGTCCTCGGCGTCCTCGACGGCCCGTACGGCCTCGGAGCCGATGCGCCCCTGGGCTCCCAGTACGGCCACGCGCAGCTTGCTCATCGTTTCCCGTCTCTCTCTTGGTGGTATCGCGGCGGGCCTAGGCGACGACGTCGTCCAGCCGGGCCGCCTGCCGTTCCTTCAGCGGGCCGATGACGGACAGCGACGGGCGGGTGCCCAGGATGTCCCGGGCCACCTCGCGCACCTCGTCCGGGGTGACGGCCGCGATCCGGGCCAGCATGTCGTCGACCGACATCTGCTCGCCCCAGCACAGCTCGCTCTTGCCGAGGCGGTGCATCAGCGCGCCGCTGTCCTCCAGGCCGAGGACGGTGGAGCCGCGCAGCTGGCCGATCGCGCGGCGGATCTCGTCGTCGGTGAGGCCGTGCGACGCCACCTGGTCGAGTTCGTCGCGGCAGATCTTGAGGACGTCGTGCACCTGGCTGGGGCGGCAGCCGGCGTAGACGCCGAACAGGCCGCAGTCGGCGAAGCCCGAGGTGTAGGAGTACACGCTGTAGGCCAGGCCGCGCTTCTCGCGCACCTCCTGGAAGAGGCGGGAGCTCATCCCGCCGCCCAGGGCGGTGTTCAGCACGCCCATCGCCCAGCGCCGGTCGTCGTTGCGCGCCATCCCGGGCATCCCGAGGATCACATGGGCCTGCTCGGTCTTGCGGTTGAGCAGTTCGACGCGGCCGGCGGTGCGCAGGGTGCGGCTGCCGGAGCGCGGCGCCATCGGGACGGCGTCCGTCCGGTCCAGGGCCCCGGCCTGCTCGAAGGCGCGGCGGACCAGGCGGACGACCTTGGCGTGGTCGATGTTGCCGGCGGCCGTGACGACCAGGTGGGTGGGGTCGTAGTGCTTCTTGTAGAAGCGGCGGATGCGCTCGGGGGTGAGGGCGTTGACGGTGTCGACGGTGCCCAGGACCGGGCGGCCGAGCGGGGTGTCGCCGAGCATGGTGTGCGCGAACAGGTCGTGCACACAGTCGCCCGGGTCGTCCTCGGTCATCGCGATCTCTTCGAGGATGACGCCGCGCTCGGCGTCCACGTCCTCGGCCTCCACCAGCGAGCTGGTGAGCATGTCGCACACCACGTCGATGGCGAGCGGAAGATCGGTGTCCAGCACCCGCGCGTAGTAGCAGGTGTACTCCTTCGCGGTGAAGGCGTTCATCTCGCCGCCGACCGCGTCGACCGCGGCGGAGATGTCCAGTGCGCTGCGCCGCTCGGTGCCCTTGAAGAGCAGGTGCTCCAGGTAGTGCGTGGCGCCGTTCAGCGACGGGGTCTCGTCACGGGAGCCGACGTTCGCCCAGATCCCGAAGGTGACGGAGCGGACCGTCGGCAGCGTCTCGGTGACGATGCGCAGACCGCCGGGCAGGGTGGTCCGGCGGACCTCGCCGGCGCCCGCGGTGCCCTTGAGAAGCGTTTGGGTACGGGCGACGGCCCGCCCCTCCGTGGAGGTGCGGGCCGTCGTCGTGTGCGTACGGGACGTCACTTGGCGGCGTCGTCCTTCGTGTCCTCGGCCGCATCCTCTTCCTCGATCACCGGGATCAGGGAGAGCTTGCCGCGCTGGTCGATCTCGGCGATCTCGACCTGGACCTTGGCGCCGACCGCGAGCACGTCCTCGACGTTCTCCACGCGCTTGCCACCGGCGAGCTTGCGGATCTGCGAGATGTGCAGCAGGCCGTCCTTGCCCGGGAGCAGGGAGACGAACGCACCGAAGGTCGTGGTCTTGACGACCGTGCCCAGGTAGCGCTCGCCGACCTCCGGCATGGTCGGGTTGGCGATGCCGTTGATCGTGGCGCGGGCGGCCTCGGCGGCCGGACCGTCGGCGGCACCGATGTAGATGGTGCCGTCGTCCTCGATCGTGATGTCGGCGCCGGTGTCCTCCTGGATCTGGTTGATCATCTTGCCCTTGGGGCCGATGACCTCACCGATCTTGTCCACCGGGATCTTGACGGTGATGATCCGCGGGGCGTTCGGGGACATCTCGTCCGGAACGTCGATGGCCTCGTTCATCACATCGAGGATGTGCAGACGGGCGTCGCGGGCCTGCTTCAGCGCGGCGGCCAGGACCGAGGCGGGGATGCCGTCGAGCTTGGTGTCGAGCTGCAGCGCGGTCACGAACTGCTTGGTGCCGGCGACCTTGAAGTCCATGTCACCGAAGGCGTCCTCCGCACCGAGGATGTCGGTGAGGGCGACGTAGTGGGTCTGGCCGTCGATCTCCTGGGAGATCAGGCCCATGGCGATACCGGCGACCGGGGCCTTGAGGGGCACACCGGCGTTCAGCAGCGACATGGTGGAGGCGCAGACGGAGCCCATGGACGTCGAGCCGTTGGAGCCCAGCGCCTCGGAGACCTGGCGGATCGCGTAGGGGAACTCCTCGCGGGTCGGCAGGACCGGCATGATGGCGCGCTCGGCGAGCGCGCCGTGGCCGATCTCGCGGCGCTTGGGGGCGCCCACGCGGCCGGTCTCACCGACGGAGTACGGCGGGAAGTTGTAGTTGTGCATGTAGCGCTTGCGGGTCACCGGGGAGAGGGTGTCCAGCTGCTGCTCCATGCGGAGCATGTTGAGGGTGGTGACGCCCAGGATCTGGGTCTCGCCACGCTCGAACAGGGCGGAGCCGTGCACCCGCGGGATGGCCTCGACCTCGGCGGCGAGCGTACGGATGTCCGTGACGCCGCGGCCGTCGATGCGCTTCTTCTCCTTGATGACGCGCTCACGGACCAGGGTCTTGGTCAGCGAGCGGTACGCGGCGGAGATCTCCTTCTCGCGGCCCTCGAACTCCGGCAGCAGCTTCTCGGCGGCCAGACCCTTGACGCGGTCCAGCTCGTTCTCGCGCTCCTGCTTGCCGGCGATGGTCAGCGCCTGGGAGAGCTCGTCCTTGACGGCCTTGGTGAGGGCCTCCAGGACGTCGTCCTGGTAGTCGAGGAAGATCGGGAACTCGCCGACGGGCTTGGCGGCCTTGGCGGCGAGGTCCGACTGGGCCTTGCACAGCACCTTGATGAAGGGCTTGGCGGCTTCCAGACCGGCGGCGACGACCTCTTCGGTCGGGGCCTCGGCGCCGTCCTTGACCAGCTGGATGGTCTTCTCGGTGGCCTCGGCCTCGACCATCATGATCGCGACGTCGCCGTCCGGGAGGACGCGGCCGGCCACGACCATGTCGAAGACGGCGTCCTCAAGCTCGGTGTGGGTCGGGAACGCCACCCACTGGCCGTTGATCAGCGCGACACGGGTGCCGCCGACGGGGCCGGAGAAGGGCAGGCCGGCCAGCTGCGTGGAGCAGGAGGCGGCGTTGATCGCGACCACGTCGTAGAGGTGGTCGGGGTTGAGCGCCATGACCGTCTCGACGATCTGGATCTCGTTGCGCAGGCCCTTCTTGAAGGAGGGGCGCAGCGGCCGGTCGATCAGCCGGCAGGTGAGGATCGCGTCCTCGGAGGGGCGGCCCTCACGGCGGAAGAAGGAGCCGGGGATCTTCCCGGCCGCGTACATCCGCTCCTCGACGTCGACGGTCAGCGGGAAGAAGTCCAGCTGGTCCTTCGGGGTCTTGGAAGCGGAGGTGGCCGACAGCACCATGGTGTCGTCGTCCAGGTACGCCACGGCGGAACCGGCGGCCTGCTTGGCCAGGCGGCCCGTCTCGAAGCGGATGGTGCGGGTGCCGAAGGAACCGTTGTCGATCACGGCCTCGGCGTAGTGGGTCTCGTTCTCCACCAGGAATATCTCCTCGTATGTGTCCGCTGCCCGTGTGGCAGGGGACCGTCGTCGGTGGAGCGCCGGTACGGGCCGGTCTTCGATCGAAGCACCCGGAGCGGTGACCACGGGTGTCCGTGGATCTTCCGGGGGCCACTACCGAGGACCGGCGGCCAGGTGGCGCTCCTACCGCATTCGCTTTTTGCGATATGGCACCAGACTACAAAGCTTCCGTCCACCTCGCGGCGGGACGGAGGTCCGGTGCGTATGGCAAAGGGAGCGGCCCCCGGTGGGAACCGCTCCCTCTACGGCGTCTTACTTGGCGCCCGCCGCGCCGCGGCGGATGCCCAGGCGCTCGACCAGCGCACGGAAGCGCGTGATGTCCTTCTTCGCCAGGTACTGCAGCAGGCGGCGGCGCTGGCCGACGAGCAGCAGCAGACCACGGCGGGAGTGGTGGTCGTGCTTGTGGGTCTTGAGGTGCTCGGTCAGGTCCGAGATGCGACGGGAGAGCATCGCGACCTGAACCTCGGGGGAACCGGTGTCACCCTCCTTGGTGGCGAACTCGGCCATGATCTGCTTCTTCGTAGCGGCGTCGAGCGACACGCGGTACTCCTCTTGGTTTCGGCCCGTGAGCGCCCCTGGTTTGCTTCACAGGGAATCTTGGATGACTCGACCGGGCCGTCACACAGCGTACCAGCTGGCGACGGCCCCCCGACCGGCTGGTCGGGGGGCCGTGGGAAGGGCCGGTGCGCCGGGGGCTAGCTGCTGCTGGTGAGGCCGCGGACCGTGGCGTACACGTCCAGGACCGCCAGGCACAGCGGCACCAGGGACAGCAGGATCAGACCGTCGAAGAGGTCGAAGATCCGGCCCCAGAAGGGGGTGACACCCTTGCGCGGGACGACCAGGCCGACGCCCACCAGGAGGGCGGCGCCCGCCGCGATGCTGCTGGTGAACCAGACGGTGCGGATGTTCAGCGGTCCGGAGTCCTGGAACTTGGCCAGGTCCACGAAGATGTCCAGCGGCGGGTTCAGGGTGAGGCCCAGGATCAGCAGGACGATCGTGAGGATGCCCGCGATGGTCAGGCAGGCGACCTGCGCGGTGTAGTCGAAGAGCCGGGCGCGCAGCATGATCGTGATGCCCGCGGCCAGCGCCAGCAGCTGCGCCCACATGTTGTCGGAGAAGCCGAGGACCACACCGGCCGAGCCGACGACCAGGGCGGAGCAGCCGGCGACGAGGCCGAGCAGCAGCTCGTGGCCGCGCTTGGCCTGGTTGCCGATCTTGACGAAGTCGACGGACTCGGTCTCGCCGCTGTTGTCGTAGGAGCCCTTGGCGATCTGGTCGGGCGACTTGTAGCCGATGGGCAGCCGGGCGAAGCGTGCGGAGAGGCCGGGCAGCCAGGCGACCAGGGCGATGGCGACGACGGCGGTGACGGCGGCGACCTCGCTGGGGCCGGCGTCGGTGAGGATCGCGGCGAAGACCGCGAGGGTGCCCATGGCGGAGAGGAACGCGGCGGCGACGAAGGGTGCGTCACCGCGCGGCAGCAGGACCACCAGGAGCGCCGAGGCGATCAGTACGGTCACACAGCCGACGAGGAGGTGCAGCCGGCCGGGGCCGCCCTCCTCCGCCGGGAAGATCCCGGAGCCGGCGAGCAGCAGGTGCGGAAGTGCGGCCAGGCCCAGCGCGATGGAGGAGCCGTGGTCGTCGTAGACGCGGGCGCGGACGCCGGCCAGTGCGACCAGGACGATGCCGACGACACCGGCGATGATGCCGGGCAGCCGGTGCATGTCGCGCTCGGCGGGGTTCGAGAACCACAGGGCGAACGCCATCATGACCAGCAGGAGCACACCGGCGCTCAGGCCGACGACGTGCATGAGGTCGTCGCTCCAGCGGCTGCGGTTGCGCTTGACCGCGGAGGCGACGGCGTCGGAGACGTCGTCGAAGACCGGGAGCGGCAGCGATTCGGCGAACGGCTTCAGGAGAAGGAGGTCGCCGTCGAGGATCTGCTGCTGCGCGAGCGACTGCCCGGCGTCAAGAACCGTGCCGTCGCGGCGTACTAGGTGATAGCCGGTCGGGGCGCCCTCCGCCTGGGACTGGCCGGAGAGCCGCAGAATCTCCGGATAAATGTCCACGAGTGCGACGTCTTCCGGCAGAGCCACATCGATCCGTGCATCCGGCGCGGCGACTGTGACCCGGCAAAAGCCGGTGCCAGTGCTCGTGCTCACCTGGCGGTTCCCCCTATCCGTTGGGCGTTTTGTCGCGTCGCGCGCCCTATATATAGAAGCCGTCTCTACGGGGCTGTGGCACGCTCGCGAGGCGTCAGCGTACCGTCCAATTCGGCGGCTGCCCCACCCACCCCGAGGCTCGGCGGTTAACAGTAGGATCAACGCCTGCGTCGGGCCACGTACTTGGCTCGGGGGACCGTCGAATCCAACGGGGGCGGTCCGAGACTGCGAGATGCATGAAGGACTGATGCCTCGGTGAGCGTTGTCATCGTCAAGCGCCCGCCCCGCGCGCTGCCACCCGAAGTCCCCTCGGAGGAGGTGACACTCGAGGCACCTCCGGAGCTTCCGCGTGAGGGCGAATCAGAGAACATGCTGATGACCCTTATGCCCATGATGGGCATGGCGTCCTCGGCGGGATTCTTGTTCATGGGCAATCAGCCGTTCATGAAAATCATGGGCGGCTTTATGGTGGCGTCCACTCTGGCAATGGCGATCGTGCAGATCGTCAAGGCTCGGCAAGGGCCTTCCGGGCAAATGCTCCAGGAACGCCAGGATTACCTCAAGTACCTTACGCAGAAGCGAAAAGAGGTACGGCGCACCGCGCGTAAGCAGCGGGACGCCCAGCTGTTCACCCACCCCGACCCGAGCCAGTTGTGGGCCGTCGTGGCCGAAGGCAAGCGGGTGTGGGAACGGCGGTCGACCGATCCGGACTTCGGGCAGGTACGGCTGGGGCTCGGGCCGCAGCAGCTGGCCACCCCGCTGCGGGCCCCGGAGACCGCTCCGGTCGACGAGCTGGAGCCACTCACCGCGCATGCGATGAAGGAATTCCTCGACAAGCACGGGCACTTGGACAACCTGCCGCTCGCGGTCTCGCTGCGCGCCTTCTACCACCTGACCGTCTCCGGTGACCCGGACACGGTCTACGGCGCCTCCCGTGCCATCCTCGCCCAGCTGTGCACCCTGCACTCGCCCGAGGACCTGGTCGTGGCGGTCGTCGCCGCGCCCGGTGCGCAGGCGGAGTGGGAGTGGACCAAGTGGCTGCCGCACGTGCAGGACAAGACCACGGACGGCGCCGGGTCGCGCCGGCTGGTCGTCGGTGACCTCGGTGAGGTCGAGGAGCTGCTCGCGGACGACCTGGACGGCCGCGGCCGCTTCAACCCGCAGGGCACTCCGGTGACCGACTCCCCGCACGTGGTGATCGTGCTGGACGGCGGCGACGTGCCGATGGACTCGGTGATCGCCGGGGCCGAGGGCCTCCAGGGCGTCACCATCCTGGAGGTCGTGCCGGGCGATCTGGACGAGATCCGGGGCGGGCTGGCCGTGCAGGTCCAGCCGGGCAAGCTGGTGCTGGAGTCGGCCAGCGGCGCGGTCTACCACGGTGTCTGCGACACCCTGTCGATCCCCGAGTCGGAGGCGCTGGCCCGCCAGCTGGCCCCGCTGCGGGCGGGTGCCGGTGCCGACGGCGAGGAACCGCTGCTGTCCGCCCTGGACTTCACCGACCTGCTCAACATCGGCGACGCCGGTGCCCTGGATGTGGCGCGCACCTGGCGGCCGCGGACGCTGGCCGAGCGGCTGCGCGTCCCGATCGGTGTCGACCGCGACGGCCAGCCGGTCATGCTCGACATCAAGGAAGCCTCGCAGCAGGGCATGGGCCCGCACGGCCTGTGTGTCGGTGCGACCGGTTCGGGTAAGTCCGAGGTGCTGCGCACCCTGGTGCTCGCCCTGGCGGTCACCCACTCCTCCGAGACGCTCAACTTCATCCTCGCGGACTTCAAGGGTGGCGCCACCTTCACCGGTATGTCGGAGATGCCGCACGTCGCGGCGGTCATCACCAACCTCGGTGAGGACGTCACCCTGATCGACCGCATGCGCGACTCGATCACCGGTGAACTCCAGCGCCGTCAGGAGCTGCTGCGCTCCGCGGGCAACTACGCCAACATCACCGACTACGAGAAGGCGCGTGCCGCGGGTGCCCCGCTGGACCCGCTGCCGTCCCTGGTGATGATCATCGACGAGTTCTCCGAGCTGCTCGCCGCCAAGCCCGACTTCATCGAGATGTTCATCCAGATCGGCCGGATCGGCCGTTCGATGGGTGTGCACATGCTGCTCGCCTCGCAGCGTCTGGAAGAGGGCAAGCTGCGCGGTCTGGACACCTTCCTGTCCTACCGGCTGGGTCTGCGGACGTTCTCCGCGGCCGAGTCGCGGACCGCGATCGGTGTGCCGGACGCCTACCACCTGCCGAACGTCCCCGGTTCCGGCATCCTGAAGTACGACACCGAGACGATGGTCCAGTTCAAGGCCGCGTACGTGTCCGGTACCTACCGCGGCCCGGGCGGCGGCGGACGGAGCGGGTCCGGCGGCCGGTCGACGCGGATGCCGGTGCCGTTCACCGCGGCCCCGGTCGCCGAGCAGATCGTCGAGGAGCCGATCGCCGTCGAGGCAGCCGAGCCGGAGATCGACGACGCGCTGGCCGACACCGTGCTGGACGTGATGGTGCAGCGGATGCAGGGCCAGGGCCCGCCGGCGCACCAGGTGTGGCTGCCCCCGCTGGAGGAGGCGCCCACCGTCAACCAGCTGCTGCCCGCCCTCGCGGTCACCCCCGAACGGGGTGTGCACGCGGCGGAGTACACCGCGCTCGGCAAGCTCGTGGTGCCGGTCGCTCTGGTGGACAAGCCGTTCGAGCAGCGGCGTGACGTGATGTACCTGGACTTCTCCGCCGGTGCCGGTCACGGCCTGGTCGTGGGTGGTCCGCAGTCCGGCAAGTCCACGCTGATCCGGGCCGCCATCGCCTCGTTCGCGCTCACCCACACCCCGGCCGAGGTGCAGTTCTACTGCCTCGACTTCGGTGGCGGCGGCATGCTGACCCTGGAGGACCTGCCGCACGTCGGTGGGGTCGCCTCGCGTCTGGACGCCGAGAAGGTGCGCCGTACGGTCTCCGAGGTCGTCGGCATCCTCAACGAGCGTGAGGAGTTCTTCCGGGCCAACAGCATCGACTCGATCGCGACCTACCGCCAGCGTCGGGCGTCGGGCGCCTACCCCGACCAGAAGTGGGGCGACGTCTTCCTGGTCATCGACGGCTGGGCGACGTTCAAGACCGACTACGAGCAGATGGACCCGGTGATCCTGGACATCGCCGCCCGGGGTCTCGGTTTCGGTGTCCACCTGATCATCGCCGGCGCGCGCTACACCGAGGTGCGTCCCGCGCTGCGCGACCAGCTGCTCAACCGTGTCGAGCTGCGCCTGGGCGACCCGATGGAGTCGGAGTTCGACCGCAAGCGCGCGGAGAACGTGCCGATGGGCAAGCCCGGTCGCGGTATGTCCCCCGAGAAGCTCGACTTCCTGGCGGCGCTGCCGCGGCTGGACGGGATGAGCGACCCGGAGACGCTCAGCGACGGCATCGCGAACCTGGTGTCGACGGTCAGCGAGCACTGGCAGGGCGAGCCCGCCCCCGCGGTGCGGATGCTGCCCACGATGCTGCACGTCAACGAGCTGCCCAAGGGCAACGACTACCCGCAGCACGGCATCGCGATCGGTGTCGACGAGACCACGCTGTCCCCGGCGTTCATCGACTTCGAGACCGACCCGCTGCTGGTCATCTACGGCGAGAGCGAGTCCGGCAAGTCCTCGCTGCTGCGTCTGCTGGCCAAGCAGATCGCCGAGCGGTACCCGTCGGACAAGGCGCTGATGGTGGTCTCCGACTACCGGCGCGCGCAGCTCGGCGAGATGCCCGAGAGCCACATGTACAAGTACTGTGCCGCGGGGCCGCAGTTGCAGGAGGTCATCTCCGGTCTGGCCGGTTCGCTGGGCCGGCGGATGCCGGGCCCGGACGTCACGCCGGAGCAGCTGCGCAACCGCAGCTGGTACGACCTGCCGGACGCGTTCGTCATCGTGGACGACTACGACCTGGTGGCGACCAGCAGCGGCAACCCGCTGCAGCCGCTGCTGGAGTACCTGCCGTTCGCCCGTGACCTGGGTCTGCGTCTGATCATCGCGCGCAGCTCGTCGGGTGCCGGACGGTCGTCCTTCGAGCCCGTGATGCAGCGCACCAAGGAGCTCGGTGCGCAGGGTCTGATCCTGTCCGCCGACCCGTCCGAGGGTCCGCTGATGGGCAACATCAAGGGCCAGAGCCTGACGCCCGGTCGGGCCATGTTCATCACGCGCAAGCGTGGTGCGCAGCTGGTCCAGACGGGCTGGCTGCCGGCGAACAGCCGCTGACCGGACCGCACGACGGCAACGGCGGTGGGGGGGGGCCCCCGGGGGGGGGGGCCCCCCCCCCCCGGGGGTGGGGGGGGGGGGGGGGCGGGGCCCCCCGGGGGGGGCCCCCCCCCCCCCCGGGCCCCGCCCCCCCCGG
>NZ_JBICVV010000048.1:0-14862 GCF_043199295.1 Streptomyces sp. NPDC048612
TGGAGGGTTTTGGCGAGGGCGACCATGACGGCCCAGAGGGTGGGTTGGACGACGTCGACGCGGTCGAGGTGGGGTTGGTCGGGTTGGTTGTTGAGTACGCCGGTGAGGGTCCAGTCGATGTAGGGGTTGAGGGCTTGTTGGCAGGTGTTGAGGTGGTGGGTGAAGGTGGGGTTGGTGTTGAGGAGGTCGGTGGCCATGCCTTGCCATTGGCTGCCTTGGCCGGGGAAGACGAAGACGGGGTCGGTGAGGGGCGGGCCGGTGTGGGTGTGGGTGTGGGGATGGGAGGTGTCGGGGGTGTTGGTGGCGAGGTGGCGTAGTGCGGTGGCGAGTTCGTGGTGGGTGGTGCCGGTGACGGCTGCGCGGTGGTCGAAGACGGTGCGGTTTGCGAGGGTCCTGGCAAGGTCGGGCAGCGGTGTGTGAGGGTGTGCTTCCAGGAAGGCGGCGAGTTGCTCCGCTTGCGCGTGGAGGGCCTGCTGATCCTTCGCTGAGATCACCAGCGGCAGGGTGCCCCCGGCACCGTCTCCGTCCCCGTCCTCATCCCCACCGTCCAGCGGCTCTTCCGCCACCTGCTCCAACACCAGGTGGGCATTGGTCCCGCTCGCACCGAAGGAGGACACCCCCGCCCGGCGCGGACGCCCGGTCTCCGGCCACGCCAGTGCCTCGGACAGCAGCCGAACCTCTCCGGTGGTCCAGTCGACGTGCGGGGACGGCGCGTCGACATGGAGGGTGCGGGGGAGCACGCCGTGGCGCATGGCCTGCACCATCTTGATCACGCCCACCACTCCGGCCGCGGCCTGGGTGTGACCGATGTTGGACTTCACCGAGCCGAGCCACAACGGCCGGTCCTCCGGCCGGTCCTGGCCGTACGTCGCCAGCAGTGCCCGTGCTTCGATCGGATCACCCAGTGTGGTCCCGGTGCCATGGCCCTCGACGGCGTCGACATCTGCGGCTGAGAGGCCGGCCTGGGCGAGTGCGGTGCGGATGACCCGCTGCTGGGCAAGGCCGTTGGGGGCGGTCAGGCCGTTGGAGGCGCCGTCCTGATTGACCGCGGAACCACGGATGACGGCCAGGACCGGGTGCCCGTTGCGCCGGGCGTCGGACAGCCGCTCCAGCAGCACCAACCCCACGCCCTCCGAGAACCCGGTCCCGTTGGCGGCTGCTGCGTAGGCCTTGCACCGACCGTCGGCGGAGAGTGCGCCCTGGCGGCTGAACTCGACGAGCGGGGCGGGCGTAGCCAGGACGGTCACCC
The DNA here is from genome assembly GCF_043199295.1 of Streptomyces sp. NPDC048612. Classification (NCBI taxonomy): domain Bacteria; kingdom Bacillati; phylum Actinomycetota; class Actinomycetes; order Kitasatosporales; family Streptomycetaceae; genus Streptomyces; species Streptomyces sp. NPDC048612. The sequence continues at coordinate 1,250 of NZ_JBICVV010000048.1, forward strand.
CGCCGGCCAGTGCCAGGGTGCACTCACCCTGCCGCAGCGACTGCGCCGCCAGGTGCAGAGCGACCAGGGAGGAGGAACACGCCGTGTCCACCGTGAGCGCAGGACCCTGTAGACCGAGGGTGTAGGCGATGCGTCCGGAGGCGATGCTGACGGCCGAGCCGTTGCCGAGGTACCCCTCCAGGTTCTCCGGTGCGCGGTCGTAGAGCCCGGGCCCGTAGCCGCTGTGCATCACCCCGGTGAAGACGCCGGTGCGGCTGCCTTTGAGCGATGCGGGGTCGATGCCCGCGCGTTCGAGGGCCTCCCAGGATGTCTCCAGCAGCAGGCGCTGCTGCGGGTCCATCGCCAGCGCCTCCCGCGGCGAGATCCCGAAGAACGCGGCGTCGAACCGACCCGGCTCGTCCAGGAACGCGCCCTGACGAGCCGACGACGATCCGCCGCTGCCGAACTCCTGGTCCAGCAGCCGGTCCAGATCCCAGCCCCGGTCCGTAGGGAACGGGCCGACCGCGTCGGACTCGGCCATCAGCAGGCTCCACAGCTCCTGCGGGGAGTGGGCTCCGCCGGGGAGCCGGCAGGCCATCGCGACGATGGCCACGGGCTCGTCCGGGGAGGCGGGCCCGACGCCCGCGGTGTCGTCGGCCGGGGGCGCGGTGTTCAGCAGTGCACCCTCAAGGTAGGAGGCCAGGGCGGCCACCGTCGGATAGTCGTAGGCGAGGGCGGCCGACAGCTGCTGTCCGGTGGCGGCGGACAGCCGATCGCGCAGGGCCACCGCGGCCAGCGAGGTGAAACCGAGTTCGTGCAGCGGCCGGTCCGCCGGCACCTCCTGGACGGAGCGGAGCCCGAGGACCCCGGTGACAGCGGAGCGCACCAGGTCGAGCAGACCCCGGCCGCCGACCGGTGCCCCGCCGACCGGCGCTCCGCTGTCCGGGGGAAGGATCGCCGGGCCGAAGACCTCCGGTGTGCCGGTGCCGTCTGTGGGGGTGGACAAGTCCGGGCGGAGACCGACCGCGGGATTGACGGTGAGCAGGGTGCCGGGACAGTCCGCCAGGCGCTGACGGGCGATTTTCCCTGCGGCGTTGCGGGGGATCTCGGTGATGCTGCGGAACTCGTCGGGCACCTTGAAAGCGGACAGCTCCCGTCGGCAAGCCTCCAGGAGCACCTCCGCGTCGATGCCTTCGGGGCCTGGGGCGACATAGGCGACGGGCACTTCGCCGAGCACGTCGTGCGATCGGCCGGCCACCGCGGCGTCACGCACTCCGGGCACCCGCGTCAGCACTTCCTCGATCTCCCGCGGATGGATGTTCTCCCCGCCTCGGATGATGAGTTCCCTGACTCGGCCGGTGAGCACAAGGAAGCCCGACGCGTCCTGGCGGCCGAGGTCGCCGGTGCGGTACCAGTCGTCACGGAGCACCGCACGGGTTTCCTCCGGCTGGTTGTGGTAGCCGAGCATGAGCGCCGGGCTGCTGACCCACACCTCGCCCTCTTCGCCCGTGGCGGCCTCCGTGCCGGTCCGGGGATTCGTCAGCCGCACGGCGAGTCCGGGCAGCGGCTGCCCGCAGGACCCCGGCAACTTGGGGCCGTCCGGGACGTGCGTGGTGATGGCACCACCGGTCTCGGTGCTCCCGTAGCTGTCGAGCAGACGGATGCCGAAGGTGTCCTCGAAGGCCTCGTGCAGGGTGGCCGAGCACGGTGAACCGGCTGCCAAGCAGACGCGCAGGAAGGGGAGTTCGGCAGTCGTCTCGCGCCCCACCTCCAGCATGCGGTGGAACAGGGCCGGTACGGCCACCAGGAAGGTGGACCGGTCCTCCTGTGCTGCCTGCAGGATTTCGTCGGCCGCCGCACCCACCATGAGGTGTGCCGTGGCGCCGACGGCCAGCACGCCCAGTACGGCGATGTTGTGCGATACGGCGTGGAACAGCGGCATCGGCCACAGCACCCGGTCCTCCGGTCCCAGACCGAGCAGGGGCGCGGTGCAGGCCGCCGTGGCCCACAGTGAGGCACGCTGCGTCGAGACCACACCCTTGGGACGCCCCGTGGTGCCCGAGGTGTAGAGCATCCAGGCCGGCTCGTCCAGGCCCAGGTCGTCGCGTGCCGCGCTCTGGGGCCCGGTGGTCGCGAGCGTCTCGAACCGCAGTGTCCCGCCCGGCACTTCGGAGGCCGCTCCGACCACTACGAGGGTGCCGCCCGACGTCGTCCGTCCGATGATTCTGCGCACCTGCTCCGCCTGGGCGGCATCGCTGATCACCAGGACGGCACCGCTGTCGTCGAGATGATGGGCGAACTCGGAATCCGTCGACTGCGGATTGAGCGGTACGCCGATGGCACCGGCCCGGACCACGGCCGCGTAGGACTCCACCATCTCGACGCGGTTGCCCATGCGCAGGAGCACCCGGTCACCGCGTGCCACTCCCAGGTCCGCGAGATGGCCGGCCAGTTTGCGCGTGCGTGCTTCCAGATCCCCGTAGGTCACCGAGCGCCGTGAATCCCGGAATGCGATCTTCTCTGGATGGCGGCGGGCGTGGCGTGCAAGCAGCTCATGCAGCGGCCGGATCAGCTCATTCCGGAATTTGTCACTCACGCTTCTCGGATTCCAATCACATGGGGAACGGAGATGCGGTACCGCCGACGACCAGGCGGAGCCGCTTCAGGCGCTGCGATCGCCGCTCGGGCTGTGTACCCGGAAGCGCGGAAACCTGCCGGTGCAGGCCAGTATGACCAGACCCCCTCTAGGGTTTTCCCTCGCGATATCCACACGAGCGGAGCGCACCGCGGGAGAAGCGCAGCAGACACTCCCGTTCTAGGGATTTCCTCGTATGCCCGCTGTGAGGCTGGAGCATCCAGACGTCCGTCCTGGCCGAGTTCTCGCGCCGAGGCGGGACAACCGTGAGGAGTGATGACCTTGGCCGCTGCCCTGTCGCGGTCCCGTGACCGTCAGGATGTCGTGTGCGCGGGCCGGGCGACGGGTGAACGGGTGCGGATGGGCGTGTACGACGTGCTGCACGGAACGCTCCCGGTCGGGTGCACGTTCTTCTACCGCGGAGGCCTGGACACCGCGGCGGTGCGGGACTCGCTGGGCCGCACTCTGGCGTGCTATCCACCGCTCACCGGGCGGATGGAACGGGACCTCGACGGCGGGATCGTCGTCGTGTGCAACGACGCGGGCGCGTCGTTCGCCGAGGCCTACTCAGAACTCCCCATGCCGGACTATGGCATCGGCAGGTCGGCCAAGTCCGACCTGCGCAAGTATCTGCACAAGATCAATCCGTTCAAGGTCGTCGGACACAACACCCCTTTGCTGACAGTGAAGATCACGCACATGCGTGGTGGCGGCTCCGTGCTCGGCGTCACCTTCAACCACAGTGTGATCGACCTCAGCGGCTTCATGGACTTCCTTGAGAACTGGTCCCGCGAACACCATGGACTCCCGTACCAGGCCCCTCCGTACGCGCGGGACCCTCTCGACGGACTCGGCACCCTGGCCGCGGGGGCTGCCAGGGAGCGCAGCGAGCAGTACGTCGCGCTGAGCAGACGGGAGAAGTTCCGCTTCCTCTGGCGGGTCAACGCGGGTGCGCGCCGGGTGCGCCACCTCACCGTGCGCTTTCCAGGGGACGAGGTGCGTGCCATCAAGGCGGCTGCCGCGGCGCCGCTCGCCGGCACGGAGCAGTGGGTGTCAACCGGTGACGCCCTCGCGGCACATGTGTGGAAGGTGATGGGTCAGCTGCGGGCGCGGACTGACGACCGTGCGGAGCGCCTTGGCATGGTCGTGGACATCCGCTCGGCGCTGCGCGACGTGCTGCCCGATGGCTTGGGTGGCAACGCCGTCACCAATGTGACGGCCACGCTCAGCGCGGGCGAACTGGCCTCCGCGCCGCTGGCGGACGTCGCCTCGACCGTCCGCGCCGTGATCCGCGATGTCACCGAGAGACGCCTGTGCGAGGAGATCGCCTTCCTGGCGGACCAGCGGCGTGCGGGACGCTCAGGCCGGGTGCTCAGCCGTATGGCACTGGATTCCTTCGACGGCACTGTCTCCCTCAACAATGTGGGACGGTTTCCGGTGTACCGGATCGACCTCGGCAGCGGGCGGCCCTTCTGGTTCGAATACCCGCCCATTCCCATTCCGTGGAACATTTTCATCACCCCGGTACCGGAGGACGACGAAGGCCGTGACATGCATCTGAGCATCCCCCAGGACAAGGCCGAGGTCTTCTGTACTCCGTCCTGGGAGGCGCGTCTGCACGCTCATGCACCCCGGCAGGCTCTGTAAGGACTTCGGTGTGGCCGGGCGGGGCGGACTGGTCGGATTCGGTTGAGGGAGACGCACTCCAGGGTGGTGTTCTCACCTCCCGCTCGGCACGTGATCAGGCAGTCCCCTCGTCCTTCGTGCCCGCCGACGGCCGGAATCTGCCTGGTTGCCTGCCCCGGCCGGGAAAGAGCAGCTGGAATACACCGGTCCTGTACAGGATGATGTGTGTGGTCACCTGGAGCGCGATGTAGGTCACGAAATACAGCGCACCGTCGAGCGCCGGCACCGTATCGACAGACAGGGTGTACGCCATGATCACGCGAAGTGCCGCGTCGACGAGCAGCCCGCATCCCCACAGCACGGTCAGGCCGCGCCAGATCCGGCGGAATTGGGGATCGGCGCACCAAAGCCCTTCCAGCGTCTCCGACTTGCCCGGGAGCAGCGTCTTCACCGCCCGGTAGGTGAACGGGCGAGAGGTGAACAGCGACCCGAGGATTCCCAGCGCGATCAGCCCGGTGAACCAGCCACCTCTGGCCAGGGCCATGCGGGGGCTGCCGGAGATGAGGGAGCCGATGCCGGCGAGCGCGAGGATGGCGATGACGAAGAGTCCGATGCTGTCGACCTTGCGCTGTCTGACGATGGAGTAGCCGGTATTGAGTGCCGGCGTGGCGGCGCTCATCAGCAGCGACTCCAGTTCGCTGAAGCCCGCACCGCGCAGCACATAGTAGAGCCCCACGGGAAGGACGACATCGCAGAGCAGGGTCACCGCGAACTGGCGGCGGACTGCGGTCTGCTCACGTTGGTTGCTGCCTTGTGCCAACTCGGTCTCGTCACGTAGTGCAGCCATTGCTGCTCCTTGGCTCGTCTGTTGCCGCTCGTCCGTACGGGATCGGACCACTCTCCGAAACAGTGCGTCACCAGAGCTCCCTCACCCCTGATGCCCAGGGTGAGTTGCACAGCCAAGCGAGAAACGGCACTGACAAGCAGGCGCGGCACCCCTTGGCGCGGTGGTGCGGAATGGCTCCGGAGGGCAGAGCTTGCCACTGGTCCGTCAAGGAGGTGACTCCGGCGTACGGGTTCTGGAGCATTTTCCAGAATCCGCTCCGGAATCACGAGGACGGACGCCTTCGGCATTAGGGTCACCGGCAGTTACCTGGCGGGGCTCGCCGCGCCTGGCGTGGGATCACGACGCCGGTTCCGATCCGGTCCAGCCGATGATGGAACGCGACCTGGAGAATCCATGATCACCGAAGACTGCCGTATTTGCGGCAACCGCAACCTGCTGCCGGTCCTCGACCTGGGCCCGCAGGCTCTCACCGGCGTCTTTCCCCGCACCCGGGACGAGGACGTCCCGACGGTCCCCCTGGAGTTGCTCAAGTGCTCACCGGAGGGCTGCGGCCTCGTCCAGCTCCGCCACACCGCTGACTTCGGGCTGATGTACGGGGACCATTACGGCTACCGCTCCGGGATACGCCCGTTCATGGTCCAGCATCTCCACGGCAAGGTCGCGGCGATCACTGACCTGGTCGACCTCGGTCCCGACGATCTGGTCGTGGACATCGGCAGCAACGACGCGACGCTGCTGCGCGGCTACCCCACGCCCGGCCCGACGCTGGTCGGCATCGACCCGACCGGGCCGAAGTTCCGTGAGCACTACCCAGCGGACGCCGAGCTGATCCCCGACTTCTTCTCCCGCGCACAGTTCACCGACCGGTTCGGCTCGCGCCGCGCCAAGGTGGTCACCTCCATCGCCATGTTCTATGACCTGCCGCGGCCGATGGCGTTCATGCAGGACGTCTACGACATCCTCGACGACGACGGCATCTGGGTGATGGAGCAGAGCTACCTGCCGGCGATGATCGAGGGCACCGCCTACGACGTGGTGTGCCACGAGCACCTGGAGTACTACGCGCTGAGCCAGATCGAGTGGATGGCCGAGCGCGTCGGATTCACGGTCGTCAAGGCGGAACTCACCAAGATCTACGGCGGCAGCCTCTGTGTGACGCTCGCCAAGCGGCCCGGCCGCTACCCCGTGGACGAGGCCGCGCTGGCTGCCATCCGCGCCAGGGAATCCGCGCTCGGGCTGGACACCATGGCCCCGTTCGAGGCGTTCGGCAAGCGCGTCCACGACTACCGCGACCGCCTTCGTGACTTCCTCGACGCCTCGCGCAAGGCAGGCAAGGTGACCCTCGGGTACGGCGCATCGACCAAGGGCAATGTCATCCTGCAGTTCTGCGGGCTCACCGAGCACGACCTGCCGTGCATCGGCGAACCCAATAGCGAGAAGTCCGGCTGTTTCACCCCCGGCACGAAGATCCCCATCGTTTCCGAGGAGGAAGCCAAGGCCCGGCGGCCCGACCAGCTGCTGGTGCTTCCCTGGATCTACCGGGAGGGCTTCATCGAGCGGGAGAGCGCCTTCATGGCCGGCGGCGGCAAGCTGATCTTCCCGCTGCCCGAACTCTCCGTCGTCTGACCGTGCCGCTCCGCCCGGCAGGGGCGTCCGGACCGATCCGGCACTAGGGAATCTTCCACATGGGCCCCGCCCATACTGAGAGATCCACAGCCGGGTCCGTCCCGTCCCTCCGACCGGAAGACACGGACCGTGCGCGGTGCCGCATCGAGCCGCACCCGCCTGCCCACGGCACAAACCTGAAACCCAACGTGGTGGGAGCGCGAAAACGTGAGTGACATGAGGCGCAGCACCGAACCGATGCGGCCGGGGCGGCCCGTGGCGTGCCCTACGGCGTCGTGCGCACGCGAGATGACGGGCTGGTGATCCGGGATGCGTACCCGAGAGCTCGCTGTCGCCGGCGGATTCGAGTTCACGCCTGACATCCATGAGGACCACCGCGGGCTGTTCGTCTCGCCGTTGCAGGACGAGGCGTTCGTCGCGGCGGTCGGCCACCGGTTCCCCGTGGCACAGACCAACCAGAGCAGGTCGGCCAAAGGTGTGCTGCGCGGGCTCCACTTCACCGCCACCCCTCCGGGCCAGGTCAAATACGTCCACTGCGCACGGGGGCGGGCACTGGACGCCGTCGTCGACATCCGGGTGGGATCACCCACCTTCGGCCAGTGGGACCTCGTCCAGATGGACTCGGAGTCCTTCCGGGCCGTGTACATCCCCGACGGGCTCGCCCACGCCTTCCTGGCGCTGGAGGACGACACGCTCATGTCCTATCTCGTCAGCAGTGCCTACCAGGCGGAGCTGGAGCATGCGATCGATCCGTTCGACCCCGCGATCGGACTGCCCTGGCCGACCGGCATGAAGACCATCCTCTCCGCGCGGGACTCCGTGGCGCCCAGTCTGGCCGAGGCCGAGGCCAGGGGCATGCTCCCGAAGTACGCCGACTGCCTGCCGGCCGTGCCGACGGTGCACCCCGACCGGTCGGGAGTCCGCGGCCGTGACTGACGAGGCAAGCGCCGTGGCACGGTTGATGCCGTCCCCTCGTCCGCTCCGTGTCGCGGTGCTGGGAGCCACCGGGTGTGTGGGCCGGCACGTCTGTACCGCCTTCGCGGCCGAGGGGAATGAAGTCGTCGCGATCGCCCGCCGGTATGCACCGGGCGTCGCCGCCCACCGGTTCCAGTCCCTTGATGTCGCAGGCCACGCGAGTGAAGAACTCGCCCGGGTGCTTGCCGGTGAGCAGATCGACGTCGTGGTGAACGCCACCCTCGGCTGGGGAGACGAACTGCACTACACCAACGTGCAGTTGGTGGAACGACTCATCGGCGCACTGGCGATGATGCGGAATCCTGCCCGGCTGGTCCACCTCGGCACCATCCACGAGTACGGCCAGGTGCCCTCCGGCACGTCGATCCACGAGGACACCCCGCCGGCTCCGACGACTCCCTATGGAGAGGCGAAGCTGATCGCCTCTCGGATGGTCCTCGACGCCGTGCGGAGCGGCGCACTGAACGGCGTGGTGTTGAGGGTGACGAACACCCTGGGGCCGTACCCCGCACTGGAGAGCTTCTTCGGTTCCCTGGCGGCCAGACTGCGGGGGACCGACGCGGCCACGGGCATCGAGCTGACCATCGCCGATGCCCAGCGCGACTACGTGGACGTCCGGGACGCCGTGGACGCCGTGCTCAAAGCGGCCCGGATCACCCGTGCCGATCCACTGGTCAACATCGGCTGCGGCCAAGCGAGGAACATACGGGAGCTGGTGACCGAGCTCGTCGCGGTCGCCGGGCTGCCGACGGAGGCAATCCGGGAGCCGCGGGGTGAGGTACACGGCAGGGGTGGCGAATGGGTCCAGGTCGACATCTCCCGCGCCGCACGCCTCCTCGGCTGGCAGCCCCGGTTCACCCTCCGGGAATCGATGCGGGCCATGTGGGACACCGTGCACGCGGACCAGTCGATCCCGGCCCGTTACGGCGACTTGGCCCGGCGCCCGCTCCACTGCCCATGACCTCGGAACGAGACCAGCCGCTTTTTCCTGTAGTTCGTCCTAATTTGCCCAGAAATGCACAAATGTGCTTGAGCGAGCGAACCGCAGGAGTGCGCGGGGAGCCCGGCGAGACGCGCACCACGAGGCAGGAGGCCGCCATGACGACCCCGATCATCAGCGCCAGGGGGCTCACCCGTACGTATATGACGAAGAAGGGCCAGGTCGAGGCGGTCCGGGGGATCGATCTCACGGTGTCCGCAGGCGAGATGCTCGGGTTCCTCGGCCCCAACGGCGCCGGCAAGACCACCACGATGCGCATGCTCACCACCTTGCTGCCCCCCAGCGGGGGGTCTGCCACCGTCGCCGGGCACGACCTGGCCGGCGACCCGGCCGGGGTACGCCGGAAGATCGGCTACGTCGCCCAGGTCAGCGGGGTCGACCCGGGCATCAGCGTGCGCGAGGAACTGGTCACCCAGTGCCGGCTGTACAAGTTCGGCAAGACCGACGCCGAATACCGTGCACAGGAGCTCGCCGAGGAACTCGACCTGGCCGACCTCCTCGACCGGCCCACCCGCGCGCTCTCCGGCGGCCAGCAGCGCCGTCTCGACATCGCCCTGGGCCTGACCCACCGGCCCGAAGTGCTCTTCCTCGACGAGCCGACGACGGGACTCGACCCCGGCAGCCGCTCCGACGTATGGGATCTGGTGCGCCGCATCCGGGCCGAGGGCACCACGGTCTTTCTGACCACGCACTACCTCGACGAGGCGGACGTCCTCTCCGACCGGCTCGTCATCGTCGACAACGGCCTGGTCGCCGCCGAGGGCACACCGCAGGATCTGAAGCTTCGGTATACCGGCTCGGAAACAGCCAGCCTGCGCGAAGCCTTCCTGGCCATCACGGGACACCAGCCCCTCGCTCCCGATGCCCCGGTCGCTATCTGATGTCCGCTCCCACGGAGGTTGACGTGCCGCACTCGTCCCCCGCCGCGTCCGCCATGACGACGGCGTCCCAGCCCGCGGAGGGGCCGCTCCGACGCCACGCGGCCAGGAGGAAGAGGTCCCGTATGGCCACCTTCCTTGCCGACACCCGCCTGATCTTCGGGCGCTATATGCGACAGACGATGCGCGCCAAGCTCGGCCTGGTGGTGGGCATCCTCATGCCCTTGCTCGTACTGCTCTTCTTCGGTCCGCTGCTGACGCGCATACCGCTCGGTACCGGCGGTGACGCCTGGCAGACGCTGGTACCCGGGCTTTTGGTGCAACTCTGCATGTCCAGTGCCGCGTTCGCCGGCTTCGACATTCTCATCGAGCGGCAGCACGGTGTGATCGAACGGATGCGGGTCACCCCGGTCAGCCGGCTGGCACTGCTCATGGGCCGGGTGCTGCGTGATGTGGTGAAGATGCTCGCCCAGTCCGTGCTCCTGGTACTCCCGGGTTTGGCCATGGGCCTGCGCGCCCCGGTGCTCGGCATCCTGATCGGCTTTCTGTTCGTCTCCACGCTCACGGTGGCGCTGGCTTCGCTGTCCTATGCGCTGGCCATGCGGCTGAAGTCCCCCGACGAGTTCGCTCCCGTGGTCAACACCTTCAACCTGCCGGTCATGCTGCTCTCCGGCATCTTGTTGCCGATGGCGCTCGCGCCCCACTGGCTGGACGTCGTATCGCGCTTCGTGCCGCTGCGCTATCTGGTGGAAGCGGTCCGGGCCGCGTTCCTCGGCCAGTACGGCAGCACCGCGATGCTACGGGGTGCACTGGTGGCAGCGGCACTCGCCGCGCTCTCGGTCTTCCTCGGCGCCCGGATCTTCCGCAAGGCTGGAGCCTGAGGGCGCTCGTCGTGCGCCCGCCAGGGATTACGGGACAGCCCTCAGTGACCTGAGTGGGGAAATCCGCTACGGAAGGCGGTCTCGGTTCGGCGTCCTGGGCGGAGGGCGTGGACGGTACGGCCGAAGACCGAGCTGGCACTGACCGATGACGGTGGCGACACGCCGGCCCCGGTGGGTCAGGTGCCGGTGAGGGACTGACTCCCCTTGGGTGGCGGACTGAATGTCGGTGGCGCAGCATCGGAGAGCTGTCGTGGAACGCGGCCGCCCCCGCCGGGGCGCAGGCATCGAGATGGGTACCGCAGAGGAACGCGAGAACGGCGTGCGTCAGCGCCGGACGGCAGTGCGGGCCAGCGCCGGCACCAGGACCGCGGCCGCGGCCAGATGCATGCACAGCAACGTCACTTTGACACCCGTCGTTGCCCCACTCTGCAGTGGAGCGATCAGCGACAGGGCCAGCCCCACGACCGCGAGGACCGTCCACACCCGGCGCGCCCGCGGGGTGAGGCGCTCCAGCAGGGCGAGCAGCGCCCAGGCGGCGAATCCGGGGACGAGGCCGGCGAGGACGACCGTGGCCGGTCCGATGTGCTGGAGGGCGGCACCGGGCTTCATGCGCACATCGAGTCGCACGTCCAGCAGCACCGTGGCGATCGCCCACACCACGAGCGTGGCGGCGGCGGCCCCGAGCACGGCCAGGAACCGGGCGGACCATGGTGATCTCGCGGCCATGAGGAATCAACCTCCTGAAGGCGGACGTACAAGACCTGGCACGGTGGCGCAACGGGCGCCTCACCGCTGTCGTTCCTCGGGCAGCTCACGCTGCACCGTGAGGCTAGGCCCGCGGTGATGTGCCGCGCCACCGGTCCGGTTGCCCCGCCCCCGAGAACCGGGGAAACGCCCAGACTTCCGTCGCATCGGGCCGGTAGAGCTTGTGCTGGTGGTGCGGGCCCACTGGATAGTGGCGGCAGCAAGTGTTTCCCGGTCCGCTCGGACGACGGTGCCGGCCCTGGGGCCGGACCGGTCCACGGAAAGGATCAGAACGATGAGTTCACCCACTGCGGACGACGGCCTGTGGTGCCGGCGCTTCCACCCCGCACCGGACGCGGGCCGGCGCCTGGTGTGCTTCCCGCACGCCGGCGGCTCCGCGAGTTTCTACCATCCCGTCTCGGCCGCGCTCAGCCCCGGCGTGGACGTGATCGCCGTGCAGTACCCCGGGCGGCAGGACCGCCGCAGGGAACCGGCGATCGACGACATCCGCCTCCTGGCGGACCGGATCGCCGAGGCGCTGGGAGCCTGGTCCGACCGGCCGTTGACCTTCTTCGGCCACAGCATGGGCGCGCTGGTGGCCTTCGAGGTGGCACGGCGGCTGGAACGCGACGGGGACGGCCCCGTGCGGCTCTTCGCCTCCGGGCGCCGGGCGCCGTCCGCGTACCGCGACGAGCAGGTGCACCGACGGGACGACGACGGCCTCGTCGCCGAACTGCGGGCGCTGAGCGGAACCGACTCACGGCTCCTCGACGACGACGAGATGCTGCGGATGGTGCTGCCCGCGCTCCGCAACGACTACAAGGCCGTCGAGACCTACCGGAGCGAGCCCGCGGCCGTCGTGCGCTGCCCCGTCACCGTCCTCGTCGGGGACGAGGACCCCAAGACCACCCTCGACGAAGCCGGGGCCTGGGACACGCACACCACCGGCGGCTTCGATCTGCGGGTCTTTCCCGGCGGGCACTTCTACCTGGCCGACCGGCCGGACGAGGTGATGACCGTGCTCAGCGACCACTTCACCGCTGCGGCCCTCCCGCACCATGCGTAGGGGTCGCCGCGCCGTCCCGACCGAGCCACCCTGGAGCCCTGACAGACATGTCTGAACCGCTACTCACCGCGCAGGCCACGCCCGCACCGCGCACCGGGCGACGGCCCAGGGTCGGTCACATCGACTTCCTCAACTGCCTGCCGCTGTTCTGGGGGCTGGCCAGAAGCGGCAGTCTGCTCGACCTGGACCTGAGGAAGGGCAGCCCGGACACCCTGAGCGACGCACTCGTCGCCGGCACACTCGACATCGGGCCGATCAGCCTCCTCGAATTCCTCAAGCACGCCGACGATCTGGTGGCGCTGCCGGACATCGCCGTGGGCAGCGACGGCCCCGTGGAGTCCTGCCTGATCGTCAGCCAGGTCCCGCTGGACCAGCTGGACGGCGAACCCGTCGCACTCGGCTCCACCAGCCGCACATCGGTCCGGCTCGCCGAGCTGCTGTTCGCGGAGTCGGTCGGCGTCCAGCCCGAGTACTTCGTCTGCGCCCCGGACCTCGCGGCGATGATGAAACAGGCACGAGCGGCCGTCGTCATCGGTGACGCCGCCCTGCGGGCCGCCCTGCACGAGGCGCCGCGGCTCGGTCTGCAGGTGCATGACCTGGGCCGGATGTGGCGCGACCTGACCGGACTGCCCTTCGTCTTCGCCGTCTTCGCCGCCCGCAAGGACTACCTCGCCAGGGAGCCGGAGACCGTCCACCGCGTACACGCCGACCTGCTGGCGTCCCGCGATCTGTCCCTCGCCGCGGTCAAGGAGGTCTGTGAACAGGCCGCCCGGTGGGAGGCGTTCGAGGCCCGGACGCTGGAGCACTACTACACCACCGCCCTCGACTTCAGCCTCGGTGAGCGGCAGCTCGCCGGAATCACGGAGTTCGCCCGCAGGGTGGGCGGCGGACCGGCCGGCTTCCCGCCGGACGTCCGCGTCCAGCTGCTGGGCAGCGAAACCCTCAGCATGTGACCTCACCAGCAACAGCCCGAAGCACACCCGGAAAGGCCGTCGACATGCCCCGACCGTCCGAAGCCACCGACCGTGGCCTCCAGTCCGTACTGGACCGTGCCGCCGAGGGCGGCAGGGTGACCCCCGAAGAGGCGTTGGCCCTCTACCGGTTCGCTCCGCTGCACGCGCTGGGCAGTGTGGCGGACACGATCCGCCGCCGCCGCTACGCCGGCACCGAGCACATCGCGACGTACATCATCGAGCGCAACATCAACTACACCAACGTGTGCGTGACGGCCTGCCGCTTCTGTGCCTTCTACGCCGCGCCGAAGGACACCGCCAAGGGCTGGACCCGCGACCTCGACGACATCCTGCGCCGCTGCGCGGAGACCGTGGAGCTGGGCGGCACCCAGATCATGTTCCA
>NZ_JBICVV010000049.1:0-14408 GCF_043199295.1 Streptomyces sp. NPDC048612
TGTGGCGGGGCCCCCCCCGGGGGGTGGGTGACAAAACAAACCCCCCGTCGCTGGGCCCGCATCACGATGCGGGCCCAGCTACTGGTCTTTTACATCTCCCCCCACCGGACGGAGGCCGCCACACAAACGGGAGGGGGCGGTCCGGAGGGGCCTGTGTTGTGGACGTAAAGCGAAGCAGTCCACAACACAGGCCCCGGAGGACCGAACCCGGCACCACAACGAACAACCGCGGCCCCCGCCCAAACACCACCCCCGCCAAAGGCGAAAAGCAGGCACGGCGGGGCCACCTGACAACGTGGGAAGCGGGGCTACGAGCCCAAAACGGCTACAAACGATGGGCGGCACCCGAAGGAGTGGCGCCCCTCGTGTCGAGGAGCAGCTGCGCTTTCACGGCGAGCCCCTGGAGGTCATACGTGCGGTGCGGCTGCAACAGGACCGTCAGGTCCGCCGCGGCCGCGGCCTCGTAGAGGGAGTCGGCGCGGGGGACGGGGCGGCCCAGGACGTTCCACTGGGGGACGTAGGGGTCGTGGTACGTGAGGTGCGCGCCGAGTTCCGTCAGGCGGGAGGCGATCTCGTGGGACGGGGAGCCCGCCTGGTCGCCGATGTCGGGCTTGTAGGTGACGCCGAGCAGCAGGATGCGCGCGCCGCGGGCGGATTTGCCGTGCTCGTTGAGGAGGGTGGCGCAGCGCTGGATGACATAGCGCGGCATGCGGCTGTTCACCTCGTGGGCCAGTTCCACCATGCGGAGCGGGTGGCCGGGTGAACGGCCTTTGTGGGGGGAGTGGTTGGGGTCGACGGGGGCGGCGTGGCCGCCCACGCCGGGGCCGGGGCGGAAGGCCTGGAAGCCGAACGGTTTGGTCTCGGCGCAGCGGATGACGTCCCACAGGTCGACGCCGATCTCGTGGCAGAAGACCGCCATCTCGTTCATCAGGGCGATGTTGATGTGGCGGTAGTTGGTCTCCAGGAGCTTGGCTGTCTCGGCCTCGCGGGGGCCGCGGGCGCGGACGACCTTGTCGGTGAGGCGGCCGTAGAAGGCGGCGGCCGCCTCCGTGCAGGCGGGGGTGAGGCCGGCGATGACCTTGGGCGTGTTGGCGTAGTGGTGGGTGCGGTTGCCGGGGTCGTGGCGGCCGGGGGAGCAGGCGAGGTGGAAGTCCCGTCCGGCGGTGAGGCCCGAGCCCTCCTCCAGGAGGGGACGCAGGAAATCCTCGGTGGTGCCCGGGTAGGCGGTGGATTCGAGGATCACCGTGGTGTGCGGGCGCAGCTGCGCCGCCAGTGTGCGGGCGGCGTCGGCGAGTGCGGTGAGGTCCGGGGCGCGGTCCTCGCCGAGGGGCGTGGGCGCGCAGAGGACGGCGGTGCGGACCCGGCCGAGGGTGGTGGGGTCGGTGGTGGTGCGGAAGCCGGCGGAGAGCAGCCGGCGGAGTTCCGTGGCGGACAGCGGCCCGTCGCCGGCGAGCGCGGCGGCCTGTGGGTCGGGGTCGTAGCCGATGGTGCCGATGCCGGCGGCGGTGGCGGCCTGGGCGAGAGGGAGGCCGAGGTGACCGAGTCCGATGACGGCGAGGTCTGCGGGCATGCTGCGGCCGTCCTTCCCGAGCGACTGCGATGGGCGGGTGCGCATGACGTGTGTGGAGGGCGCATAAATACACTAAGCGGATATTTGACCCAGAATAGGGATTGGTGGATCAAGGCGGCGGGGTGTTGCCGTCACGAGTGGAGGGTGGATACCGGCACGCGGCGTGGACAGAATCGACGGACGGGGGGTGTGGCCCCGATCACAGCGGGAGGCAGCGGTGAAGACAGCGATACTGGGACCGGCGCAGCGGGCCGAGGCGCTCGCCCGAATGGCGGAGCGGGAGCTGGACATTCTCGTGGTCGGCGGCGGAGTCGTCGGCGCGGGGACCGCGCTGGACGCGGCGACCCGCGGGCTGGCCACCGGACTGGTCGAGGCGCGTGACTGGGCCTCGGGCACGTCCAGCCGGTCGAGCAAGCTGATCCACGGTGGTCTGCGGTATCTGGAGATGCTGGACTTCGCGCTGGTCCGGGAGGCGTTGAAGGAGCGCGGGCTGCTGCTGGAGCGGCTGGCGCCGCATCTGGTCAAGCCGGTGCCGTTCCTCTACCCGCTCCAGCACAAGGGCTGGGAGCGCTGGTACGCGGGCTCCGGTGTCGCGCTGTACGACGCGATGTCGGTCTCGTCGGGGCACGGCCGCGGGCTTCCCGTGCACCGGCATCTGTCGCAGAAGCGGGCGCTGCGGGTGGCGCCCTGTCTGAAGCGGGACGCGCTGGTCGGCGCGCTGCAGTACTACGACGCGCAGATGGACGACGCGCGCTACGTCGCGACGATGGTGCGGACCGCGGCCGCCTACGGAGCGCAGGTCGCCAACCGGGCGCGCGTGGTGGGCTTCCTGCGCGAGGGTGAGCGGGTGGTCGGCGTGCGGGTGGAGGACGTCGAAGGGGGCGGTGACTACGAGATCCGGGCGCAGCAGATCGTCAACGCCACCGGGGTGTGGACGGATGACACCCAGGCGCTGATCGGGGAGCGCGGGCAGTTCCATGTCCGGGCGTCGAAGGGGATTCACCTGGTCGTCCCCAAGGACCGGATTCACTCCACGACCGGACTGATCCTGCGGACGGAGAAGAGCGTCCTGTTCGTCATCCCCTGGGGACGGCACTGGATCGTGGGGACGACGGACACCGGCTGGGATCTGGACAAGGCGCACCCGGCGGCCTCCAGCGCGGACATCGACTATCTGCTGGAGCATGTGAACGAGGTCCTCGCGACGCCGCTGACCAGGGACGACGTGGAGGGAGTGTACGCCGGACTGCGGCCGCTGCTGGCCGGGGAGTCGGACGCCACCAGCAAGCTGTCGCGGGAGCACACCGTGGCGCATCCGGTGCCGGGGCTGGTCGTGGTGGCGGGCGGCAAGTACACGACGTACCGGGTGATGGCGAAGGACGCGGTGGACGAGGCGGTGCACGGCCTCGACCAGCGGGTCGCGGACTGTGTGACCGAGGACGTGCCGCTGGTCGGGGCCGAGGGCTACAAGGCGCTGTGGAACGCGCGGGCCCGGATCGCGGCGCGCACCGGGCTGCATGTGGCCCGTATAGAGCATCTGTTGAACCGCTACGGCTCGCTGACCGAGGAGCTGCTGGAGCTGGTGGTGGCCGATCCGTCGCTGGGTGAGCCGCTGGCGCACGCGGACGACTATCTGCGGGCCGAGGCGGTCTACGCCTGCACCCATGAGGGCGCCCGCCATCTCGACGACGTGCTGACCCGGCGCACCCGTATCTCCATCGAGACCTTCGACCGGGGCACCCGCAGCGCCCGTGAGGTCGCCGAGCTGATCGCGCCCGCGCTGGGGTGGGACGGCGACCAGGTCGAGAAGGAGATCGCGCACTACCAGAAGCGGGTCGAGGCGGAGCGCGAGTCACAGCGGCAGCCGGACGACCTGACGGCGGACGCGGCGCGGCTGGGGGCGCCGGACATCGTGCCGCTCTAGGCGGGCGGCGCGGGCGCTCCCCCGCCGGGACTCCCGTTCCTCCGGGCCGTCCTGACGGGAACACGGTGTCGCCCGGCACCCACCCGGGCCTTCCGCACGGCTGCGGATGAGGGAGAATGAAGGCTCTGCCAGGGTGGGTTGTCCGAGTTGGGCCAGTTTGGTGATCGATGGGACGTCGAAGCTGCCAACTCGGCTGGATTGCAGAGGGGATTCAGTGGGCGACGAGGTCGAGATGGACGGCAAGGAGGGCAGGCTGCTCGCCGGCCGGTACCGGCTCGCCGATGTTCTCGGCCGGGGCGGCATGGGTACCGTCTGGCGGGCACGCGACGAGGTCCTGGGCCGTACGGTCGCAGTCAAGGAACTGCGCTTCCCGGGCGGGGTCGAGGAGGACGAGAAGCGTCGTCTGATCACCCGCACGCTGCGCGAGGCCAAGGCGATCGCCCGGATTCGGAACAACGGCGCGGTGACGGTCTTCGACGTGGTCGACGAGGACGACCGCCCGTGGATCGTGATGGAGCTGGTCGAGGGCCGCTCGCTCGCCGAGGTCATCCGTGACGACGGTCCGCTCACCCCGCGCCGGGCCGGCGAGGTCGGCCTGGCGGTGCTCGACGTGCTGCGCGCCGCCCACGACGCCGGCATCCTGCACCGCGATGTGAAGCCGTCCAACGTCCTGATGTCCGATGACGGCCGGGTCGTGCTGACCGACTTCGGCATCGCCCAGGTCGAGGGCGACCCCTCCGTGACCTCGACCGGCATGCTCGTCGGCGCCCCCTCCTACATCTCCCCGGAGCGCGCCCGCGGCCACAAGCCGGGCCGGCCGGCCGACCTGTGGTCGCTCGGCGGGCTGCTGTACGCCTGCGTCGAGGGCGTGCCGCCGTACGACAAGGGCTCGGCGATCGCCACGCTCACCGCGGTGATGACCGAGCCGGTCGAGCCGCCGAAGAGCGCCGGCGGGCTGGAAGAGGTCATCTACGGCCTGCTGGTGAAGGACCCGGCGGACCGGCTGGACGACGCCGGTGCGCGGGCGCTGCTGCTGGACGTGGTGCACGCCCCCGAGGCGCAGAAGCCGGAGCCCCCGCTCGACGAGACCCGGGCCATGGTGCTGCCGACGGCGCCCAAGGAGCGGACGAAGGCGAAGCCCGAGAGCGCGCCGAAGCCGAAGCCCGCCCCGAAGTCCCGTACGCCGCGCAAGCCGAAGGCGAAGCCGGCCGCCGCCCCGGTGGCGGAGCCCGCGGCCAAGCAGGCGTCCGGGGGTGTCTCCACGGACAAGGGCAAGGGCAAGGCCGGTGCCGCCGCGGCCGGGGCCGGTGCCGCCGCATCGGCCACGTCCGCCACGACGAGCGCCCCGGAACGGACCGGGAGCCCGCGGCCGGAGGCTTCCCCGGCTGCCGGGGAGACGGCCGGGGCGGACCGTACGGACTCCGGCGCGTCCCGCCCGACGCTCACCCGCCCCGGCTTCGACACCGACGCCGCCAAGGAGCGGCTGCGCGGCGCCCTGGAGACGGTGCGTACGGCGGCCGCCGCGGCGCGGGCCCGTGCGGAGAACAGACCCGGGGACGGGAACCGTCCGGCGCCCCGTGCCTCGGTGACCGACGTCGTCCCGCGCCGCACACTGGTCATCGTGGCCGTGGTCGTCGTCCTGGCGGTGCTGGGCACGGTCCTGGCCGTGGCGCTGAGCAGTGGTGACACCGCGAAGGGCAGCGGCAAGCCGGCCGGCAAGGACGACAAGGCGTCGTCCGCGGCGAAGGCGAAGCCGTCCAGCGATTCCGCCGACGCGGACGAGGACGCGGCGAAGGGCGGGTCCGGCGCGTCGGACCCGCAGCAGCCGGGCGGGGTCAGCCCGGCCGAGGAGGCCGGCGACACCGGCGGCGAGGACGGGAAGGACGGCAAGGGGGGCAAGGGGGACAAGGCGGTGCCGGAGGGCTTCGCGCGGGTCTCCAACGGCCGGTTCCACTTCGGTATGGCGATGCCCGAGGGCTTCAAGCAGACCGGCACCGCGGGCGAGGGCTCCGGTGTCATCTACAGCGCCTCCGGTGGCTTCCCCCGCGTCCAGGTGGACTACAACGCCAAGCCCGGCTCCGACGCGGCGGCTTCCTGGCGCAGCCTGGAGCCGGCGGTGCGCGGTTCCAGCGAGGACTACCACCTCATCGACATCAAGTCGGTGAAGTGGCGCGGCTATCCGACCGTCGCCGACTGGTCCTTCACCCGCCGGCAGAGCGGTCAGGCGGTCCGGGTCCTCGACCGCGGCTTCCGGGCCGACGACGACCACGGCTACGCCATCATGATCACGTGCAAGAAGGACGGCTGGCCGAACAAGAAGTGCCAGGACGTGGTGAACACCGCGTTCAAGACCTTCGCCATCAAGGACTGAGCGCGCGGCCGGGGCGCGGGCCGGGCGATGGGCGGACAGAGCGCGCGTCGTTGCCGGACCGGGCCGCACGCCTCGGCGTGGGCACGTATCGTGAGACCGCTAAGACCGTACGCATCCGCATTCGGCGGGAATACGACCGGAAGTGACCAGAGGCGCCTGCGCCGATGGCGTCCGGCGCGACGGTAGACACAGCGCGCGCTGCGGGGAGGCGTCGTGGACGAGTACGCGGGAAGGGTGCTCGCCGAGCGATACCGCCTGCCGTTGCGGCCCCTCGGCGACGACGACTTCACCGAGTCCCGGGCGTTCGACACGTTCAGCGGGCAGGAGGTCCTGGTCCGTCAGGTGCCGCTGCCGGAGGTCGTGGACGCGGAGGTGGTGGGGGCGGAGCCCGCCGGGCCCGCCGAACGCGCCGGCGGCGGCCGCTACGGTGCCGCACGGCTGCCCGCCGGGGCGGGGGCGGCCGACCGCAGTCCCCGGGACCCCGCCGTGCGGCGCGCGCTGGAGGCCGCCACGACCGCGGCCCAGCTGGCCGATCACCCCCGGCTGGAGCAGGTCTTCGACGTCTTCGTGCAGGACGGCAGCCTGTGGATCGTCGCCGAACTCCTCGTCGCCCGGCCGCTGTCCGCGCTGCTGGCCGAGCGTCCGCTGTCCCCGCACCGCGCCGCGGAGATCGCCGCGGACCTGCTCACCGTGCTGCGGGTGCTGCACGCGGCGGGCCGGCTGCACCGCAACATCACCGCCCGTACGGTCCTGCTCTGCGACGACGGCCGGGCCATCCTGACCGGTCTGGCGGCGGGCGCGGCCCAGGAAGCGCTGTGCGGAACCGAGCCGCCCACCGGGGCCGAGCCGCCCACCGGCGCGGCGCCCGCCACCGGGGCCGAGCCGCCCGCCGATGCCGCGGACGTGCCGGACGAGGACGCGGCGGACCGGCCGGCCGCCCCGCCCGCGCCGACCGAGCCCGCACCGGACGGTGACGCCACCGCCCCCGCGTACGGCCGGCCCAGCGCCGCCCTCGCCGCCGAACGGGCCCGGCAGGCGCGGCTGACCGTCGTCGGCCCGGTCACCGAGCGCTGGGCGCCCGAGCAGGCCGGACCGGTGCACGAGAAGTGGCAGTTGGCGCCGCCGGTCGGCCCGGCCACCGACCTGTGGGCGGTCGGTGCGCTGCTCTACCGGTGTGTGCAGGGGCAGCCGCCGTTCCCCGAGGACAGCGCCGTCGAACTGGCGCAGCTGGTCTGTGCGCAGCCGCCCGCGGTCGCCGAGGAGTGCGGGGCGCTGCGGCCGGTCGTCGAGTCGCTGCTCCGTCAGGACCCGGCCGACCGCCCGGACGCCGAGGAGCTGAGCGGCTGGCTGCACTCGCTGATCCGTACCGCGCCGGAGCCGGAGGCCGACGGCCGGCTGGTGACGATGCCGGCGGAGGGGGCCGATCCGCGGCGGCTGCCGATCCTGCGGCGCCGCGGCGAACTCGTGCGGAGGGGACGGCACAAGAAGCCCCGGACGGGCCGCCGCACCGCACCGCGGCCGGTCCCGGCGGCCGCGGGTGCCGTCGCGCCCGCGCCGCCCGTGCCGCGGGCGCCCGCCCCGGAGCCCGCCCCGATGCCTGCCCCGGCGCCCGCCCCGGAGCAGCCCGCCCCGCTCGTCTCCACCGCCCGGCCGCCCCGCCCCCCGAAGCAGCCCAAGCCGCTGAGGCAGCCCCGGGCGGCCCGCCCGCCCCGGCCCGGCAGGTCCGCCCCGCCGCCCGGCGTGAGCATGCCCGCTGACCAGGGTCCGTACGAGCAGCAGACGCCGGGTCAGGCCGGCCCGGACGCCGCGCCCCGCCCGGCCCGTGCGCCGCGGCACCTCGGCCGGCTGCTGCTCACCGCGATCCTGCTGCTGCTCGTCGGCGCGGTGGTCTACGCGATGGCGTTCCTGCCGAAGTCCGGCCCGGACTCCAAGGCGGGCGGGCGCGGTGCGGACCGTACCGGCACCTCGGGTGCGGCGCCCGGGGCGAGCCCCACGCCGTCCGGGGACCAGGAGCGCGACGATGCCTCCGCCGGCCCCGGCGCACCGCAGACCGGCGCCCCCGCCGGGGTCGCCAAGGGCTTCGAGGTGCGCAGCGACCCGGAGGGCTTCCAGATCGCGGTCCGCAAGGGCTGGCAGCGGCGCGGTGCGAACGACCGGGGCCAGGTGCGGTACGTCGGCGGGGACTACGAGCTGGTGGTGGTGCCCGGCCGGGACGCGACGGCGGGCTTCGGCACCGACCCGATGGCGTATCTGCAGAACAAGGAGCCCGAGCTGGCGCCGTACCGCTCCTCCGGCTGGGCCTCGGCCTCCGGCCTCCAGCGGATCGACGTCGGGAAGACGGCGATGGCCGAGGGCACCTTCTCGTGGCGCGACAGCAGCGGCCGCGAGGTGTACGTACGCAACCTCGCGATGATCCACAAGGGCCGCTACCACCTCGTCCTGGTCATCGGCCCGGACCGTGGCCGGCGCGAGGTGGACCAGCTCTACGCGCAGGCGACGAGCGCCTACCGGCCGAGCTGAGGCGGCCGGGCGGCGGTTCCACGGGCCGCCCGTCGAGGCCGGCCGGCTGCTCGGGGCCGCCCTCCGGGGCGCCCGGGGTGACCATGGGGCTCCCGTCACGACATGAACTGACGCAACGTCAGATCGCCCTCCGAGATTCAGGGGTCGGGCCTTGTCGGCCCAGAGGGGCCACGGCTAGCCTGATTCTGACGGTCCATCAGATGTCGGATGCGGGCGGCGAGGGGACGGCGATGGCGAACCTGTGGGAGAGGCCCGACGAGACGACGGTCCACGGGCCGGTGCGCGGCCCCGCGCGCCGCGTGCCCGGACCGGACCGCGGCGAGTAGCCGCGCATGGACCTCAGCTGCACACCGGAGGAGGAGGACTTCCGGGCCCGGCTGCGCCGATGGCTCGGCGAGGTGCTGCCGCGGCTCCCCGACCCGCCCGCCGCGACCGACTGGCCCGGCCGCCGGGCGTACGACACGGCCTGGCAGCGGATGCTGTACGACGCCGGGTACGCGGGCCTGCACTGGCCGCGGGACGCCGGCGGACAGGGCGCCACCCCCGCCCAGCACCTGATCTTCCTGGAGGAGACCGAACGCGCCGGGGCGCCCTACGTCGGCGCCAACTTCGTCGGTCTGCTGCACGCGGGGCCCACCCTCGCCGCCGAGGGCACCGCCGGACAGCGCGCCCGCTGGCTGCCGCCGATCCTGCGCGGCGAGGAGATCTGGTGCCAGGGCTTCAGTGAGCCGGACGCCGGCTCCGACCTCGCCGCGCTGCGCACCAGGGCCGTCCGCGACGGGGACACCTACATTGTCAGCGGCGCCAAGATCTGGACCTCGCACGCCGAGGTCGCCGACTGGTGCGAACTCCTCGTCCGCACCGACCCGGACGCGCCCCGGCACCGCGGCATCACCTGGCTGGCGATGCCCATGGACGCGCCGGGGGTGACGGTCCGGCCGCTGCGCACCCTCGCCGGTTCCACGGAGTTCGCCGAGGTGTTCCTCGACGAGGTGCGGGTCCCGGTGGCCAACCGGGTCGGGGCGGAGAACGACGGCTGGCGGGTGACGATGGTGACACTGTCCTTCGAGCGCGGCACCGCCTTCGTCGGCGAGGTCGTGGCCTGCCGCCGGGTGCTCGGCGCGCTGGCCCGCGCCGCCCGCGCCAACGGCCGCTGGGACGACGCCGTGCTGCGCCGCCGGCTGGGCCGGCTCAGCGCGGAGTTCACGGCGCTGTGGCGGCTGACCCAGTGGAACGTGAGCGAGGCGATGCGGGGCCCCGCGCGCGGCGGCGGGCCGGGCGGCGGCGTCCCGGGAACCGGCGGCTCGGTCTTCAAGCTGCGCTACTCGCACGCCCGCCAGGAGCTGTACGACGCGGCGGCCGAGGTGCTGGGTGCCGGAGCGCTGGACGCGGACCACGCCTGGGTCGCGGACCGGCTGTCGTCCCTCTCGTACACCATCGCGGCCGGTACCTCGCAGATCCAGCAGAACATCGTCGCCGAGCGGATTCTCGGCCTGCCGAAGGGGCGGTGACCGGGCGGTGGACTTCCAACTCACCGGAGATCAGCGGGCGTTGAAGGAGGGCACCCGGGAGCTGCTGGCCGGGAGGTTCGGCCGGGACCGGCTGCGGGCGGCTGTCGGGGACCCCGCGCCGGACCGTGCGCTGTGGCGCGAGCTGGGCGCGGCCGGGTTCTTCGCGCTGCGGCTGCCGGAGGAGGACGGCGGGGTCGGGCTGGGGCTGCCGGAGGCGGTGCTGGTCCTTGAGGAGGCCGGGCGGGCACTGCTGCCGGGGCCGCTGGTGGCGTGCCAGCTGCTGGCCGGGGTGGTGGACGGTGTCGCGGACGGCGAGCGGATCGTCGGGCTGTGCGACGCGGCCCGGGAGCCGGTGCTGTGGGAACACCCGGCCGGATGCGATGAGTTGATCTTGCTGGAGGGGGAGGGCGGCGGGGGCGGTGGCGCGTCCGGGGGCGGCGTCGAGGGCGCACAGGGGCGCACATGCGGTGCGTACCGGAGCGCACCGGAACGGGTGTCCTGCGCCCCCTTTGCTTCCGTTGACCCCCTCACCCCGCTCGCCCGCGTCCTGGACCTGCCGCGCACCGCCCCCGTGGCCGTGGACGTCCCCCGGCTCCGGCGCGAGGCCGCGCTGCTCACCGCCGCCCAGCAGCTCGGCAGCGCCGTCCGCACGGTCGAGATGGCGGCCCGCCACGCCCGCGAGCGCGAGCAGTTCGGCGTCCCCATCGGCTCGTTCCAGGCGGTCAAGCAGCTCTGCGCCGGGATGCTGGTACGGGCGGAAATGGCCCGTAGTGCGGTCTATGCGGCGTCGGTCACGGAGAGTGATCTCGACATCGTGGGTGCGAAGTTGCTCGCCGACGAGGCCGCGGTCCGTAACGCACGGGACTGTCTGCAGGTCCACGGCGGAATGGGCTTCACCTGGGAGGCCGATGTCCATCTGCATCTGAAACGGGCCTGGTGGCACGCCGAGCGCTGGGGCACGGCGGCCGGGGCGGAGGAGCTGCTGGCGGCGGGCCTGATCGCCTGACGGCGTGGGCTCGGGAGCCGGGACGGGGGTGCGTGGTGGCCGGCGATGTCAGACTCAGGCATCCCGTGTGCGGAATGTCGGACTCACTACGCAGAAGCGGTCACGGAGTGTCGATATCGGGTTGTGTCCTAGGCGTGACTCGTCACAGGGGGGAGTCGGCGTACCGCTCGGGTACTCTCCGTTGGGTGCGAGTGGTTCCGATGCGCAACGGACCCGGTGCCGTCGGAAGGACGGCTCCGGGGTACGGACTGCGCGCCGCCCGCACTGGGCAGGGGCCCGGTCGCCCCTCATGTTCGACTCCCCGGAAAGTGCGTCGCACAGTATGCAGGACGCATACTCCCTTGCGCTGGAATATGCCCGAAGCGCTTGTTGGGGTGACTGAACGTCAACCATGCTGTGCTTCGCCGGGGTCACGCACCGTGACCTCGTGGAGGCGCGAGGCGATGTTTCCGCCGGTTCGGATGGTGTGAGCGGTGCAGGTGCTTCAGGTGCAGTTGGACGTACGGCCCGATCCCGCGGAGGTGGGGCGGGCCCGGCGGTGGGCCCGGTCGCGGCTCGCGGGCTCCGGCATAGGGGTCGACGAGCCACTCGCGGAGACGCTGATCCTGCTGATCTCCGAACTCGTCACCAACGCCGTGGTGCACACCGGCGCGGCCGCCGAGCTGCGGATGTGCTTCTCCGGGTCGGGTGCCGTGGTGGGCACGGTCCGGGTCGAGGTGGTGGACGCCAGCGCCCGCCCGCCGCGCCAGCGCCACGCCGACGGCGACGACACCAACGGCCGCGGCCTGGAGCTGGTCGACGGCCTGGCCGACCGCTGGGGCTGGCAGCCGGAGGGCGCCGGCAAGCGGATCTGGTGCGAGGTGGACCGCGGCCGGCCGCTGCTCATGGCGGCAGGGTCCGATCTGGGGGCGTATGAGCCCTCGTGCGCGGTGTCACGCACCGTGACGCACCGGGCGTAGCCGAGCCGGGCGGTACCTCGCCGACGCGCCTCCGTGACACCCCTTCCGCCGGATGCGGCAAATCGGGCGTAACGAAATCAGTCCCCGGCCAGGTGTTGACGTGGCGTGGCCGGTTGATCACTCTTGGGTGAAGCGATTCGCCGTGAGGGGACGCCGAGGTCGTGGGGGGAGCCGGGATTCCGGTCCGGGGCCTTGGCGAGTGCGGGTCGTGGCCCGGTTGGGGGCCCCGGCGGGAAGCCGGGGGAGGGTGGCGGCCCGCGGTGCCGTGCTCGGGGCGCGCATGAGCGCTCCGCCACCTGGTCGGCCGGGCGCCGTCGAGTCGCCGGCGTGGGGCCGGCGGCTCGACGCGGCCGCTCAGAGGATCGCCACCGGAGCGACCGGCGCACCGGACCCGCCGACGAACGGTTCGGCCATCGCGGACAGGAAGAACGTGAAGCGGCCCGCCTCCGCGCAGGCCGTCGACAACTCCTCCAGATTCCAGTTCTGGCCCTGCAGCATGCCCATCTCCACGAGATGGAGGGCGTGCACCGGCATCCACAGGTTCTCGATCTCCGGCGGGAAGATCTCGAAGGTCAGGGTGTCGTTGGCGACCGCCGCGACCTCGCGCGCATGGAACCACTCCGGTGTGCGCAGCGACAGGCCGGGCGACGGGAAGGCGTAGGCCTGCCGGTCGCCGGCGAGGTAGTGCCGCAGCTGTCCGGTCCGTACGAGCACAATGTCGCCGGTCCCTACCGTCGTCCCGGCCAGTTCCTCGGCGGCGTCCAGGTCCTCCGGGGTGACGGCGTGCCCGCCGGGCAGCCGCTCGGTGCCGTGCACCCGGGCCACGTCCAGGAGGACGCCGCGGGAGGCGATCGGGGTGGCCTTCTCGATGCCGAGGCGGGTGGCGCCGTCGTGCGCGGTGACCGAGTCGGCGGGGCGGTTGTTGTAGAGCCGCCCGGAGTGCGAGACATGGGTGAGGCCGTCCCAGTGGGTGCCGGCCTGCAGGCCCATGGTGACCGCATCGTCGGAGGTCGCGACCGTCCCGGGGCCGAAGAGCTCCTGGTTGATGGCGGTCATGGTGTGCAGCGGGTTGACCCGGCCGGGGATCACGCCGGTCTGTACGCCGTCGTGCCGGAGGGGGAGTGCGAGCGCGATCCGGCGGCCGCTGCGGATGTGGGCGGCGGCCTCCCGGACGACCTGATCGGTGATCAGGTTGAGCGTGCCGATCTCGTCGTCGGCGCCCCAACGCCCCCAGTTGTTCACGCGTTCGGCGATGTCGTGGAACTCCTGCGGCAGGGGCATGGGCCCTCCTCGGGGCGGCGGGGTTCGGGTCGGCCCGGGGTCTTGTGTTCGTATCGGGTCTGCTCAAAAATCTAACGGTCCGTCAGAAACTGCGGGAGGGGTCACGGCATGGGGAACTTCTTGGCCGGCAAGGTGATCGCCGTCACGGGGGCGGGCCGCGGCATCGGCCGGGCGGTCGCCCTCGCCTGCGCGGAACAGGGCGCGAAGGTGGTCGTCAACGACTACGGGGTGGCCGTCGACGGCGGCGAACCCAGCAGCGAGATCGCCGAATCCGTGGTGAAGGAGATCGAGGCGGCGGGCGGTGTCGCCACCGCGGTCGCCGACGACGTGTCGACCATGGCCGGCGGCCAGCGGATCGTGGACACCGCGCTGGCGCAGTACGGGCGGATCGACGGTGTGGTGTGCGTGGCCGGCATCCTGCGGGAACGGATGCTCTTCAACATGACCGAGGAGGAGTGGGACCCGGTGGTCGCCACCCACCTCAAGGGCACCTTCACGGTGTTCCGGGCGGCGGCCGCGGTGATGCGGCGCCAGGGGTCCGGGACGCTGCTCGGCTTCACCAGCGGCAATCACCAGGGGTCCGTCTCCCAGGCCAACTACTCCGCCGCGAAGGGCGGGATCATCTCGCTGGTACGGAGCGCCGCGCTCGGGCTGCACAAGTACGGGGTGACGGCCAACGCGGTGGCGCCGGTCGCCCGGACCCGGATGTCGGCCAAGGTGCCGATGGAGCTGACGGAGATCGGTGAACCGGAGGACGTGGCGGCGCTGGTCGTCTATCTGCTGAGCGAACGGGCCGGGGAGATCACCGGCCAGGTCTACACGGTCGCCGGGCCGAAGATCGCCGTGTGGGCCCAGCCTTCGGAGCTTCGCTCCGTGTATGCCGAGGGGGGCGGGTGGACGCCGGAGCGGGTGGCGGAGGTGCTGCCGGGGTCGGTGGGGGTTGATCCCATGCCGATGTTGGGGCGGGTTTCGGATATGGCTGCGGCGGCTTCGGCGTCGGCTCGGGGGAGCCGGTAGCTTCCCCACGTTTTCGGCTTTCCCGCCGTGGGCTGCGCCTTGCTCTCGGCCCACGTTGTTGTCTTTCCCGCGGTGGGGGTTTCTCGCCGTTGCGCCTGCGGCGGGCGGGTCCGCTGCGCGGGGCGTGGGTTGAGGTGGTGTTTGTTGCTGCCTGCGCCGTTGCGCCTGCGGCGGGCGGGTGCGTTGTGGGTGCGGTGACGGGCCTCCGGGGCCTGGTGTGTGGACTGCTTCGCTTTACGTCCACACACC
>NZ_JBICVV010000050.1:0-13477 GCF_043199295.1 Streptomyces sp. NPDC048612
GCCGTGACGTCGGGGGCCCCGTTATTTCGCGCGGGCCCGGTTTCCGCGCGTAAACCCCCCGCCGGGGGGGGGGGGGGGGTTGGGGGGGGGGGGGGGGGGGGGGGGCCCGGGCGCCCCCCCCCCGCCCCCGGCCGGGTCAGAAAGCCGCCTGGTACACCAGACCGGACAGCACCGCGCCGATCAGCGGACCGGCCACCGGAATCCAGGAGTAACCCCAGTCGGAGGAGCCCTTGTTGGGGATCGGCAGCAGGGCGTGTGCCAGACGCGGCCCGAGGTCACGGGCGGGGTTGATGGCATAGCCGGTGGGCCCGCCCAGCGACAGCCCGATGCCGACCACCAGCAGTGCGACGAGCAGCACATTGATCCCGGAGCCGTAGATCCCCGCGTGCGCGCCGGGGACCTGGCCGATGCCGATGCCCTTGTTCTGGCCGAAGAACAGCAGCGGCAGCACCAGGGCGACGGTGGCGATGACCTCGGTCACCAGGTTGGCGGCCGGCTTGCGGATCTCCGGGCCGGTGGCGAAGATCCCCAGCGTCGGCTGGGCCTTGCTCTGCTCGGCGTTGGCGGCGAACTGCGCGTAATACAGGGCCCAGGCCAGCACGGCCCCGATCACCGCGCCCACCATCTGCGCCAGGACGTACAGCGGCACCTTCGACCACTCGGTGCCGCCCGCGATCGCCGAGCCCAGGGTCACCGCGGGGTTGAGGTGCCCGCCGGACAGCGGCGCCGCGGTGTAGGCACCGGCCAGTACGGCCATGCCCCAGCCGAGGGCGATCACGACCCAGCCGGCGCCCTTCGCCTTGGAGTGGTGCAGTGTGACGGCGGCGCACACGCCGGCGCCGAAGAGTATGAGTATCGCGGTGCCGATCACTTCACCGGCGATGATGTCCCCATTGGAGTACATGGCGGCTCCTTGTCCCTCGCCCGGGGACGTCCCCCGGTCCTCCGTGCAGGGTGCGTGCCACCGGCGGGCAGCGGACAGCCGCTGCCACCCGGGGTGCCTGAGTGCGGCGATGCCGCCCGGCATCCGGAAGTGTTCACCGGCGGTGAGGGGCCGTCAAGGTCGCGTACAGCAGAGGATGTTGGGGGAGGGGGAGGTGCCCGGCCCGTGGTCGCCGTACGCGCTTCCCGTGGCGGCGCCCGCGGGCGGGCCGCGACCGTACGGCCGGGCACCGCCGGTCCGGCACCTCACACCCGTAGGTGCGCGACCGCGCTCACCGCACCACGACGACGGCCGACCCGTGCCCGAACAGCCCCTGATTGGCGGTCACTCCCACCCGGGCGCCCGGCACCTGGCGTGCGCCCGCCCGCCCCCGCAACTGCCAGGTCAGCTCGCAGACCTGGGCGATGGCCTGGGCCGGCACCGCTTCGCCGAAGGACGCCAGACCACCGCTGGTGTTGACGGGCAGCCGCCCGCCCGGCGCCGTCGCACCGTCCCGCAGCAGCTTCGCCCCCTCACCGGCGCCGCACAGCCCCAGATCCTCGTACCACTCCAGCTCCAGGGCGGTGGACAGGTCGTAGACCTCGGCCAGTGAGAGGTCCTCGGGTCCGATCCCGGCCTCCTCGTAGGCGGCGCGCGCGATCGACGCCCGGAAACCGGTCTCCGGCTCCGGCACGGCCGCCGCCGAGTCGGTGGCGATGTCCGGCAGGTCCAGGACGGTCCGCGGATAGTGCGGGGTGGCCGTGGAGACCGCACGGATGCGGACCGGGTCCGCGACACCGTGCCGGCGCGCGAAGTCCATGCTGGTCAGGACGAGTGCCGCGGCGCCGTCGGAGGTGGCACAGATGTCCAGCAGCCGCAGCGGGTCGGCGACCACGGCGGACGCCGCGACCTCCTCCGCGGTGACCGGCTTGCGGTAACGGGCGTACGGATTGGCCGCGCCGGCCGCCGCGTTCTTGACCTTCACCCGGGCGAAGTCGTCGGTCGTGTCGCCGTACCGGGCCATCCGGCGGCGTGCGTAGAGCCCGAAGTACGCGGGGTTGGTGGCGCCCAGCACCCGGAACCGCAGCCAGTCCGGGTCATCGGGCCGCTCGCCGCCCGCCGGGGCGAAGAACCCCTTGGGTGCGGCATCGGCGCCCACCACCAGCGCCACGTCGGCCATACCGGACAGGATCTGCGCCCGCGCGGTGCCGATGGCCTGGGCGCCCGACGCACAGGCCGCATAGACGCTGGTCACCCGTGCACCCTGCCAGCCCAGCGCCCTGGCGAAGGTCGCGCCCGCAACGTACCCGGGGTAGCCGCCGCGCACCGTGTCCGCGCCGACCACGCTCTGGACGGCGCGCCAGTCGATCCCGGCGTCCGCGAGAGCGTCCCTGGCCGCCTTCGTCCCGTACTCGACGAAGCTGCGCCCCCACTTGCCCCAGGGATGCATACCGGCACCGAGCACCGCGACGTCGCCGTCGGCGGGGCTGTGGTGGGCGGGGCTGTGGTGGCGGGCGGCGAGATGCGGGCTCCTAGGGGGCCGCCGCCCACCCACGGGGTTGTTTTTTTCCCCGCCGCCCACCCCCCTTCGGGGGGTGGGCGGGTGTAGCGAAGAGGCCCCCACCCGACCCCCGCCCCCACCCTCGTTCCCGTTCCCGCTCCCGCCCTCCACCAGCCCCCACCGCCACGTCGTCCAGCTGTGCCGCTCGTCCTCGTACAGCACCCCCGGCACCAGCTCGACCTCCGTCCCCACCCGAAGACCGGCGGCGCGGACACCGGGCGCCGCCTGACCGAGGACCACCATCCGCTCCTCGGTCAGTTCCACGGCGAGCAGGAGGTACGGCTCCCACGCGGCGTCCGGATCGGAGACGTACGGGGCGGGCGGGCGATAGCGGGCGTCGGTGTACGACCACACCGTCCCGCGCCGGGACAGCGGCACCTCCGCCAACTCCGTGCCCCCGCATTCGGGGTTGCGGCAGAAGGCGTCCTCACGGGGGAAGAACACCGCACCGCAGGCCCGGCACCGGGTCCCCAGCAGCCGGAAGTCCGCCGCATCCTGGTCGAACCACCCCGGCACCACAGGCTTCCGCGTACGTGCCACAGCCCCTCCTCCACCACGACCACCGGTCACGCATCTGACGGAACGTCAGGAGTGTGGCATGCGGCTGCCTGAGGTGGAAGTCCGGTACAGGCGTGGGGGATCAAGCCGTGCGGGGGAGTGTGCGGCGATCGACGGTGCCGGCCCGGTGGCGGACGGGGCTGCCGGGCCCGCCCGTGTGTATTGCGGGTGCCCTTCGCGGCGGTGGTGCCCGGTTGAGGAGCCCTACGCGCCCGAGGCCTGGGCGGCGGCGAGGCTTTGTCCGCGGCCGGGGTCCCGGTCGCCGACCTGGATCTCGGCGGCCGGGGCGGTGCTCCTCCGGAGGGAATGTCGCCCGGACGGATGACCGGGCACGGATTCGTCGAACCGGACGCGGCCCGGCGGCGTCCCCCAGAACAGGGTCCGGGGCACGGGATCGACGGGGGTGATGCCGTGCCCCGGCCCACGGAAGCCGAGGCGCCGCACACGGAGCCCCGCCCGCGGCCGGTTGCTTCGACGCCCCGTGCACGCCCGTGCGGTGGCGCCCCCGCCGATCACCCCGGCGGCCCGCCGGCCCCCTCAGCGCCGGCCCGGCAACCGCCCCCCTATCGGAAAGTCGAAGTAGGTCTCAGGAAAGGTCTCCGGCGTAAAGGTGTAGTGCCACCACTCGTTCGGGTAGTTGACGAATCCGGCACGCTCCAGGCCGTCCTTCAGCAGCAGACGGTGGGCCCGCTGACGGCCCGTGATCCGTGGGTCGAGGGTGTGCGCCAGGGTGTCGAAACAGTCGAAGCCGGTCCCCATGTCCAGCGAATTGTCCGGGAAGCGGGCCGCCTTCGGGCCGTAACACGGCGCCAGCGGCTCCCCGGGGACGTACGGCCGGGTCGGCAGCGCGGGCAGCCGCACCAGTGTCAGATCGACGGTGCTGCCCCGGCTGTGCCCGGACTTCTCCGCGATGTAGCCGTCCCGGAAGAGCATCGACTTGTCGACCCGCGGATAGAACTCGCCCTTCATCCGCTGCTCGCCGAGGTCCTTGGCCCAGGACACGAAGTGGTCCACGGCGCGCTGCGGGCGGTAGCAGTCATAGACCTTGAGGGAGTAGCCGCGGCGCAGGTACGAGCGCTGCGCCCGGTGCAGGGCCCGCGCCGCGTCCCGGGTCAGCAGACACTGCGGCGCCCGATAGCCGGTCACCGGCACCCCCATGAAGTTGTGCGGGGTGACGTAGCGCATCTCCTGGATGATCGTCGGGTCCACACTGCGCAGCGCGACGAACTCCCGCGGCATCGTGGGCTCGTGGACGGCAGGCGACGACGGCGACGGCGCCGGGCGGACGGGGGCGGCCGCCGCGCCCGGAGCGAGTGCGGGGACGGCGATCAGGGCGGCGGCAGCGGCGGCGAGGCCGCGCAGCGCGGCAGGGAGTCTCGGCATGGCCCTCGTCTACCAGGCCCGACGCCCGGAGCGGAAGCCCCGCCACCCTGCCAACCCACTGCCATCCAGCGCCAACCCGCCACCACCACAGCCCATTCGGCCCGCACAGCCCCAGCGACCCGTTCCCAACGCCCCCCGCTACCCGTCGGCCCCCTCCGCCACCCCCCGCACCCGCACCCGATACCCCACCGCGCCCCCATCCCGCCGCTCCACGACCACCCGGCCGCGCGACCACCGCGAGGTGAAGCGCTCCACCGTCGGCCGCTGCCAGCCGTCCCCGGTGTCCGGCACCACCAGCCCACTGCCCCCGCGCCCGGCGGCCGGCGCCCACGCCTCCAGCTCCGTGCCGCCGTCCGCCCCCGCCACCGGCAGCACCGCACCGGCCCGCGCCAGCACCGGAATCCGCGACAGCGGCGCCTCCACCCACACCTGCCCGGGACCGTCATAGGCCCGCCCGGTCGCCGTGTCGTACCACCGGCCGCGCGGCAGCCGCACCGGCCGCCGGGTCACCCCCGCCGCCAGCACCGGCGCCACCAGCAGCGCGTCTCCCAGCAGAAAGGCGTCCTCGCAGTCCCGTAGCGCCCGGTCCCGCGGCGCGCTCCACCACAGCGGCCGGACATACGGCGCTCCCGCCAGCCGTGCCAGCTGCCCCAGCGTCCCGAAGTACGGCAGTAGCCGTCGCCGTTCACGCAGCGCCGTACGGGCGTGGTCCAGCACCTCGCTCCCGTATTCCCACGGCTCCCGCCGCCCCGCCCCGAGGGCCGAGTGCGTACGGAACAACGGCATGAAGGAACCCAGCTGGAACCAGCGCAGATACAGCTCCGGGGACGGCACCCCGGAGAACCCGCCGACATCGGGACCGCTGTACGGCACCCCGCACAGCCCCAGCCCCAGCACCAGCGACAGCGACGCCCGCAGACCCGGCCAGCCCGTCGCCACATCGCCCGACCAGCTGCCGCCGTAACGCTGCATCCCGGCCCAGCCCGCCCGGGAGAAGAGGAACGGGCGCTCGCCCGGCCGCAGTTCGCACAGCCCCTCGAAGCCGGCCCGGGCCATGGCCAGGCCGTAGACGTTGTGCGCCTCCCGGTGGTCGCCGCCCCGCCCCTCCAGCGCATGCCGTGCCGAGCGCGGCAGGGTCCCCTCCCCGAACGCGGCGAAGGAGACCGGTTCGTTCATGTCGTGCCAGAACCCCGAGAAGCCCTGGGCCAGCCGCTCCGCGTACTGCGCGCCCCACCACTTGCGCACCCGCGCATCGGTGAAGTCCGGGTACACCGACTCGCCCGGCCACACCAGCCCGCGCACCTCGCGCCCCCGCGCGTCCCGTACGAAGGCGTCCGCCGCCGCCCCGCCCTCGTAGACCGCGTCGCCCGGCTCGGCCTTCACCGCCGGGTCCACGATCGACACCAGCCGCACCCCGTCGGCGCGCAGGTCCCGGGCCAGCCCCGGCAGATCCGGGTAGCGCTCCTTGTCGACTGTGAACACCCGGTGCCGGTCGAAGTGGTCGATGTCCAAATGGACGGCGGACAGCGGTAGTTCGCGCTCCTGGTAGCCGGCCACCACCCGGCGCACCTCGGCCTCCCCGCCGAACCCCCAACGGGCGTGCTGATACCCCAGCGCCCACTGGGGCGGCAGCGCGGGCGCACCGGTCAGCGCCGTCCAGACCTGGAGCACCCGGGCCGGCGTCCCGGCCAGCACCCAGTAGCGCAGCGGCCCGCCGTCCATCCGCAGTTCGGAGGTGCCCGGCCGGTCATGCCCCGAGCCCGCCCCCTCCGCGCCCTCGCGCAGCGTGACCCGGCCGTCGAAGGAGTTGTCGTGGAAGACCAGATGGGTACCGGCGTCCGCCACCACCAGCTGCACCGGCATCGTCAGCGACAGCGGATCGTCACCCGGGGCGAAGGCCCCTCCCGGGTCGGTGTTCCACAGCCGGTACGCGCCGTCCCGCAGCCGGGGCCCGTGCGCCCGGCCGCCCAGCCCGAAGAACCGGCCGTCGGCGGCCACTTCCGAGCGCTGCACCCAGCGCGAGACCCCGGACACCTCCGGCTGCCCGGCCCGCCCGTCCGCCCCGGCCTCGCCCGCCCGGTCCCACCAGCGCGGCGGCAACTCCCGCCGCAGCACCGCCCCGCCGGGCGTCCGTACTTCCACCGCGCCGTGCCGGGATACCACCACCAGCACCCGCTCGGAGACCACCCGCCAGCCGCCCTCCGTGTCGGGCTCCAGCACCGCCCGCGCGTCCACCTCCGGACACGCCCCGGCCAGCGCGTACGACGGCTCCGGCTCGGCACCGTCCCAGCCGCAGAACACCGCGCCGCCGGCGGCCACCCGCACCCGCAGCGACGAGCGGGCGAACCGGATGACCCCGCCGCCGGGCTGCGGCTCCGCGCTCCGGGCCGGCCCCGGCACCCGCGCCCGTTCCGCGCCGGGCCGCGGCAGCGCCCGGGCATCCGCTCTCCGCGCCCGCCATGCCGCGCGCACGGACCGCAGCCCCTGCGCCGGCCCCACCGCCCTGATCACCCGCACCGACCGCACCAGATCCCGCCCGTCCATACCGCTCAGCCTCCCATTGACGAGTGGGTCCGGGTGAACCGTTCAACTGCCGTTCACCTGCGCCGTGTCACGCTCGGCCACCTTCAGGCCCGAGGCCCGCCCCACCACGGCCCAATCCCGCCAAGGGCTCCGGCCCCCGCCCCCGCGCCACAGGGTGCCGCCACATCCGCCACCCCCCGAATGTGGGTGGCCCACCCTGGTGCACAAGTCGATCACATGGCATCGTCCAGGCAAGCCGTGTCACGCGCACACGCCCACCCACTGGGCCGGGGGACCCCCACCACCGTGCGCGCCCGACGCCCACGACGCGTATCGCCCGGGAGCCGCATCATGACCACCGCACCGCCGTCCGCCCACCAGCCGGAACCGCTCTGGCAGCCAGGCCCGGACCGCATCGCCGGCGCACAGGTCACCCGCTTCCACACCTGGGCCGCCGCCCACCACGGCGCACCCGCCCCCACCCCCGGCGACCCCGCGAAGAGCTACGCCGACCTGCACCGCTGGTCCGTCGACGACCTCCCCGCCTTCTGGCAGGCCACCGCCGAATGGTTCGACGTCCGCTTCGCCACCCCGTACGAGACCGTCCTCGCCGACCCCGCGATGCCCGGCGCCCGCTGGTTCCCCGGCGCCACCCTCAACTACGCCGAGCACGCCCTGCGCGCCGCCGAGGACCCGGCCCGCGCCGACGCGCCCGCGCTGCTCTACGTCGACGAGACCCATGAGCCCACCCCGGTCACCTGGACGGACCTCCGCGCCCAGGTCGGCTCACTGGCCGCCGAACTCCGCCGCCTCGGCGTCCGCCCCGGCGACCGCGTCAGCGCCTATGTCCCCAACATCCCGCAGGCCGTCGTCGCGCTCCTCGCCACCGCCGCCGTCGGCGCCGTATGGACCTCCTGCGCCCCCGACTTCGGCGCCCGCAGCGTGCTGGACCGCTTCCAGCAGATCGAGCCCGTCGTCCTGTTCACCGTCGACGGCTACCGCTACGGCGGCAAGGAACACGACCGCCGCGACACGGTCGCCGAACTCCGCAGCGAACTGCCCACCCTCCGCGCCGTCGTCCACATCCCGCTGCTCGGCACCCCCGCTCCTGAAGGCGCAGTGAACTGGTCGGACCTGACCTCGAACGACACGGAACCGGTCTACGAGCAGGTCCCCTTCGATCACCCGCTGTGGGTCCTGTACTCCTCCGGCACCACCGGCCTGCCCAAGGCCATCGTCCAGTCCCAGGGCGGCATCCTCCTCGAACACCTCAAGCAGACCGGCCTGCACTGCGACCTCGGCCCCGACGACCGGTTCTTCTGGTACACCTCCACCGGCTGGATGATGTGGAACTTCCTCGTCGCCGGCCTCCTGGTGGGCTCCACGATCGTGCTCTACGACGGCAGCCCAGGACACCCCGACGTCTCCGCCCAGTGGCGGGTCGCCGAAACCACCCGCGCCACCGTCTTCGGCACCTCCGCCGCCTACGTCATGGCCTGCCGCAAGGCCGGCATCCACCCGGCCCGCGACCTCGACCTCTCCGCCGTCACCTGCGTCGCCACCACCGGCTCCCCGCTCCCGCCGGACGGCTTCCGCTGGCTGCACGACAGCTTCGCGGAGGGCGGCACCGACCTGTGGACCGCCTCCGTCAGCGGCGGCACCGACGTCTGCAGCTGCTTCGCCGGCGCCGTCCCCACCCTCCCCGTCCACATCGGCGAACTCCAGGCCCCCTGCCTCGGCACCGACCTCCAGGCCTGGGACCCCCAGGGCAAGCCCGTCATCGACGAGGTCGGCGAACTCGTCGTCACCACCCCCATGCCGTCCATGCCCACCCGCTTCTGGAACGACCCCGACGGCACCCGCTACCACGACAGCTACTTCGACATGTACCCCGGAGTCTGGCGGCACGGTGACTGGATCACCGTCACCCCCCGCGGCAGCGTCGTCATCCACGGCCGCTCCGACTCCACCCTCAACCGCCAGGGCGTCCGGATGGGCTCCGCCGACATCTACGAGGCCGTCGAACGGCTCCCCGAGATCCGCGAATCCCTCGTCATCGGCCTGGAACTCCCCGACGGCGGCTACTGGATGCCGCTCTTCGTCCACCTGGCCCCGGGCACCACCCTCGACGACGCCCTCCGTGACCGCATCAAGCGCACCATCCGCGAACAGCTCTCCCCGCGGCACGTCCCCGACGACATCATCGAAGCCCCCGGCGTCCCGCACACCCTCACCGGCAAGCGCATCGAGGTCCCGGTCAAACGCCTCCTCCAGGGCACCCCCCTCGAAAAGGCCGTCAACCCCGGCTCCGTCG
Organism: Streptomyces sp. NPDC048612; assembly: GCF_043199295.1. NCBI lineage: Bacteria > Bacillati > Actinomycetota > Actinomycetes > Kitasatosporales > Streptomycetaceae > Streptomyces > Streptomyces sp. NPDC048612. The sequence goes on from NZ_JBICVV010000050.1 coordinate 9,262, forward strand.
ACAACCTCGAACTGCTCCGCTTCTACGAGCAGGTGGCCCGCGACCACGCCACCGACCGCACGCGGTAGACCCGTCCGGCGCCGGACCACCGCAGGCCCGCACGGCCCCCGGTCCGGCGCCCGGCCGCATTGTCAGACCCCCCGATTACTCTCAGTGACAAGTGGCGTCCGGCCGGCGCACCGCTCCGCGCCGGACGCATCTCACCAGGGGGGAACCATGACATCCACATCCAGGTACACCGACCGCTCCGCCGCCCACCGCAAACTCCGCCGCGAAGTCCCCAGCGCCGCCGCCGTCCTCGCCGACGAGCAGGACTTCCAGGCCATGAGCCGCTACCGCACCTTCCCGTTCGACGACCACCGCAGCTACCTCCGCCAGATGGAGCACCTGCTGCGCACCCTCGCCTCCCAGGGCGTGCTCACGACCGTCAGCCTCTTCGACCCCGCCGCCTACGAGAAGTACTGCACCGACCTCGCCCTCGACCCCGACCGCACGGACAGCCGCAGCCGCTACACCGCCGAAGTGGCCCGCACCGGCGCGACCCTGACCTACCAGGGCGAACCCCTGAGCCGGCTGCTCCCGCTGCTCGTCGAGGAAGCCGGCCGCCAGGCGACCTGGGACCACGCCTCCGCCGTCCTCGCCCGCGCCGGCGACTGCCCGGAGTGCGGCGACGACCTCGCCCACGCCGCCTTCGCCCGCGCCACCCTCGCCGTCCAGCAGCTCCTCGCCTCTCTCGGCAGCGGCAGCCACCACCTCGTCTGCTCCGTCGCCGCCGGAGAACCGCCCCTCCTGGCGGTCCTGCACGCCACCGCCGAGGAGGGCACCCGCCTCCAGCTCGACGAATCGGACACCCTCGTCTTCTGCACGGTCCTTGCCGCCGGCCTCGCCCTGCGCACCCCCGGCGGCATCGTCTCCCGGACCACCACCGGCCCCGCCGACCACGACACCACCGGCGCCCCCGCCCACGACACGGTCCGCGGCTGGTCCCTGCACGAGGCCTGGCCCCGCGCGCTGAGCGCCGCCGAGGTCTTCACCGCCTACTGCACCGACGCCGAAACCGGCGAGCCGATCCCACCCGAGCACGGCGTCGACTACGCCCCCGGCCTCCCGCTCACACCCCCGCCCGACCCCCACCACCACGACTGACCACACCACGCACCAACAGCACGGCCGCCCCGCCACAAAGGGCGGGACGGCCGTCCACACTGCTGCGACGCACCGCGCCGCGCGAGATCACTCCCCGGAGAGCACCGCCTGCGCGGCAGCGCGCGCATCGTCCGCGGTGTCCGCGGCCCGCGCCGCGGCCGCCGCCCGCTCACACTGCGCCAGCGTGTGCTTGGACAGCGTCGACCGCACATACGGAAGCGACGCCGCACCCATCGACAGGCTGGTCACGCCGAGCCCCGTCAGCACACACGCCAACAGCGGATCGGAGGCCGCCTCACCGCACACACCGCAGCTCTTGCCCTCGGCCTTCGCGGCCTCGGCCGAAACCGCGACGAGGTCCAGCAGCGCCGGCTGCCAGGGGTCCTGCAGCCGCGAGACGGCACCGACCTGACGGTCCGCGGCGAAGGTGTACTGCGCCAGGTCATTGGTCCCCAGCGAAAGGAACTCGACCTCCTGCAGAATCGACCGCGCGCGCAGCGCCGCGGACGGAATCTCCACCATCGCCCCGAACTTCGCCTGCAGCCCGGCCTCCCGGCAGGCGTCCGCGAACGCCTTGGCGTCGATCCGGTCCGCCACCATCGGCGCCATGACCTCGAGGTAGACCGGCAGCCCCTCGGCCGCCTTCGCCAGCGCCGTCAGCTGCGTCCGCAGCACATCCGGGTGGTCGAGCAGCGTCCGCAGCCCCCGCACACCCAGCGCGGGGTTCGGCTCGTCGGCCGGCGTCAGGAAGTCCAGCGGCTTGTCGGCACCGGCGTCCAGCACGCGCACGACCACGCGCCCCTCCGGAAACGCCTCCAGCACCTTCCGATACGCCTCGACCTGCTTCTCCTCGGACGGCGCGTTCTTGCTGTCGTCCAGGAACAGGAACTCCGTACGGAAGAGACCGACGCCCTCCGCCCCGGCCTCGACCGCCGCGGCCACATCACCGGGCCCGCCGACGTTCGCCAGCAGCGGCACCTTGTGCCCGTCGGACGTGGCACCCGGACCGGACGACGCCGCCAGCGCCGCCTTCCGCTCCGCCGCGGCCTGCTCCAGCGCCGCCTGCTTCTCGGAGCTGGGCTCCACGAAGACCTCACCGGTGCTGCCGTCGACGGCGATGACCGTGCCCTCGACGAGCTCACCCGCACCGGGCAGCGCGACGATGGCCGGCACCCCCAGCGCCCGCGCGAGGATCGCGCTGTGGCTGGTCGGCCCGCCCTCCTCGGTCACGAACCCGAGCACCAGCGTCGGGTCCAGCAGCGCGGTGTCGGCCGGCGCCAGATCCCGCGCGATCAGCACATACGGCTCGTCACTGTCCGGCACACCCGGCATCGGCACGCCCAGCAGCCGGGCGACAATCCGGTTCCGCACGTCATCGAGGTCGGCCACCCGGCCCGCGAGGTACTCACCCGCACCCGCCAGCAGCGCCCGGTAGGCGGCGAACGCGTCATACACACCGCGCTCCGCGGTGCTGCCCACGGCGATCCGCCGCTCCACATCCGCCATCAGCTCGGGGTCCTGCGCCATCATGGCCTGTGCCTCCAGCACGGCCTGCGCCTCACCGCCCGCCAGGTTTCCCCGCGCCATCAGATCAGCGGCCACAGCCTCCACGGCCTGACGGGCACGCCCCTGTTCGCGCTCCGCCTCGTCCGCCGGAATCTGCTTGGCCGGCGGTTCGAGAACCGCCGTACCCATGTGCCGCACCTCGCCGATCGCCACACCGTGGCTGACGCCGACGCCTCGCAGCGTTGTCTCCATTGCACCCGTCTCCGGTTGATGCGGCGGCCGGGACCGCCGCGTGGATGTCGTACCTGCCTGGGGAAAGGGGCCCCGGCTCCTACTGCCAGGAGAAGAGCTGGTCGCCCGCCTTGACCTCGCCGTCCTCCCGCACCTCGCCGAGCGAGTCCGCGGTGGCCTCCAGCGCGACGACCGGGCACACCGGCGACTTCCCGGCCTGCTCAACCGCGGCCGGGTTCCAGCGCACGACCTCCTGGCCGCGGGTCACGGTGTCACCCTTGTTCACAAGCAGCTCGAAGCCCTCACCATTCAGCTGCACGGTGTCGATACCGAGATGGGTGAGCACGCCGTGCCCCTCGGAGTCGACGACGACGAACGCGTGCGGGTGCAGCGATACGAGGACACCGTCCACGGGAGAAACAGCGGCGGACGGCTCACGGACCGGATCGATGGCGGTACCGGGACCCACCATCGCTCCGGAGAACACCGGGTCGGGCACAGCCGCGAGTCCGATGGCGCGTCCGGCAAGAGGGGACGTCACGGTGGTCATGGGAAGCCTCCCAGGGGTGGAGATTCATCAGGCCGCCGTCACTACCTGTCCTGGACGGCGCACCGTTCAGAAGCGTAAGTCATAAGAACTGACGGTTCCGCATGAGAGACGCCGGTTGCCGTCCGCGAGTCCCGCTGAATCGATTTGCCTCGCCCACACCGGAGCTGTACTGTCTGACACCTGCCCCGGACAGCCAGGACGCAATCAACTGCGTCCGGTTGAGGTGGGCGGCACTCCTAGCGTCTTGATCGCGACTCAAGAATTGCGCTTTCTGCATGCCTGCAGAAAAGCAGCGGTTCGAAAGCCGGAAAAGGCCTGATAGAGTGTGAAGCACCGAAGGGAAGCGCCCGGAGAGCCCGGTACTGAGAAATCAGAACCGATAAGGCACAAAGGAAGCGTCCGTTCCTTGAGAACTCAACAGCGTGCCAAAAGTCAACGCCAGATATGTTGATACCCCGTCGACCGGAAACATCCGGGAGATGAGGTTCCTTTGAAAGTCCTGTCGGCACATCGTGCGGATAGGCAAATACACAGCGAGGACGCTGTGAACCGTGAGGACTATTCCTCCGAACGGTTCCGCTCAACGCGAGTGTCACCCGGTTACGGGTAAACATTCACGGAGAGTTTGATCCTGGCTCAGGACGAACGCTGGCGGCGTGCTTAACACATGCAAGTCGAACGATGAACTTCCTTCGGGAGGGGATTAGTGGCGAACGGGTGAGTAACACGTGGGCAATCTGCCCTTCACTCTGGGACAAGCCCTGGAAACGGGGTCTAATACCG
>NZ_JBICVV010000051.1:0-12761 GCF_043199295.1 Streptomyces sp. NPDC048612
ACAGCCCACACCGGCACACCCAACGGCTCCACCGCCTGAACCAGAGCCAACACCGACTCCACCGAACCAAGAAGCGACACCACACCCATAGCCCCTACACCACCCAGCAGCGCAGCAAGCTCCTCCCGGCCCGCACCCACCGGAACCACCACAAGCCGAGCCCCACGCGCCACCAAAGCAGCAGCATCAGACTCCGACTCCGCAACCACCACCCACAAACCAGACAACTCACCCACACCCCGGACGGAAAGCGAACGCCACTCCTCCCGATACGTCCAGTCACCGGTCGCCCCGGCATCCTGGCGGACAAGCGTTCCAGGGTTGAGCCAGAAGTGACGGCGTTGGAAGGCGTACGTGGGGAGGTCTACGCGACGGGCACCGGTGCCGGCGAAGAAGGCCGACCAGTCCACCACCCCACCATGGGCGTGGAGTTGGCCGAGAGCACTCACGACGCTCCGCGCCTCATCGCGGTCGGACCGCATCACGGACACGAACAGCCTGTCCTCGACGCCGGGGAGCACGCCCTGCGCCATCGCGGACAGCACGCCGTCCGGACCCAACTCGACGAAACGCGTCACACCTTGAGTGTGGAGGGTGTGGACGCCGTCGGCGAAGCGCACCGCCTCGCGGACATGCCTCACCCAATACTCCGGGGTCGACAACTCCGGACCCGCGACCTCACCGGTCAGGTTCGACACGACCGGGATACGCGCGGTCTCATACCTCAGCGACTGCGCGACCGCACGGAACTCCTCCAGCATCGGCTCCATACAAACCGAGTGGAACGCGTGACTGACCGACAACTTCTTCGTACGCGCACCCTGCTCAGCGAGTACAGCGGCGACCTGCTCCACCGGAGCCTCGTCACCGGAGATCACCACCGCCTGCGGACCATTCACCGCCGCGACCGACACACCCTCGACCAGAGCCGCACGGACCTCGCCCTCAGCCGCCTCGACCGCGACCATGGCCCCGCCCTCAGGCAGGGCATCCATCAGCCGGCCACGAGCAGCAACCAGCGCACACGCGTCATCGAGCGAGAGCACACCGGCCACGTGCGCAGCCGCGACCTCACCCACCGAATGACCCAGCAGAGCATCCGCACGTACACCCCACGACTCCACCAGCCGATACAGCGCGACCTCGACCGCGAACAGAGCAGCCTGCGTGAACCGCGTACGATCCAACAGCCCCTCCCCATCCCCGTCGAAAACCACACCCTTCAAAGACCGACCCAGCCCACCGTCCAGCCGAGCACAGACCGCGTCGAAGGCCTCCGCGAACACCGGATACGCGGCATACAACTCCCGCCCCATACCCACACGCTGAGCCCCCTGCCCCGTAAACAACAACCCCAGCCGCCCCCGAACCGTCCCGGTCCCGGTCCCAGTCCCCGCAGCGGTCCCCTCGGCCACGGCCCGTAGCTCGTCCAGGAGCTGGTCCCGCGACGAGCCCACCACCACAGCCCTGTACGGCAGCTGTGCCCGCGTCGTTGCCAGCGAGAAGCCCACGTCCACCGGCGACTCAGGCGACTCTCCCGCGACAGACACCGCAGCCGCCAACCGCGCCGCCTGCGACCGCAGCGCCTCCGGCGACTTGCCCGACAGCACCCACGGCACCTGCGGCACCGGCACGCCGTCTGCCGTGGCAGCAGTGTCGGTCTCGTCGGGTGCGGCCGGCGGTGCCTCCTCCAGTACCACGTGCGCGTTCGTCCCGCTGATGCCGAACGACGAGACCGCCGCACGCCTGGGGTGTCCGTTCGGTGTCCACGGGCGGGCCTCGGTCAGGAGGTCCACCGCGCCCGTCGACCAGTCGACGTGCGGCGAAGGCTCGTCCACGTGCAGCGTCTTCGGCAGAACCCCGTGGCGCATGGCCTCGACCATCTTGATCACACCCGCGACACCTGCCGCGGCCTGCGTGTGACCGATGTTCGACTTCACCGAACCCAGCCACAAAGGACGCCCGGACTCCCGCCCCTGCCCATACGTCGCCAGCAGCGCCTGCGCCTCGATCGGGTCCCCGAGCTTCGTACCCGTACCGTGCGCCTCCACCGCGTCGATCTGGTCGGCGGGGACGCGCGCGTTGGCGAGTGCCTTCTGGATGACGCGGCGCTGAGAGGAGCCGTTGGGGGCGGTGAGGCCGTTGGATGCGCCGTCCTGGTTGACGGCCGAGCCGCGGATGACGGCCAGCACCCGGTGGCCGTTGCGGCGGGCGTCGGACAGGCGTTCAAGGAGGAGCAGTCCGATGCCTTCCGCCATGCCGGTTCCGTCGGCGGCGGCGGCGAAGGACTTGCAGCGGCCGTCGGCCGCCAGACCCCGCTGGCGGCTGAAGGCGGTGAAGACCTCGGGGGTGGGCATGACAGCGACGCCGCCCGCGACGGCGAGGGTGCAGTCGTCGCGGCGCAGCGCGTTGCTCGCGACGTGCAGGGCGGCAAGGGACGACGAGCAAGCCGTGTCCACGGTGAGGGCCGGGCCTTCGAGTCCGAAGGCGTATGACAGGCGGCCGGAGATGACGCTGCCCGCGTTGCCGGTGAGCAGGTGGCCCTCGACGCCTTCGGGGATGTCGTACAGGCCCGAGCCGTATCCGGCGTAGGCGGCGCCGACGACGACACCGGTCTGGCTGCCGCGCAGGGCTTCCGGGGAGAGGCCGGAGCGTTCGAACAGCTCCCAGGAAGTCTCCAGGAGCAGGCGCTGCTGCGGGTCCATGGCCAGTGCCTCGCGCGGCGAGATCCCGAACAGCTCCGCGTCGAACTCGCCCGCGTCGTAGAGGAATCCGCCCTCGCGGGTGTACGAGGTGCCTTCGCTGTCGGGGTCGGGGTCGTAGAGCCGGGCGAGGTCCCAGCCCCGGTCCTCGGGGAAGGCCGCGATGCCGTCCGTACCCGATGCGACCAGGTCCCACAGGCCCTCGGGCGAGGTGACGCCGCCCGGGTAGCGGCAGGCCGCACCGATGATCGCGATCGGTTCCCGGTCCCGGCCCTCGACGAGTTGCAGGCGCTCGCTCGTCTCGTGCAGGTCCGCCGTCACGCGCCGCAGGTACCCGCGGAGCTTCTCCTCATTGGTCATGTCGTCGCACCCTCACGCGCTTCCGGGATTCAGATCTCAAGGGCTCGGGGGCCGGCCGGGACCCCGGGGATTCCGGGCCCCGGCCTGTCCGGACTGCCCGGCCGGTCCTGCCGGACAAGCCGGACCGGCCGTGCCGATTTCTGCGGCAGCCGCTCACGACCCACCGAACCTCTGGTCGATGAAGTCGAAGAGCTCGTCGTCGCTCGCCGTGCCGAGTTGTTCGGTGACGGTGGCTCCGCCGCCGCCCCGTGCTCCTTCGTGCGGGCCGCCGTCAGCCTCGCTGCCTTCGCCGGCGGTGAACCGTTCGGCGTTGTGCCGTGCCTGGGTCAGGTTCCAGTCGGCCATCAGACCGTTGATGCGCGCCGTAATCTCAGCGCGGTCGTCGTCGTCGAGGTCGGGGGTCTCCAGGTGGCCGGCCGCGATGCCGCCGAGCACCAACTCGATGCGGTCGAGTTCAGCGAGCAGCGAGGCCGTGCGCGGCTCGTCGTTGCCGAAGAGTTCCGCGCCGAGGTGGTCGGCGAGCGTCTGGGGGGCCGGGTGGTCGAAGACCAGGGTGGCCGGCAGGCGCAGGCCGGTGGCGTTGTTCAATCGGTTGCGCAGTTCGACTGCCGTGAGGGAGTCGAAGCCCATCTCCTTGAAGGGGCGGTCGGGGTCGACGGCCGAGGTGTCGGCGAAGCCGAGGACGGTGGCCACGTTGTCCAGGACGAGGTCGAGCAGGACGCGGGGCCGTTCGGCCTCGGGGACGGTCGACAGGCGTCCGGCCGCGGTGGGTTCGGCTGCCGCGGCGGCACCGGCTGCCCTGCGCAGGGCGGTACCTCGGAGGAGTCCGCGCAGCAGCGCCGGTACGGTTCCGTCGCCGGTCGCGGTGCGCAGGGCGGCGAGGTCGAGGCGTACGGGAACGAGGTGGGCCTCGTCGCTCCGTACCGACACGTCGAGCAGCTCCAGGGCCTGGCTGGTCTCCAGGGCCAGGACGCCGCCCCGGCCGAGCCGGGTCAGGTCGGCGGCATCGAGGTGTCCGGTCATGCTGCTCGCCTCGGCCCACAGACCCCAGGCCAGGGACTGGCCGGGCAGGCCCCGGGCACGGCGGTGCCGGGCCAGGGCGTCCAGGAAGGCGTTGGCGGCGGCGTAGTTGCCCTGCCCGGCGCAGCCCAGGGTGGCCCCGGCGGCGGAGAAGAGCACGAACTCCGCCAGGTCGGGGGCGTGTTGGGCGGTCAGCTCGTGCAGGTGGAGCGCCGATTCGGCCTTGGCGCGCAGGACCCGGTCGAGCTGTGCGGGGGTGAGCGTGTCGATCACGCCGTCGTCGATGACTCCGGCCGTGTGGTGGACGGCGGTGAGCGGGTGGTCGGCGGGGATCCTCGAGAGCAGTGCCTCCAGCGAGGCCCGGTCGGAGGCGTCGCAGGCCTCAAGGACGACCTCGGCGCCAAGAGCGCGCAGCTCGTCCGCAAAGGCCGTGGCGCCGTCGGCGGCCGCGCCGCTGCGGCTGGCGAGGACCAGTCTGCGCGCGCCGCGTGTGGTGACCAGGTGGCGTGCCACGATGCGGCCGAGGACACCGGTGCCGCCGGTGATCAGGACGGTTCCGGCCGGGTCGGCCTGCGCCGGGACGGTCAGCACGACCTTGCCGGTGTGGCGGGCCTGGCTGACGTATCGGAAGGCTTCCATCGCGCGCCGCACGTCCCAGACGGTGGCCGGGAGGTGGGTCAGGACGCCCTTGTCGAACAGGGCGGTGATCTCGGCCAGCATTTCGGCGATGCGCGCGGGCCCGGCCTCGACGATGTCGAAGGCGCGGTAGTGCACGCCGGGGTGGTCGCGGGCGGTCTCCTGCGGGTCCCGGACGTCGGTCTTGCCCATCTCGACGAACCGCCGGCCGGACACCTCGGACCCGGCGGGGGCCGCCAGCAGGCGCAGGGAGGCGTCCACGTACTCGCGGGCGAGCGAGTTGAGGACGACGTCGATGCCGCCGCGCCCGCCGGCCGTGGTGCGGAACTTCTCCTCGAAGTCGAGGCTGCGGGATGAGGCGATGTGGTCGTCGGCGAGCCCGAGCGCGCGGACCGCGTCCCACTTGGCGCGGCTGGCGGTGCCGTACACCTCGACGCCCCAGTGGCGGGCGAGCTGGACGGCCGCCATGCCCACTCCGCCGGCGGCGGAGTGGACGAGCAGCGATTCGCCGGCCCGTACGCCCGCCAGGTCGTGCAGGGCGTAGTACGCGGTGAGGAACGCCGCGGGCACGGCCGCCGCCTGGGCGAAGGTCCAGCCGTCGGGCATCCGGGCGATCATCTGGCTGTCGGCGACCGCGGTGGTGCCGAAGGCGCCGGGGAACATGCCGAACACCCGGTCGCCCACAGCGAGTCCGGTGACTCCGGGGCCCACCTCAGTGATCACGCCCGCGCCTTCGCCGCCGAGGGTGGCGGAGCCCGGGTACATGCCGAGGGCGATGAGGGCGTCGCGGAAGTTGAGCCCGGCCGCCCGCACGGAGATACGTACGGTGGACGGCTCCAGCGGTGCCTCCGCCTCGGGTGCCTCGACCAGGTGCAGGCTCTCCAACGTGCCGCCTTCGGGCGTGTCCAGCCGCCAGCTCGTGCCGGGGTGCGGGGGGACCAGGGACCGCGTCGCGGAGGCCGCCCGAGCCAGGCGCGGGGCCTTCAGCGTGCCTTCTCGTACGGCGAGCAGTGGCTCGCCCGCCCGGGACGCGGCGTCCAGGGCGTGCGGGACGAGCGCGGCGGCGGTGTCCAGGTCGTCAAGGTCGAGCAGGACGAACTTGTCCGGGTGCTCGGCCTGCGCGGAGCGCAGCAGCCCCCACAGGGGCGCGTGTGCGAGGTCGTGCACGTCGTCACCGGCCGACGTGGCGCGCCGTGTGACGAGTACGAGACGGGAGTCGCCGAACCTGTCGTCGGCCAGCCACCGCTGTACGAAGGCCAGCGCGTCGGCGGTGGCGGTCCCTGCCTGTTCGGCGAGGCCGGCCTCGGCCTGTGCGGGCCCGGTGGTCGCGGCCTGTGCGGGCCCGGTGGTCGCGGCCTGTGCGGGCCCGGTGGTCGCGGCGGCGCCGACCGGGCACAGGACGTACTCCGGTACGGTCCCGCTCTGTTCGTACGCTTCGGCCAGCGTGTCCAGGCCGCGGTGCACGGGTGCGGCGACGCCGGCCGCGCGCAGTGCGTCACTGAGTGCGGCGCCGGACTCCCCGACGACGGCCAGGTGGTGGGGGTCGGGTTCGCCGCCCGTGGGCAGCTCGGCCCAGTCGACGAGGTACAGGCTGTCCTGGCCCGCCGCCTGCGGGGTGGCGAGGCCGGCCGCGGCCATCGGCCGGGATACCAGCGAGTCCACGGTGAGCACGGGTTCGCCGGTGCCGTCGGCGACGGTGAGCGAGACCGCGTCCTGGCCGGTGGGGGCCATCTCCACGCGGAGGGTGGTCGCTCCCGTGGCCCGCAGCGACACACCGGTCCAGGAGAACGGGAGCCCGCCGACACGGCCGTCGTCACCCTGGCCCTGGCCCTCACCGGCTCCCGCGACCATCACGGCGAGCGGGGCGTGCAGGGCGGCGTCGAGCAGGGCTGGGTGGATGCCGAAGGAGAAGGCGTCGGCGTGGGCCTCGGCGGGAAGCTCGACCTCGGCGAAGATCCGGTCGCCGCGCGTCCAGGCGGCCCGCAGGCCGTGGAAGACGGGCCCGTACTCGAAGCCGTGGTCGGCGAAACGCGCGTACAGGTCCCCCGTGTCGACGGGGGTGGCGTCCTGCGGCGGCCACTGCGCGATGCGGCCCGCGCCCTCGGCGGACACCGGCTCCGGCAGGAGAGTGCCGGTGGCGTGACGGGTCCACGGGACATCGTCGTCCGCGCCGTCGAGCCGCGCGTGGATGCTCAGCGCGGCCCGCCCGGACTCGTCGGGTTCGTCGACGGATACCTGCACGTGGATGCCGCCGCTATCCGGCAGCACCAGGGGCGCCTCCAGGGTCAGCTCCTCGACGTGCCGGCGACCGACGTGTTCCCCGGCCCGCAGGGCCAGCTCCAGGACACCGGTGCCGGGCACCAGGACCGTCCCGGAGAGGGCGTGGTCGGCGAGCCAGGGGTGCGTCTGCGCGGAGAGCCGCCCGGTGAGCAACACGCCCTGACCGTGGGCGAGTTCGACGGCCGCACCGAGCAGGGGGTGATCCGCGGAGGCAAGACCGGCCGAGGTGATGTCGCCCTGACGGACGGGACCGGGCTCCAGCCAGTAACGCTGGTGCTGGAAGGCGTAGGTGGGCAGGTCGACGCGGCGGGCGTCGGAGGGGAAGACCTTGGACCAGTCCGGTGTGACGCCGTGGACGTGCAGCTCGGCCAGGGAGGTCAGGAGACGGTCGAGACCGCCGTCGTTACGGCGCAGCGAACCGACCGTGACCGCCGGGGAGCCCGCGTCCTCAATGGTCTCCTGAACACCGATACTGACGACCGGGTGGGGGCTGGACTCGACGAACACGCCAAAGCCGTCGTCGATCAGCATGCGCGTCGCGGTCTCGAACTCCACCGTCTGACGCAGATTCGCGTACCAGTACTCCGCATCGAAAGCAGAGCCGTCCTCAACCTGGCCCGTCACCGTGGAATACACCGGTATCTCACCCGCCTGCGGGCGGACCGGCGACAGTACGTCCAGGAGCTCGTCGCGCAGTTCCTCGACATGCGCGGAGTGCGAGGCGTAGTCGACCGCGATACGCCGCGCCCGCACATCCGTCCCGGACCAGCGGGCAAGAAGCTCGTCCAGACCCTCCACATCGCCCGAGATCACCACGGAATTCGGCCCATTGACAGCCGCGACCGAGACCCGGCCCTCAAAACCGGACAACTCCTCACGGACACGATCAACAGGAAGCGGCACAGAAACCATGCCACCCCGCCCCGCCAGCGCCACGATCGAGCGCGACCGGAGCGCCACCACACGCGCCGCATCCTCCAACGACAAAGCACCCGCCACACACGCAGCCGCGATCTCCCCCTGCGAGTGACCCATCACCGCCGACGGACGAACACCCCAGTCCCGCCACACCGCCGCCAGCGACACCATCACCGCAAACAGCAACGGCTGAACCACATCCACCCGCTCAACATCCACCCGGCCATGAAGAGCGTCCTCAAACGACCAATCCGTAAACGCAGCCAGAGCCTCACCACACTCAGCCATCCGCGCCGCGAACACCGGCGAAGACTCCATCAACTCCAACGCCATGCCCTGCCACTGCGAACCCTGACCCGGGAACACAAAAACCACCCGACCCGCATCCGAGGCAACACCCTCAACCACACCAGCCACACCACGACCCTCAACAACAGCCTCAAGCCCCACCACCAGCTCATCCCGCGACCCACCCACCACCACAGCCCGATACGGCAGCTGCGCCCGCGTCGTCGCCAACGAGAAGCCGATGTCCGCCGGCGACTCGTCCGTGACAGTGGCGATGAGCTTCGCCGCCTGCGCCCGCAACGCCGCCGCCGACCGACCGGACACCGCCCACGGCACCGGCACACCACCCGAAGCGGACTCACCGGTCTCGGTCGCCTCGGCGGCCACCTCAGGCGCCTGCTCAAGCACCACATGCGCATTCGTGCCGCTCACACCGAACGACGACACACCCGCCCGGCGGGGCCGGTCCTCCGGCTGCGGCCACGCACGCTCCTCGGTGAGCAGCTCCACCGCGCCCTCGGTCCAGTCGACGTGTGGGGTCGGCTCGTCCACGTGCAGGGTCTTGGGGAGGACCCCGTGGTGCATCGCCTCGACCATCTTGACGATGCCGGCGACGCCGGCGGCGGCCTGCGTGTGACCGATGTTCGACTTGATCGAACCCAGCCACAGCGGCCGGTCCGCGCCACGGTCCTGCCCGTACGTGGCAAGGAGCGCCTGTGCCTCGATCGGGTCGCCCAGCTTCGTTCCCGTGCCGTGCGCCTCCACCGCGTCCACGTCCGCGGAATCGAGTCCCGCGTTGGCGAGCGCCTGGCGGATGACGCGCTGCTGGGCCGGGCCGTTCGGGGCCGTGAGCCCGTTGGAGGCGCCGTCCTGGTTGACCGCCGAGCCACGGACGACCGCGAGCACGGGGTGCCCCTTGGCCCGCGCGTCCGACAGGCGCTCGACCAGGAGCATGCCCGCGCCCTCGGACCAGCCGGTGCCGTCCGCCGCGCCCGCGAAGGACTTGCAGCGGCCGTCCGCCGCGAGCGCGCGCTGACGGCTGAAGTCGATGAACGTACCCGGCGTCGACATGATCGCCACGCCGCCCGCAAGCGCCATGTCGCACTCGCCCTGCCGCAGCGACTGCGCCGCCAGATGCAGGGCCACAAGCGACGACGAGCACGCCGTGTCCACCGTCACCGCCGGACCCTCGAGCCCGAAGGCGTACGCGACACGGCCGGAGGCGACGCTGCCCGAGTTGCCGGTGCCGAGGTAGCCCTCGACGCCTTCCGGGATGGCCAGGAGCCGGCTGGCGTAGTCGTGGTACATGACGCCGGCGAACACGCCGGTACGGCTGCCGCGCAGGCCCGTCGGGTCGATCCCGGCCCGCTCGAACGCCTCCCACGACGTCTCCAGGAGCAGCCGCTGCTGCGGGTCCATCGCCAGCGCCTCGCGCGGCGAGATCCCGAACAGCTCCGCATCGAACTCGCCCGCGCCGTGCAGGAACCCGCCCTCGGTGGTGTACGAGGTGCCGGGGTTCTCCGGGTCCGGGTCGTAGAGGGCGGCCAGGTCCCAGCCGCGGTCGGCGGGGAAGGCGGTGACGCCGTCGCCGCCGCGGGCCACCAGGTCCCACAGGCCCTCGGGGGACCGTACGCCTCCGGGGTAGAGGCAGGCCATGCCGACGATCGCGATCGGCTCGTCGGCGGCTGCCCGCGTCGCGCCCCGGGCCGGGGCAGCCGGTGTGCGGGGGGCCTGGCCGGCGCTCTCCTCGAACCGCTCGCCGAGGTGGCGGGCGAGCTCCTGGGCCGAGGGGTAGTCGAAGGCGAGGGTGGCGGGCAGGCGCAGGCCGGTGGCGGCGCCGAGCTGGTTGCGCAGCTCGACGGCGGTCAGCGAGTCGAATCCGAGGTCCTTGAAGGCGGCCGTCGGGGGGACGGCATCGGCACCGGAGTGGCCGAGCACCTCGGCGACCCGGCCGCGTACGAGCCTGAGGATGCTGTGCTCGCGCTCGGACTCGCCGAGCCGCGCCAGCTGTTCCACCCAGGTGGAGCCCGCGCTGGCCGCACCGGCGTCCTGGCTCACGTCACGGCGCCGTACCGTGCGGACCAGGCCGCGCAGCAGGGGCGGGGCGACGGCGCCGCGCAGCTGGGCGCCCAGGGCCGCGAGGTCCAGGCGCATCGGGACCAGGAGCGCCTCCGGGGCCGTGCCCTCGGCCGCGGCGAGTGCGCCGTCGAACAGGTCCAGGCCCTCGGCCGGGCTCAGCGGGCGCAGCCCGGAGCGGTCCATGCGGCGCAGGTCGGTCTCCCGGAGCCCGCCCGTCATGCCGCCGTCCTGCTCCCACAGGCCCCAGGCCAGGGAGGTGGCGGGCAGCCCGTCGGCGCAGCGCTGCTGGGCCAAGGCGTCCAGGACGGCGTTGGCGGCGGAGTAGTTGCCCTGTCCCGCGCTGCCGAAGACGCCGGCGGCGGAGGAGAACAGGACGAAGGCCGTGAGATTCTGATGTCGGGTCAGCTCGTGCAGGTGCAGCGCCGCATCGGCCTTGGGCCGCAGCACGGCCGCCAGGCGCCCGGCATCAAGGGTGTCGAGGACACCGTCGTCGAGGACGCCCGCGGTGTGCACCACGGCAGTCACCGGGTGCTCGGCGAGCAGCGCGGCGAGCTGATCGCGGTCGGCCACGTCGCAGGCGGCGACGGTGACGCGGGCGCCCAGCGCGGTCAGCTCCTCCGCCAGGTCGGCGGCGCCTTCGGCGGCAAGGCCCGAACGGCTGGTCAGCACGACACCGCCGACGCCGTGCTCGGCGACGAGACGGCGGGCGACCAGGCGGCCAAGGGCGCCGGTGCCGCCGGTGATCAGCACGTGGTCATCGGCGCTCCAAGGCGCCTGTGCGGCCTGGGAGTCGGTGGCTGCGCGGGCCAGGCGCGGCGCCGACCAGGCACCGTCGCGCAGCACCAGCTGCGGCTCGTCCGAGAGCGCGGCAGCGCACAGGTCCCGCTCGTCGAGCGCGGCGCCAGGGGCGGCATCGACGAGGACGAGGCGTCCGGGGTTCTCGGCCTGCGCGGCCCGTATCAGGCCCCACACACCCGCGCCGGCCAGGTCGGCGGGGCGTTCGCCCGCCACGGCCACGGCGCCCCGTGTCGCGACGACCAGGCGCGCGTCCGTGTGACGGGGGTCGGCGAGCCAGCTGCGTACCGCTTCCAGGGCATGCGCGGCCGCCGCGTGGACGGCGGTCCGGTCGTCGTCCTGTGCGTCCCGGTCGATGACCACGCCCAGGACCTCGCAGCCCTCGGACGTCTCACCGGCCGGGTCGTAGGGGGCGTAGCGGACCTCGTCCGGGACGGGCGCAACGGCGCAGCGGGCCCAGTCGACGCGGAACATCGAGTCGTCGGCCGCACCGCCCTCGGCGATGGCCAGCTGCTCGGCCGTGACCTCGCGGAAGGCCAGCGAGCCGACCGAGACGACCGGGCGGCCCGCCGCGTCGGCGACGGTGACGGAGACCGCACCGGTGCCGGCCGGGGCGATCCGTACACGCGCGGTGCCCGCGCCGGTGGCTCGTACGCTGATGTCGTTCCAGGCGAACGGCAACCCGCGCCCCGCCGGCTCGACGCCCTGCGCGCCGGAGACGGCGGCGTCAAGCAGGACGACGTGCAGGGCGGCGTCGAGCAGCGCCGGGTGCACCTGGAACCCGTCGGTGCGTTCCCCCTCGGGCAGCGCCACCTCGGCGAAGAGGTCGTTGCCGCGCTTCCAGGCGGCCCTCAGACCGTGGAAGGCGGGGCCGTAGGCGAACCCGCCCGCCGCGAACGCCTCGTAGGCGCCGCTGACGTCGATCGACTCGGCGCCCGGCGGCGGCCACGCCCCGGCCAGATCCGCCGAATCGGGCTCCTCGTGGGCCTGTTCGGGGTCGGGGACGAGGGTGCCGGAGGCATGGCGCGTCCACTGCTCGTCCTCGTCGACCCCGTCACGGCGCGAGTGGATGGTGAACGCGGACCGCCCGGCGGCGCCGTCCGCGTCGAGCACGGTCACCCGCAGCTGTACGCCGCCTTCGGCGGGCAGCACCAGGGGTGCCTCGATGGCCAGTTCCTCGACGGCACCACGCCCGATCTGGTCCCCGGCCCGCACGGCGAGCTCCACGAACGCCGTGCCGGGCACGATCACCCTGCCCAGGACGGCGTGGTCGGCCAGCCAGGGGTGCGTGTCGAGGGACAGCCGCCCGGTGAGCACGAGGCCGTGCGGGTTGGCGAGGGAGACGGCAGCGCCGAGCAGGGGGTGGTCCGTGGAGAGCAGCCCGAGAGAGCCGATGTCACCGTGGTGCGCCCGGTGGGCCTCCGGCCAGTAGCGGGTGCGCTGGAAGGCGTACGTGGGGAGAGCGACGCGGCGGGCACCAGTACCGACGAAGAACGCCGACCAGTCCACCGTGCCGCCGTGGGCGTGGAGCTGGCCGAGCCCAGTGACGAGGCTGTGGGCCTCGTCGCGGTCCCTGCGCAGGACCGGGACGAAGAGGGCGTCCTCGGCGTCGGTGAGGGTGGACTGCGCCATGGCCGACAGGACACCGTCCGGGCCCAGTTCGACGAACCGGGTGACGCCCTG
>NZ_JBICVV010000052.1:0-9098 GCF_043199295.1 Streptomyces sp. NPDC048612
CCCGGATTGTCGGCCGATCAGCGGGTGTGGGTGCGGATCACGTCGAGGCAGACGCCGGGAAGATCGGCCACCCAGTCGAGGTCGTCGAGGGTGACGCCATGCCTCTCGGCCGCCGCCAGGAGGTCGGCCAGGAGGGCGGTTGCGGCGGCGCGCTGCTGGTCGGTCACCGGCGCCGGCCCGAAGCGCTCGACGGCGCCGACGCGATCGGCCAGGGTGCGGCCCTTGCTGTCGGTGTAGTTGGTCATGGGGCGATCCTTCCGTTCGTGGTCAGTTGTCGTTGGGCGGTTGGCCGATCACGGCGCGGTTGGCCGCCCTGCGGGCCAGCCTCAGCTCCGCCGGCGTCACCTGCGGGTCACGCGAGACCTCCGACAGCCAGAGGTGGAGATCATCGGCGTCCCACTCGTGCATGTCGTGCGGGATGAGGATCATGTGCGGCCTCCGCAGCGGCGGCAGGCGCCGCCTTCGTTGCTCTCGCCGCAGCCGCCGCAGTTCGTCTCGCTCACCGCAGCCTCCCCTTGGTGCCGTTGGGGGTGCCGGCGACGGGGCGATCGGCGGGGGCGGAGGTGTATCCGCCGTCGCGGCCGGAGTAGACCCGTACGTCCTCGGGCCGGGCCTTCTCGGGGGCGCGGGTGGGCATCGTTTTGCGGAGTGCCACGATGGGGCTCCTGTCTCTGCGAGATGGGAGCGGGCCTGGTCGGCGTCTTGGCGGATGGACGACCGGGCCCGCGCTGCGTGGAGCGTCGGCTGACGGCTCCTCGGCCCGGCCCCGGCCGACGAGGGACGGGGGCGGACCGGGTGGCCGTCAGTCCGGGATGCAGTGCCACCGGGCGGGGTTGTCGGGGTCCTGGACGAGCCGCTGCTGCTGCCGGAACGCGCCCATGCCCGAGTGCCCGAACGGCTCCCCACGGCTCCCCAGCGGCTCCCCGGCGGCTCCCCGCCGCTCCCCGGCGCTCCCCGCGATAGGGCTCTGACCTGCGTCCCCACCCGTGGGGAGCCCTGTGGGGTGGGGAGTGGGGGGCTCCGTGGGGGAGGGGAGGGGCGGCAGGTCCTCGCGGCGGATGCCGGCGTATCCGCCAACCTTCCCGACGCGCACCTTGGAGCGGGTGGGGATGTGGTGGTCGGCGAGCACCTTCTTGAGGTCCTCTGAGCGGGCGTCCTTGAGGCCCTCCAGGCGCTCCCGCATGAGGGGCAGAAGCACCTTCAGGTGGACCCCTTTCTCGGCCCCGATCGCGGACCGCACGAGAGCCACGACCGGGTGCTCGACGGGGGCGCCGACGGAGGATGCGGCGGGAGCCTCCGCGGGGGTCTCCTCCCCCGCCTCCTGGCCGTCCTTCTTGCGGGCCGCGACGCGGGCCTTGAGGCACGCGAGGCACCACCCGGCGGCGAGCGGCCACAGGACCCCCGGGTGAGCCTCCACCAGGCGCCACAGGCCGTACCCGGCGCCACCCAGGACAGCGCACCGTGCCCAGACCCCGAGGTCTGCCGAGATGCCGTCCAGGTCGCCGCGGTGGCCCCGGCGGCACCATGCCCATGTACTGGGCCCGATCCGCTTGGCCAACTCCGTGTTGCCCTCGGCGAAGGCGTCGACGATCCGGCCGACGGCGGCGCCGGCCTTCTCCGCGGCCTGCTCCGCTTGCTCGACACGGGCCTTGAGGCCAGCGTCGTCCGCACCCGGCTCCGGCTCCTCGGACAGCGGCTTGTCCAGGCTGATCGTCACAGCGACCACCCGCCGTTGAGCGCGTCCGTCAGCCACGCGCCGCCGGTGTTGTAGAGGTCCGGCACCCACTGCATGAGGGCCGAGAACCCGGCCGTCGCGCACAGGGTGACGCCCGCGAGCACGCCCCCGAGCATCCGTTTCTTGTCCGACTTGCCAGCCGCCTTCAGGACGATCCCGCCGACGAAAGTGCCGATCAGGACCATGCACGCGCCGCCGTACGTCAGCGTGCCCATCGCGCCCTGCGCAAGGGTCGTGGGGCCGTGCGCGCCGGTCGCGACGCCCACCGCCTTCTCCCCCACCCGGTTCGTCATCTCGGTCGCCTGGACCGCGATGGCGCCGAGGAGGCCGCCGACGCAGAGCGTCCAGCTCGACCCGGTGACGAGCCCCCCGACGTACGGCACCAGGGACTTGATCTCGCGGTTGCTCTTCCACCACGTCCGCGCGCTGATCACAAGGATGGTGGCGGCCACGGTTCCGCCGGCAATGGTCAGCGTCGTGTTCATGCTCGTACTCCTGTCAGTGCCGCGACCAGGTCGGGCCAGAGAACGCCCCACGTGCCGCCGATGAATGTGACGGCCACGCCAAAGGCGTCAAGCCAGGTGAGGCGCCGGACGAGGTCCCCGGCGAGGGTGGTGCGCAGGCGGCAGGGCCGGTGGATGCGCGCGGCCACGACCGCGATCGCGACGGCCGCCGCGACGTGGGAGGCCGCGTAGTGGATGTCCGTCCCGATGTGGTCCAGCGCCGATCCCCAGAGCCGGGCGACGCCGTAGCCGACGCCGGGCAGCGGGTAGATCGCGGCCGCCGTGGCAGCCACCGCCGCGAGCGGGGACACCCGGTGGGGCACCGCCCGCGCGAGGCGCTGCCACCAGGTCAGGTCCGGCTCGACCGGGACCGGCTGGTGGACGGTGACGTGGATGTCGAGCTGCTGCGGGCCGGGCCACAGTGCCGGTGCCTGCGGCGGCACCCAGCCCGGCATCCCTCCGCCACCGGGCGGGACCGGCGGGGCCGGCGGCCGTCGCGTCCACCAATCCCCGGACCCTCCAGCGGCGGTGGCCACCTGGGGGACAGGCGGCGCGGACACCGGCTCCGCAGCGGCAGACGGGGTGGACGGCAAGCCCGGACGGACCGGCCAGGACGCCGGGATCACGGTGCCGGACAGGGCAGGCTCGGCGGCCTGGGCAGGGAGATGGACAGTGGGCGGAGTCTCCGGCTCCGGCGGGACGGCGCTCACCCCAGCCCCCCGATCCGGCGCAGCAGCCAGGCCCGCACCCGCAGTTCGTCACCGTCGGGACCGGCGATCACCGGCCGCCGCGCGGCCACGTAGCCCGGAGGCAGAGAGGTCGGGGCGGGCTCGACGTCCCGCCACCAGCCCTGCACCGGCAGGATCGTGCGCGTCACCACCACCGGGGCCGTCATGCGCTCACCCCCGCCAGCGCCATCTGCTGCGGCGCCGGCCGCGGCCCGTAGTGCTCAACGAGCTGCCCAAAGCACTTCTCGACGAACGACTTGCTGCGGTCGGCAAGCTCGGCGGTCTTCCGGATGCTGAGCACGCCTTCGCGCCAGCACTGCTCGATGATGCGAGCCGCCTCCTCCGCGCTCAGCTCCACCGGCTCCACCACCGGCTCGACGCGCGGCACGGGAGCAGCCGGGACCTCCGGCCGGTACAGACCACCAGAGCCGCAGATGGCCACCAGCGGCCGGGCCGGGGTCGGAGCAGGTTGCGGAGCCACACGCGGCACAGGAGCCGTCAGGACAGGCTCGGGAGTCCTGGGGACAGATGCCGGGACTGGGGTGTCCACCCGTGCCGGGGTGGTGTCCACCGCATCGAGCAGCTCCGCGATCCGGGCCACGATCCGGCGACGGTAGGCCGTGATCGCCTCCGCCAGCAGCACCAGCAGCACCGGCAACACCGAGTGCAGCAGCAGCCCGGCCGGGTCGAGGTGAGTTGGCAGACCGAACGGCGTGCCGGTCGGCCACAACGAACCCCAGCAGTTCATGAGCCAGGTGGCCAGGCCCGCGAACCAGCGCAACAGCGAGGCCATCCCACCCGGGCGCACTTCGTGCTCGGTCAGCAGCCCATCGACGACCAGGACCGTGCCCAGCGCTGACGCCACCAGTGGGTCCAGCATCCAGGCAATCCATGCCGAGACGCCGTGATTGAGAGCAAATTCGGTGACGTTCGTCGCGGTGAACGCGAGGCACCCCGTCGCGACGATCACCAGTGCAACGGTCAAACCGCGCAAAATCGCTTCAAGTTGAGTCACGGCGTAGCCGCCGGCAGTCGTAGCCGACGGTCGGTGGACAGGGTGGACAGGCACAGGCGTCCCCTCTCAGCTAGCCCAGAAAAGTAGACTGGTCTATCTGTACAGGAAGACTAGTCTACGTGTAAAGGTAGGGTGCTCTACTTGAGAGGTAGACCGGACTAGGAGGACGCCATGGCAGCCCGAACTGGGTATGCGGACATTGCCGCCCATTACCGGCAGGTCATCGAGGACGGGCAGCTCATGCCCGGCGAACCGCTGCCGACCATGGAGTCGGTATGTGCCGAATTCGGGGTGGCCCGAGCCACCGTCAACCGTGCCTTTCAGCAGCTCAGGGCCGAGGGGCTAACCACCAGTCGGCCAGGAGCGCGGACAGTGGTCGCCGCGCGGTCTCGTGTCGCGTCCACCGGTGCGGCACGGCTCAATCGCCTAGACCGGACGGGCAGCCCTTACGCGCCAGGGGAGACCAGTACGGACCACGTGGCCATGCTGCGCTCGTGTGCTGACCCGGACATCTGCGAGCAGCTGGGCATCGAGCCGCACGACGAAGTCGTCATCAGGCGCAGGGTCTTCCGCAAGGACGGCCGCCCGACCGTGGTCGGGCTGTCTGTGATCCACATGCGCGCGCTGATCGACGTGCCCGAACTGCTGCAGCCCGGCCAGCTCAAGCCGTTCTGGCAGAAGCGGTACACCGAGCGCACCGGCCGGACGGTCAGCCGCACGCCCGAGCGCCGCGGTGCCCGACTGGCGAGCAGCGATGAACTGGCTGCCCTAGAGGTCGATGTGCCTGCGAGTGCCGCCGTGCCCGTACTCGTCCTCCAGACCGCTTTCCACGACGAGCAGGGCCCTCTGGAGGTCTGGGAAGACGTCTACGCCCCGGGCCTGTGGCAGGTGTCCACTGACTGATCACCACTCAGCCCACAGCCAGAGGCCCGCCCCCAGACAAGGGACGGGCCTTCGTCATGCCGGTGGACACCGGTGGACGGACCGGTGGACACGCCCATGATCCGTAATCCTCCGTGGCCTACCGCGTCGGCGACCGCGGCGGCATCGGGGTGGGCAAAAGCGCTTCCTGGGGGAGGGGGTGGGCACGCTGGCGTCCGGCCGCCGTCCACCACCGTCCACCTCGGCCGGGCACCGTACCCCCGCCGTCGCGACCGCGGGCGCGTGAGGCGACCGGACGCCGAGACGTGGCCAGCGGGGGGCAGCTGCTGCCGCGCTGTGGCCGGGCACCGTCACGCTCTCCAGCGCTGCGGGCCGCCGTGAGCGCGCCGTGCGGCTATCCCTCGTCGTCGGCCTGCCCCTCGAACAGCTCCGGTTGGGCCGGCCTGGACTTGAAGGGCGGAAACAGCGATCCGCGTTGCGACTTCGGCAGCGACATATCCGGGGTCGGGATCGTCGGCCGCGGCACCGCCGGAGCGACAGGAATGTCACGTGACTTTGCTTGGGTGCTGGGCCCAAAGTCACGTGACTTTGCTGCACCCTCAGCATCGTCACGTGACTTTGCAGCCGACGTCGATGCATCGTCACGTGACTTTGCTCGGGCCTCATTGGTGCGCAGCCAGCGTTCGCGCAGCAGCGCCATGTTCACGGTCTGGTCGATGGTCTGGCGGGTCCGACGCGCCTCGTACGCGCGCTGCCGACAGTTCCGCGAGCAGTAAATCCGGGGCTTGGTGCCCAGCGACTCGGGCACCTCCCGCTCATGGCAGTACTGGCACAGCCGTCGGCCGGCCTCATCCCGGGGAGTCTCGATTTTCGTCACCCGCCGACCGTACCGGGGAGGCGCGATAGAACTTTCTCTACATCATCAAGGCGGCCCTGGTGGGCCGTGCGGCCCGGCACTCGGCCGGGCCGCTCATGCCTTCGTCCCGCTGCCCGGCCGCCCGCCGGACCGCATCACGCATCGCTGTCGAACAGGTGCGTCCACAAGGCCTTGGCGGTCCCGGAGACCGCGCCACCGATCGCAGCCAGGGCGCCCTTCTTCACGAACTCAGCACTCGGATCGGCCTGCTGCTGAAGCGCCGGCGCCTGCGGCTGCTGGTCTCGCTGCTGCTGCTCACTCATTCGTTCCTCCACGATGCTCTCCCGGTCAGGCCGGGCTGATCGGCACGGTGAGGGAGCGGCGGCCAAGGTCCGCAACTCCCTTCACCCCTTGCGTGGCCTCGGCCCTGGTTCAACAGGACCGGGCCCCTGGCGCGGCCAGGAGGGCGAGGCGAGAGCAGCAGAGCAGTCCAGCGAGCGGCAGCCGAGCACGAGCACGACCAGGAGCACGACGTGCTCCAGGACGACGACGAACTGCCGTAGCTCATGCATTTCGAATGCCCCAGGACGAGCACACCTCTTGCACTCCGCTCCGGCCGCCGACGCCGGCGTCCGACAGCCCGCGCAGCGAGGAAGCCGCGCGGCGAGTGAGCGCGCGCTCGAACCCTCCAGCGCCCTGCATCACGAGGGTTGTCGGAGTTCCGCCGGTCACTTACCACGGTGGGTGACCTGGCAGTTTTCGACCGCCTCAGGACACTCCTGGGGGTCCTGTTGTGGGTCCTGTTGTGGGTCCTGTTGGGGGTCTCGTTGGGGGAGCGAGTTAGTACGTACTGACCCCAGTAACCCCCCCGCCGCCACACAGGCCGGCGGGGGTTTTCTGCGGCGACCGGGCACGGTCGGGGTGAGCAAGTTATCGACGAAGACCATCTTCCGCACCCGCCCGGCAAGCCGAGCAAGTTGTCGCCTTGGACCGTCCTACGCGTCGCCCCGGCCTGCCCAAAGCGGAGCCCCGACCGAGGCAGTCGGGGCTGCGGGAGTCGGCCTGTACGCCGGGTTCTGTCGCCTGCCCGCCGACAACCCGGGGTTGTCGGCGGGCGCAGAGAGGCGGAGCGAGTTAGTGCTTACTGATGTCAGTTTCGCTTCGGCGCCCGGCTGGTCTGTGGGGCTGCTGGGGGAGTCGGCACGGCGGTGGTGACCGGCGTCCCAGCACGCGCGAGACGGAGGCGGCGCCGGAACTCCGCATGCGCGGCGGCACGGTCGCCGTCGGTCTGCTCCTCGATGCCGAGCGCCAGCACCTCGTCCTCGGCGGCCTGCTTGGTCGCCTTGGCCCGCGCGGCGTACTGCGGGGCATCGGGGTGGGCGGCGAAGTGCTTGGCGCGGGCCTCGATCTCGATGTGCTCGGCCAGGGCGAGGCCCCGGCGCCAGACCTCGGCGCGGGCGGCCAACTGCATGCGGTCGCCGCGGCGCAGCACCTCGTCGATGGTCGGCAGCGTGCCGTCCTCGGGCAGTTCCTCGGCGTCCAGGATGTCGGCGCCCCAAACCAGGCCCCAGGACTCGGCCAGCGTACGAACGGCGGTCACACCGCCCCTCTCCGCGGCTTTGAGCAGGGCCAGCGCGCGGCCCTTGTGGCGGGCAATGTGGCGGTACCAGGTGGCGGCTGGGATGCAGGCGAGCCGGTCACCGGCCGACTCCTCCTCCGCCGCGACGTCCTTGTCGTTGCGGTCGTCCAGCTCGAAGCCCATCTCGGCGAGGAGCTTGCGCAAGCCGTTGGACCAGTACAGGGACCGCACGCCGGTCGCCGTCTGCTCGAACTCCCGCCACAGGTCGACATCGCGCGGATCGGCGTCCGGCTGGACGGCGGCGCGGGCGATCTCGAACGGGGTCCGGTGACCGGCCTGCCCCGTCTTCACGTCCTGCCGGGTGAGTTCGGCCGCGACGCCCCACCGGGTCTTCCCGTCCTGCCCCTTCATCAGGTAGCGGGCCAACTGGCCGGACTCACCGCGGTCCGGGGCATCGATCTTCACACCGACCGGCTTGCCGTCCGCGCCCGTCTCGACCGGGAGGTAGGCGCCGGCCTTCTCCAGCGCGGCGGACCAGACCTCAAACGCCAGGGCCTGCAGAGCCTCGACCCGGCCGGACGCCAGGGGCCGGGCCAGGAACAGCAGCACGTGGTAGTGGCAGTGCCAGCCGTTGGGGCCGTGGGTGACCTCCCAGGCCCGGACGAAGCCGCGGACGCCGTACGCCTTCTTGGCGTCGCGCCAGGCTCGTCCCGCGTTCTGCCCGAACCCGGCCTTCCACGCCTCCCGCTGCTGCTTCTCCAGCACGGCGAGCGCCTGGCGCTCGTAGTGGCGCATGGTCAGCGTCATCATGACCAGGCCGCAGCTCTGGCACTCCCAGAACTTCCCGACCTGGTCCAGCTCGTCCTGGCGGACGCGGCGGATGCTGGTCGAGCAGCAGGGGCAGACGTGCACCGATCCGCAGGTGACGACTCCGGCGTACCCGGCACGGCCGTTGCGGAGGACGGGGGTGACGCCGCCCGCCAGCACGCTGATGCCGCACTTCAGGAGCCGGTCGAGCCCGCTCACGGCACGCAGGCTCTCCCGCAGCTCGAAGCGCCCGTCGCGGGCGGCGGTGTCCGCGTCCGACTCCATCGCAGCACCGCGCTGGTCGCCGCTGAAGTGCCGGTCGTGGTCCGACTCGTCCTGTTTCGTTCCATGCAGGCCGCTGACCTGCATGTCCGTAGTTTTCGCGGTAGTACCAAGGCGCCGCACCGTTTTGGTGGCCGAATCGGGGGCCTGACCTGCGGTTTTGTGGTCCTCAAAAGCGGACACTTTCGCGGCTCGGGTGGCCTTTTTGCGGCAGGCGTCCGAGCAGTACGCGCGAGCGCGCTTACCAGTAGATTTCGGCAACTTCCGGTTACAACCGGGGCATTTTGGCGAGTGAGCGCGGGAGGCCCGCATCGCCTCCAAGCGGGCCTTGTGCTGCTGGTCGAACTCGTCGACGGACCGCGGGGCGGGAAGCGGCGCGGACGCGGGTCCCTGTGGCGGGACGCCGGGATCGTTTCGTACGATGCGCAAAGCAACGTTTCCTGTCGGTGGAGAAGACCGATTGGGATGCGGGCGAGCCGGGATTGCCGTCCCGGCTCGTTGCATTTGTGGGGTGTGATCATGCCATCCCGCAGCCGTCCCCCGTAGGGACGGCGCGCACAAAGGCCCGCCCGGTTCGCCGGGCGGGCCTTGTCGTTTGACGTCGTGTCATGTATTGCCCGGATTGTCGGCCGATCAGCGGGTGTGGGTGCGGATCACGTCGAGGCAGACGCCGGGAAGATCGGCCACCCAGTCGAGGTCGTCGAGGGTGAC
>NZ_JBICVV010000053.1:0-8899 GCF_043199295.1 Streptomyces sp. NPDC048612
GGGTTTGGGGGGGGGGGGGGGGGGGGGGGGGTGGGGGGGGGGGGGGGGGGCGGGGGGGGGGGGGGGGGGGGGGGTGGGGGGGGGGGGGGGGGGGGCCCCCCCGGGGGGGGGGGGGGGGGGGCCCCCGGCCCCCCCCCCCCTCCCCCGCACCCACTCACCAGGACCTCAGGAGGCGTGACGGTATGACGGAGCGAACCGGGACCAGCGAGAAGTACGTGGCCGCGATCGATCAGGGCACCACGTCCAGCCGCTGCATCATCTTCGACCACGGCGGGGCGATCGTCGCCGTCGACCAGCGCGAGCACCGGCAGATCTTCCCCAAACCGGGCTGGGTGGAGCACGACGCCACCGAGATCTGGACGAAGGTGCAGTCGGTGGTGGCCGGTGCGCTCACGAAGGCGGGGCTGCGCGCGGACCAGCTCAGTGCGCTGGGCATCACCAACCAGCGGGAGACCACGGTCCTGTGGGACCGGGCCACCGGCCGGCCGGTGCACCACGCGATCGTCTGGCAGGACACCCGTACCTCCCAGCTCTGTGCCGAACTGGGCGGCACGGACGGCCAGGACCGCTTCCGGGAGGCCACCGGGCTTCCGCTGGCGAGCTACTTCTCCGGGCCGAAGGCGGCCTGGCTGCTGGACGAGGTGCCGGGGCTGCGGGCGCAAGCCGAGCGGGGAGAGATCGCCTTCGGCACCATCGACTCCTGGCTGATCTGGAATCTGACCGGCGGCGTCGACGGCGGCGTGCATGTCACGGACGTGACCAACGCGGGCCGCACCATGCTGATGAACCTCTCCACGCTCCAGTGGGACCCGGCGATCCTGTCGGCGATGAACGTGCCGGAAGCGATCCTGCCGGAGATCCGGTCGTCGGCCGAGGTGTACGGCACGGCGGTGGGGCAGCTGCACGGCGTGCCGGTGGCGTCCGCGCTCGGCGACCAGCAGGCGGCCGTCTTCGGCCAGACCTGTTACGGCGTCGGCGAGGCCAAGAACACCTACGGCACCGGCTCCTTCCTGCTGCTGAACACCGGCAACCGCCCGGTCCCGTCCAAGAGCGGGCTGCTGACGACGATGGGCTACCAGCTCGGCGGGGAGGCGCCGGTCTACTGCCTGGAGGGGTCCATCGCCATCACGGGTGCCCTGGTGCAGTGGTTCCGCGACCAGCTGGGCATCATCGCCTCGGCCGACGAGATCGAGCCGCTGGCGGCGAGCGTCCCGGACAACGGCGGGGCGTATGTCGTGCCGGCCTTCTCCGGCCTGTTCGCGCCGTACTGGCGTTCCGACGCGCGCGGTGTCATCACGGGCCTGACCGGCTTCGTCACCAAGGCGCATCTGGCGCGCGCCGTACTGGAGGCGACCAGCTGGCAGACCCGGGAGGTCGTGGACGCGATGTACCAGGACTCGGGGGTGCGGATCACCCAGCTGAAGGTGGACGGCGGGATGACCGCCAACAAGCTGCTGATGCAGCACCAGGCGGATGTGCTGGGGGTGCCGGTGATCCGCCCCGTGATCTCGGAGACCACCTGTCTGGGGGCGGCGTACGCGGCGGGTCTGGCGACCGGTGTCTGGCAGGACCTGGACGAACTGCGCAGTCACTGGCAGCGTGACACCGAGTGGACGCCGCGGATGGACGGGCCGGCCCGCGACCGGGAGTTCGCCAACTGGCGCAAGGCCGTGGAACGGAGCCTGGGCTGGCTGGCCGAGGACGGTTCGGCGGCCTCGTAACGCCGCGGCGCCACGAGGCGCGGCCGGTGCCCCGGACGGCGGGGTACCGGCCGTCTTCCGTCCCCGGTCAGGGCAGCGCGGGCTCCCGACGCCGGGCGCCGGTGCGCATCGCGTGCTCGACGACCGAGACCAGCACCTCGCGCGCGGAGTCCTTGATCCGGGCGTCGCACAGCACCACCGGCACCTGGGGGTCCAGGTCCAGGGCGTCCCGTACGGCCTGCGGCGGATAGCGGTCGGCGCCGTCGAAGCAGTTGACGGCGACGGTGAAGGGCAGCCCGCGCCGTTCGAAGTAGTCGATCGCGGAGAAACTGTCCGCGAGGCGGCGGGTGTCGGCGAGCACCACAGCGCCGAGCGCTCCGCGCGCCAGCTCGTCCCACAGGAACCAGAAGCGGTCCTGGCCCGGGGTGCCGAAGAGATAGAGGACCAGTTCCTCGTTGACGGTGATCCGTCCGAAGTCCATCGCGACGGTGGTGGTGGTCTTGGCCTCCACCCCGTCGAGGTCGTCGACCGGCCGGCCCGCCTCGGTGAGCCGCTCCTCGGTGCGCAGCGGCTTGATCTCGCTGACGGCACCGACCAGGGTGGTCTTGCCGACCCCGAAGCCGCCCGCGACCAGGATCTTGAGCGTCACCGGTTCGGCGGCGGACCGCCGACGGCGGTCGGAACGCCCGAAGGCCATGGGATTCTTCTCCTGAATTGCCGTGTATGCGGGTGGAGATCACGCTTGATACCCGAGCCTCGGCGCACGGGGCAGCAGGTGCAAGGGAACGGTACAACGTGCTCAGCACGGCGCCCACTTGAGATGTGTCACGCTTGTGAGACGCCGCCGGGCAGAGGGCACCAACCTGCCCAAATGGGCGGTGCCGGCGGCGGTCCGGCCCCGTGGCGGGTGGTCAGCGCGCGGTGAGGACGCCGGGCCGGTCGAGCAGTCCCAGCAGGCGCACAAAGCTCGATTCGATGAAGGCGCAGAGCTCGTCCTGGGCGCCGGTTTCCTCGGCGGGCCAGTTGACGACCGCCTCCTCGGCGAACGCCATCCAGGCGCGGGAGGCGAGTTCGAGCCGCGGGGCGTCCGGCATCCCGAGCCGCCGCCGGCCGTCGTGCACGCGCCGGGCGAGCGTCTCCCGGGTCGCGCCGACGATGTCGGTGACCGCGGGGTGGCTGCCGGCGGCGCCCCGTACCAGCGCGAGATACACCTGCCGGTGTTCCAGGACGTAGGCCACGAACCCGGCGATGAAGGCCCGCATCCAGGCGACCGGCTCCAGGGAGCCGTCCGGCTCCGTCGCGGCACTGAAGCGGTCGCACGCGGCGCTGACCACCGCGCGGTAGAAGTCGCGCTTGGAGTCGAAGTAGTGGAAGAGCAGCCCGCGGGAGATCCCGGCCCGGCGGGCGACCTCGTCGGTGGACAGCTCGTCCAGGGAGCGGTCGGCGAGCATCTCCAGGCCGATCCCGACCAGCTGCTCCCTGCGCTGGTCGGGGGTGAGGCGGGTGGTGCGCTTGCCGGACATGCCCGCAGTTTACGGCGGGGGCCGGGACGGCGGCGGCGTCCCGGCCCCCGCCGGCTCAGGCGTACTGCCCGAGGTGCTCCAGGATCGGCGGCGTGACGAGGGCGGGGACCTCCTCGGGCAGCCAGTGGCTGGCTCCCTCCAGGGCCTCGAAGCGGTAGGGGCCGTCCACCCATGCGCCGGTCGACTCGGCCGCGCCGCGGCCCAGGGCGACGTCGTCGCTGCCCCACAGGAAGAGGGTGGGGACGGCGATCCGGCCGGCCGGGACCGAGATGACCGACTCGGGGGCGCGGTACCAGTTCAGCGTGGCGGTGAGCGCTCCCGGCGCGGAGAGCCGGCGGACGTTGCCGTCGACCAGGGCGGCGGGGACCTTGCCGCCGTACGTGGCGCGCAGCCGGGCGGCGTCGTCGGCGAGCAGGGCGGCTTCCGCGGCACCGTCGTCGCGGCGGAAGAAGCGGACGTAGTCGAGCATGTGGTGCTGGGTGGAGTCCTCGGCGGCGGCGCGGTTGAGCGCGTCCGGGTGCGGAGTGGCCAGCACGGTCAGGGACTTCAGCCGCTCGGGGTGGGCGCCGGCCACCGCCCAGGCGACCATGCCGCCCCAGTCGTGCGAGACGAGGTGGAAGCGGTCCGCGCCCTGGGAGTCGGCGAACGCGAGGGCGTCGGCGACGAGTTCGGGCACCGCGTAGTCGGCGATCCGGGGCGGGCGGGCGCGCGGCGAGTAGCCCCGCTGGTCGACGGCGACGGCGCGGTAGCCGGCGGCGCCCAGGGCGGTGAGCACGGCACTCCAGGAGTCGGCGAACTCGGGCCAGCCGTGCAGCAGCAGCACGAACTCGCCGTCGGCGGGCCCGCAGGCCAGTGCGTCGTAGGTGTGCGGGCCGACCTGGATCTCCAGGTGGTCGAAGGGTGCCGGGGTCGCGTCCGGTGCCATGGCGGCGGATCTCCTTCTTTCGACGATCGCTCACCTGGCACCGTACGCCGTTGAGCGTTGCTCAACAAAGGCTCCCGGCGCGCGGCGGTTCCGGCACCGGCCGGGCCGCCCGGCGGATCACAGCGCGCGCAGGCCGTCGATCACCTCGCGCAGCACCTTCTCGTCGGGCAGCTCGGCCGGGGGCACCGGCCTGCTGACATGGACCAGCTCCGCATCGAGCAGATCCCCGATCAGAACCCGTACGACGCCGACCGGCAGATCGAGTTCGGCCGCCAGCTCGGCGACCGACAGCGGCTCCTCCCGGCACCGGCCGATGATCTCGACATGCTCCGGCGACAGCATCTGGTCGTCGACCGCGTCCTCGGCGCGGCTCTCGGCGATCACCAGCGCGATCAGATCGAGGCGCCCCTCCGCCGCCGTACGGGTGCGCCCGCGCGTCATCGCGTACGGCCGGACGACCGGGCCCGCGTCGTCGTCGAACCAGCGGGCCGCGTCCCGGTCCCGCGCCGTCCGGCCGTCCTGCTCGCTCATGCCGCGACCTCGCCGCTTCCGGCCCCGCGTCCGCGGGGCGCGCACCGTCGCACGAGGAGCTCGCCGCGCTCGCTCATGGCGTCACCATCGTCGCGCTCAGGGGGTCAGGCCGGACCGGGGCGCGGTGCCCAGGTGTGCGCCCACGCGCTTGACCAGCAGTGTCATCTCGTAGGCGATCAGCCCGACATCGGAGTCCGCATCGGCCAGTACGGCCAGGCAGCTGCCGTCGCCGGCCGCGCTGACGAACAGGAACGCGTCGTCCAGCTCGACCATGGTCTGGCGGACCTGGCCCGCGTCGAAGTGCCGGCCGACGCCCTTGGCGAGGCTGTGGAAGCCGGAGGCGACCGCCGCCAGGTGCTCGCCGTCCTCGCGGGTCAGGTCCTTCGAGGCGCCGGTGGCCAGCCCGTCGCTGGAGAGGATGAGCGCCTTGCGGATGGAGCCGACGCGCTCGACCAGTTCGTCCAGGAGCCAGTTCAGCTCGCCGGCTCCCTTCGCCGAGACCGGTGCGGTGGAAGCTGCTGCCTTCGGTGCGGTCATGGACCGTCCCCTCCCGATGTGGTTCCTGGTGCTGTGCTGCCCGTGGCGCCGTCGTCCTGTGCGGCGGCATCGCGGGCGTCCGGGCCTGTGGCGTCCGGGCCTGTGGTGTCCGCGGTGGGGTCCTCGCCCCGCGGTGGCGTGCCGGCCCCGTGCGGGTCCTCGGCGTTCTCGCGCCGGCCGCGCTGCCAGCCACGCTGGAGCGAGGCCATACGGGCGCGTACCACCTCGGCGTCCCGGTCGTCGGCGACCGGTGCGGAACTCCGCCGCTCCTCGGCCGGTGCGGCGGGGTCGGCCTTGAGCTGGGGCGCCAGGCTGGCCTGCCGTACCCGGCGGGGCAGTCCCGTGGACGTGGTCGGCGCGGGCGTGTCCGCTCCCCCGGCGGGCCGCGGAGCGTCCGGCGCCGGGTCCTGCCGTGCGGCGGAGGCCGACGGCCGGTCCGCGGCACGCTCCCCGCCGGAGCCCTCGGACCCGGCACGCTCGGCACTCCGCTCCCGCGGTGCGTCGCGGTCCTCCACCGTCCTGCCGTGGTCGGCGACCAGCACCGGCGGGCGGCGGCGGCGCGGCAGCGGGGGCGGCCCGCCGGGCGCCTGGTCCCGGGTCTGCTGGTGCTGCTCGTCCTCCGGCACGGGGGCGATCCCGCGCGGCGCGGAGGACGGGTCGGCCGGTGCGGCGGCGGGTCCCTTCGCTTCGCGGCCGCGGTCCCGCTTCCGGAAGATGCCGTCCTCGCCCTCGGAGCCCGGCTCGTCCGGGCCGAGCGGCGCCTCCAGTTCGACCGGTCCGTCGATGACGGCCGGTGAGCGCTCCCGCTCGGGCCGCGGCACCGGCAGCTGCGCCAGCGCGGCCAGCTTGCCCGCCGCGTGCTCCAGTTCGTTGCCGACGGAGCCGCCGGGGGCCTGGTCGTCGTCCTCCCGGGCCCCGTCGGAGGACTCGGTGAGGAGCGCGGCGGGGAGGAAGACGACGGCGGTGGTGCCGCCGTACGGCGAGGGCTGGAGGGAGACCCGTACGTCCTGCCGCTGGGCGAGGCGGCTGACCACGAACAGTCCGAGCCGGTCGGTGTCGGACAGTTCGAACTCGGGGGTCTCGGCGAGCCGGAGGTTGGCCTCCAGCAGCAGGTCGGGCGCCATGCCCAGACCGCGGTCGTGGATCTCCAGGGTGTAGCCGTTGGCGACCCGCTCGCCGAGCACCTGGACGGCGGTGTGCGGCGGGGAGAAGACCGTGGCGTTCTCCAGGAGTTCGGCGATCAGATGCGTGAGGTCGGACACCGTGGGGCCGTCCACCGCGAGCCGCGGCATCCGGCGCACCTCGATCCGCTCGTAGTCCTCCACCTCGGCGACCGCCGCGCGCACCACGTCCATCAGCTGGATCGGCCTGCGCCACTGCCGGGAGGGTGCCGCGCCGGAGAGGATGACCAGGCCCTCGGCATGCCGCCGCATACGGGTGGTGAGGTGGTCGATCCGGAAGAGGTCGGCGAGTTCGTCGGTGTTCTCGGTGCGCCGCTCCATGGCGTCCAGCAGGGTCAGCTGACGGTGCAGCAGGACCTGGCTGCGGCGGGCGAGGTTGACGAACACCTCGGAGACGCCACGGCGCATCTCGGCCTGTTTGACGGCGGCCTCGATCGCGGCCCGCTGAAGGGTGTTGAGCGCCTGGCCGACCTGGCCGGTCTCGTCCTGCCCGAAGACGAGCCGGGGCGCCTCGGTCTCCACGTCGATCTGCTCGCCGGCCGCCAGCCGGCGCATCACGCTCGGCAGCCGGACGCCGGAGACGTCATGGGCGGCCTTGCGCAGCCGGACCAGGTCGCGCACATGGCGGCGGCCGATCCGGAGCGAGACGATGACCGAGACCAGCAGCGCGAGGAAGCCGAGGACACCGGCGATGGCGGCCTTGAGCAGGATGTTCGTGGCGACGGGGGCGACCCGCTCCTGGTAGCGGTCACCGGCGGCCCGGCCCATCCGCTCAAGGTCGCCGAGGACCTTCCCGGCCGCGGTGTCCCAGCGCTCGGCGTTGACCTTGCGCGGTCCGTCCTGTGCGCCGGCCTCGATCACCCGGTCCTCGTAGGACGTCAGTTCGCGCGCCTTCGCGGAGTGCCAGTAGTCCTCGTAGAGGGCGCGGTCCTTCGAGGGCAGCATGGCGAGGCCGGTGTCGTAGAGCACCCGGCGCTCGGCGACGTGGTCGGACAGCGCCCGCAGATCGCGCTTGTTCATGCTGCCGGAGACCAGCACGGCGGACATCAGCGCGTCCTCGCGGGCGACGGCCTCCCGGGCGCGGGTGATGATGACCAGCGCCCGGCCCTGCTTGTCCATCTCCACGTTCTCCAGGGCGTGGAGCGCGGACAGGAAGTCGTAGCTGGGGTCGACGAGGGAGTTGTAGCCCTCCAGGGCCTCGTCGCGGGAGACCGTGTTGTCCTCGACCTGGGCGCGCAGCGAGCCGAGTCCGGACAGTCCCTTGAGGATGCTGCGCAGCCGGCTGCCGGCCTCGCCGTTCAGGTTCTCGCGGACGTCGCGGGTGCCGGCGTCGGTACGGAGGCGGGTGACGGCCTCGTCGGTGGCGCGGGTGCGGGCGCGCAGCTCGCCGAGGGCGTCGGCGCCGCGCCGGTCGGCGAGGTACAGCAGGCTCTGCCGGCGTTCACTCTGCACGGCCTGGACGACGCCCTCGACCGGATACCCCAACTTCTGCACGACGTTGCCGACGTTCAGCAGCTGGTCGGCCTCCCGTCCGGTGAGGTAGGTCGTGAACGCCCACAAGGATGTCAGGGACACCAACGGTACGAGCAGCAACGCCACGATCTTCCGGCGGACCGACTTCCCGCGAAAGGGCATGGCCTCCCCTACGTCAACCCCGGCGCACGGGGGTGGTGTTCCGTCAACAAACGGCGCGAGCCTACTACTGTCGGGGGACCGAGCCGAAGGCCTCTCCGGAGGTCAGGGACGGTATCGGAGGGGGATCGTCATGAGTTGTCGGTTGATTCCCGGACAACCTGCCCGCGTTTCCGGGACCGGCCGCCGACATCGGTGTCCGGAGGGAACCCGGTCGGTTGGCCGGTTTTTGCTCTACCCCGGGTAACCCCGTGTGCGCTCGGTAGGTGACCATGGGAAGGAACGGAGTACGGCACCAGGGAGTGCACCGGTGACATCCGGGCAGCCGCCAACGGGCCGGACACGTGGGGCGAGTGCGGGGAGAGTGACACGGTCATGGACACCGGCAGAAGACCGTTGTGGCGGGAGGAACCGGCGGCCCGGCCGCGGATGGCGGAGCCGGTACGCACCGCCGCCGTGCGCGCCGTCATCATCGTGGCAGTGACCCTGGTCCAGGCGATGGTGGCGTTCCTGAGCACCCTGGCGGGCTCCTGGCTCGCGTTCCCCGCGGTGCTCAGCACGGTCGCCAGCACCGTGGTGGCCACCTGGGGCGTGCTGGACGTCTGGGTGACCCGTCAGGTGTGGGTACAGCGCAACGGGGTGGAGTCGCGGCCGAGCAGTACGGCCCGGGAGCTGCGCCGCGAGCGGCGCCGGGCACGACGGGCGCAGCGCCGGGAGCCGCGGGAGGGCCCGTCGCGGCCGGACCGCGCGGCCGCGTGATCGGCGGGCGCTAGGACCTGTCGTCAAACTCCCGTCGTTCGCCCGAAGGGCGGCCCCGCGGCGTCTGGTGCGTGCGATCGCAAGGCGGAGGGTCGCCCCGATACTGGGTGT
>NZ_JBICVV010000054.1:0-8783 GCF_043199295.1 Streptomyces sp. NPDC048612
GCTGGCCCGTGCGGTCACCGCCGGCCCGGCCTGCCTTGCTGTCGCGGACATCGACTGGGCCACCTTCGCCCCGGCCTACACCGCCGTACGCCCCAGCCCCTTCCTCGACCGCATCAGCGAAGCGCGTGCTGCGATCGAGGCCCACGCGCCCACCGCCGACAGCGGCCTGCAGAGCAAGTGGGCCGAGCGTCTGGCCGCCGTATCCGAGGCGGAACGGCAGCAGGCCGCGCTGGAACTCGTACGCGAGTCGGCGGCCTCGGTCCTCGGTCACGTATCGGCGGACGCGGTGCCCGCGGGCACACCGTTCCGGGACCTCGGGTTCGACTCGCTGACTGCCGTCGAGCTGCGCAACCTGCTCGGGTCCGCCGCGGGCCTCTCCTTGGCGGCCACGCTCGTATTCGACTACCCGACCCCAGCGGATCTCGCCGAGCACCTGGCGGCCGAGTCCGCGCCGTCGGGGGCGTCGGGGGCGTCCGGCCTCTCGGCGGTCATCGAAGAGATCGACCGCATCGAGCGAGCGTCGGAGACGGTGGGTGCCGATCCGCTGGCACGTACGAAGGTGGCCATGCGCCTGCAGTCGCTGCTCTCGAAGTGGAGTGCCCCGGAGTTCGACGAACAGCCGTCGGCGACCGGGGAGAAGGAAGACCCGGAGGACATCACCTCGGCCACCGACGAGGAACTCTTCGAGTTCATTCACCGCAACATCGGGCGACCCTCGAATTGATTTATAGCGTTTCTCGTCCCGGGCGCGGTATTACGTCATGCCGCGCCCGGGACTTTTTTGTACGGACAGTAGGGGGCGGGCGGGGGTAGTAGGGGTTTTAGGGGTGCGGCCCCATTCCCTCATCCGGGGATTCTCTCGACTTCGGTCGCGACCCCTATCCGCCCCCGGCCTGTGATGGGGGGTTTCTGGGGTTTCCGGTGCTGGGGCGCGACATATCCTGCGGAGCGGCGATCGCTTAGGCATGGGAAATCCCGCTCCAACTCCGTATGAAGAGGTTGCGTCCGATGGCGAAAGAAGAGACCCTTCGTGACTACCTCAAGCTGGTCACCTCCGACTTGCAAAAGACGCGCCAACGCCTGAAGAAATACGAGGACGCCGAGCAGGACCCCATCGTCATCGTCGGAATGGCCTGCCGTTTCGCCGGGGACGTCAGATCGCCCGAGGATCTCTGGGAGCTGGTCGCCGGGGAGCGCGACGCCATCGGCCCCTTCCCGACCGACCGTGGCTGGGATCTCGATGGCCTCTTCGACCCAGACCCCGACCGACCGGGCACCTCGTACGCGCACGAGGGCGGGTTCGTCCGCGACGCCTCCCGGTTCGACGCCGGCCTGTTCGGGATCTCGCCGCGCGAGGCGCTGGCCATGGACC
Organism: Streptomyces sp. NPDC048612; assembly: GCF_043199295.1. Classification (NCBI taxonomy): domain Bacteria; kingdom Bacillati; phylum Actinomycetota; class Actinomycetes; order Kitasatosporales; family Streptomycetaceae; genus Streptomyces; species Streptomyces sp. NPDC048612. Next base: position 1,373 of record NZ_JBICVV010000054.1, read on the forward strand.
CGCAGCAGCGCCTGCTCCTGGAGACGTCCTGGGAGGCCTTCGAGCGCGCGGGCATTGCGCCGAACGGACTGCGGGACCGTTCCGTAGGGGTGTTCACCGGCACGAACGGTCAGGACTACGCCACTCTCGTGCTCAACGCGCCCACGGACACCGAGGGTTACCTCGCCACGGGCAACGCGGCGAGCGTGGTGTCCGGCCGCGTCGCGTACGCCTTCGGCCTCGAGGGCCCGGCCGTCACCGTCGACACCGCCTGCTCGTCCTCGCTGGTCACCCTCCACCTCGCGGCACAGGCGCTGCGCCAGGGCGAGTGCAGCCTGGCACTCGCCGGTGGCGTCACGATCATGTCGACGCCCGCCGGCTTCGTGGAGTTCAGCCGCCAGCGCGGGCTTGCCGCGGACGGCCGGGTGAAGGCGTTCGCGGGTGCAGCCGACGGTACGGGCTGGGGCGAGGGCGTGGGCATGCTCGTCCTTGAGCGCCTGTCCGACGCGCGCCGCAACGGCCACGAAGTGCTGGCCGTCGTCCGGGGCAGCGCGGTCAACCAGGACGGCGCGTCCAACGGGCTGACCGCCCCCAACGGCCCCTCCCAGCAGCGGGTGATTCTCCAGGCGCTGGCCAATGCCGGTCTGACTCCGGCCGATGTGGATGCGGTGGAGGCACACGGTACGGGTACGAAGCTCGGGGACCCGATCGAGGCGCAGGCGCTCCTTGCGACGTATGGGCAGGGGCGGGAGTCCGGGCGTCCGTTGTGGCTGGGTTCGGTGAAGTCGAACATCGGTCACACGCAGGCCGCCGCCGGTGTCGCGGGCGTGATCAAGATGGTCGAGGCGATGCGCCGCGGCGTGCTGCCGAAGACGCTGCATGTGGACGAGCCCTCTGCACAGGTCGACTGGTCGGCGGGTGCGGTGAAGCTGCTGATGGAGGCGCGGGACTGGCCGGAGGCCGAGGGGCGTCTGCGCCGGGCGGGTGTGTCGTCGTTCGGCGTGAGCGGGACGAACGCGCATGTGGTGCTTGAACAGGCCCCCGAGGTGGCGGCCGCCGCCGAGAGCGTTGAGCCCGTTGAGCCGGTTGGTGGTGTGCCGGTGGTGCCGGTGCCGTGGGTGGTGTCGGGTAAGTCGGCGGCGGCGTTGCGGGGGCAGGCTGCGCGGCTGGCGGCTTCGCTGACGGATGAGTCGTCGGCGGATGTGGGGTTCTCACTCGCGACGTCGCGGGCGGCGTTGGAGCATCGGGCTGTGGTGGTCGGTGGGTCGCGCGACGAGCTGGTGGCGGGGCTTGAGGCTGTTGCCGAGGGGCGTTCGGCTACTGGTGTGGTTGAGGGTGTTGCCTCGGATGCGGGTCGGGTGGCTTTTGTGTTCCCGGGTCAGGGTTCGCAGTGGCAGGGCATGGCTCTCGAACTCATGGAGTCTTCGCCGGTGTTCGCGGCCAGGATGGCCGAGTGCGGGGAAGCTCTGGCTGCGTTTACGGATTGGTCGCTTGAGGACGCCCTGCACAACCGGGTCGATGCCGAGCGGGTCGATGTGGTTCAGCCGTTGCTGTTCGCCGTGATGGTGTCCCTGGCCACTGTCTGGCAGGACTGGGGGATCCGTCCCTCAGCGGTGATCGGCCACTCGCAGGGCGAGATCGCCGCTGCGTGTGTCGCCGGCGCATTGTCTCTGGAGGATGCGGCGCGTGTCGTCGCGCTCCGGTCGAAGGCGATTGTGGCGTTGGCGGGCAAGGGCGGCATGGTGTCGGTGCCGTTGCCGGTGGGCCGGGTGCGTGAGGAGCTGGCCGGCTTTGAGGGCCGGGTCTCGGTCGCGGCTGTCAACGGGCCGAACTCCGTGGTGATTTCCGGCGATGTGGAGGGCCTGGACGAACTCCTGGCCCACTGGTCCGGGACGGATGTGCGGGCCCGTCGTATCGCGGTCGATTACGCCTCGCACTCCGCGCATGTCGAGGAACTGCGCGACGAACTCCTCGACGTACTGTCGCCGATCCGCCCGCAAGCGGGTGAGATACCCGTCTACTCGACCGTGACCGGCCAGGTCGAGGACGGTTCCGCCTTCGACGCCGAGTACTGGTACACGAACCTGCGTCAGACGGTGGAATTCGAGACCGCGACGAGGAACCTCCTGGCCGGTGGCCATGGCGTGTTCGTCGAGTCCAGCCCGCACCCCGTCGTCAGTATCGGCATCCAGGAGACCATCGAAGACGTCGGCTCCCCAGCCATCACGGTCGGTTCCCTGCGCCGCAACCGCGGCGACCTCGACCGCCTCCTGACCTCCCTGGCCGAACTCTACGTCCACGGCGTGACACCAGACTGGTCCAGGATCTTCCCCGACGCTCACCGCGTCGACCTGCCCACCTACGCCTTCCAGCACCAGCGTTACTGGCTGGAGCCCGGTCCCGTCCGTCAGGGAGACATCACCTCGGCCGGTCTTGCCTCCGCGGATCACCCCCTGCTCGGTGCGGCAGTCGAACTCGCCCACGGTCAGGGTGCGTTGCTCACCGGCCGGATCTCTCTCGACACGCACCCCTGGCTCGCCGATCACGTCGTCGCCGGGCGCGTCGTCGTACCCGGTACCGCCCTCCTCGAGCTGGCGCTGCGCGCCGGGATCGAGACGGAGTGCGCCAAGATCGAGGAGCTCACCTTCGAGACCCCGCTCACCCTGCCCGAGCGGGGCGGCGTGTACCTCCAGGCCTCCGTGGGCGCCGGCGACGAGAACGGCCGCCGTGCCTTCCAGATCCACTGCTCTCCCGCCGACACCGCCGGCCAGTCGTGGACCCGCCACGCGGTGGGCACCCTCGTGGACACCGCTACCTCGCCGGCCTTTGGCTTCGACCCCGCCGTCTGGCCCCCGAGGGACGCGGAGGCCGTCGACATCACCGGGTGCTACGACGGCTACGCCGACCGGGACATCTCGTACGGCCCCGTCTTCCAGGGGCTGCGCCGAGTCTGGCGCCGTGATCAGGAGGTTTTCGCCGAGGTCGCGCTGCCCGACGGCGACGCACGCGGGAGCGCGGCGGACTTCGGGGTGCACCCGGCCCTGCTGGATGCCGCGCTGCACGCCAGTGGCTTCGGTTCCTTCGTGAACGATCCGGCGGTGGCGTGGCTGCCGTTCTCCTGCGACGACGTGCAGTTGCTCGCGGCGGGTGCGGCCGAGTTGCGCGTGCGTATGGTGTCGGCAGGCACGGACACACTGACCGTGGAGGTCGCGGACCGTGCGGGTGCCCCTGTCGCCCGGATCGGTGCACTCTCACTGCGCCCGCTGCCCTCCTCTCAAGGCGAAGACGCGAATACGACGACCGAGGACCTGCTTTTCGAGGTGAGTTGGACCGCTGTCGAGAGTGCCTCCGAGAGCAGTGCTCCTGGACAGCCGGTCCCGGTCGTCCGTACGGCGGAAGAGGCGCGACAGCTCATGGCTGCGGCTTCCGGCAGCGTGATGCCGGACGTGGTCGCCGCGGTGCTTGACGACGACACCGCACCGGACACCGCCTCCCTCGCCCATTCCTTCGCCCCTTCCCTCATCCACGCGCGCATCGCACGGGCGTTGGAACTGCTCCAGGTCTGGCTGACCGACGAGCGGTGCGCTTCGTCGGTCCTCGTCTTCGTCACCCGCTCGGCCACGGATGTCTGCGCGGGCGCGGGCGATCAGGGGGCTGTCGACTTGGCCGCCGCGGGCGTGGCCGGACTGGTCCGGTCGGCGCAGGCCGAGAACCCGGGCCGTTTCGTCCTCCTCGACGTGGAAACCGACGCGGACGTCGAGGCCCTGTTCCCCTCGCTGGCCGACTGGACCGCGCTCGGCGAACCACAACTCGCCGTCCAGGACGGTGCGTTGCTGGCCCCGCGGCTGGCCCGTTCCCTCTCCGAGGGGGTGTCTGTGCCGTGGGATGCGGACGGTGTGGTGTTGGTTTCTGGTGGTACGGGTGTGTTGGGTGGTCTGGTGGCCCGTCATCTGGTGACTGTTCATGGTGTGCGGCGGCTTGTGTTGGCGAGTCGTCGTGGTCCCGGTGCTGAGGGTGCGAGGGTGCTGCGGGACGAGCTTGTGGCGCTGGGTGCCGAGGTGTCGGTGGTGGCGTGTGATTTGGCTGACCGGGACGCGGTGTCGGCTCTGCTGGATGAGTTTCCGGTGTCGGCTGTGGTGCATGCGGCGGGTGTGCTGGATGACGGTGTGGTGGAGTCGCTGACCGCTGAGCGGGTGGGGGCGGTGCTGCGTCCGAAGGTGGATGCGGCGCTGGTTTTGCATGAGCTGACGCGCGATCGTGAGCTGGATGCTTTCGTGCTGTTCTCTTCGGCTGCCGGGGTGTTCGGTGGTGCCGGTCAGGGTGCGTATGCGGCAGCGAATGCGGTGTTGGACGGTCTGGCGCGGTATCGGCGTGGGCAGGGTCTGACGGGGCAGTCGTTGGCGTGGGGTCTGTGGGCCGAGGCCAGCGGGATGACCGGGCACCTCGACGACACCGACCACAACAGGCTTGAGCGCTCGGGCATGTACCCGCTGCCCTCCGACGAGGGCATGCGCCTCTTCGACCGGGCCCTCTCGCTCCCCGACCCCCTGCTGCTCCCGATCGGACTCGACCTCACCGCTCTGCGCGCCACCACCGCGCGTCAGGGCGGGGCCGTGCCGCCCCTGCTGCGCGGGCTCGTCCGCACGCCTCTGCGCCGCGCCGCCCAGGCAGCGGAGACCAGCGGCGCGACGAGCCTCGCCGAGACACTCGCCACGCTCACCCCGCAACAGCGCACGGAGCACTGTCTCGACCTGGTCCGCACCCAGGTGGCCGCCGTGCTCGGCTACGGCGACGCCAAGGGGGTGGGCGCTGCCCGCGCCTTCAAGGACCTCGGCTTCGACTCGCTGACCGCCGTCGAACTGCGCAACCGCCTCACCGCCCTCACCGGCCTGCGCCTGCCCGCAACCCTCGTCTTCGACCACCCCAACCCGTCGCTGCTGGCCGCCGAGATCGACGAACGCCTCTCGGGCGGCACCAGGCCCGGTGCCACCGCGGCCGCCGCACCCGCCATGGCGGACGAACCGATCGCGATCGTCGCGATGAGCTGCCGCTACCCCGGCGGCGTACGGTCGCCCGAAGAGCTGTGGGACCTGTTGCGCCGCGACGGCGACGCGATCGCCGATTTCCCGTCCGACCGAGGCTGGGACACCGGGCGCCTCTTCGCCGGCAACAGCTCCGACGCGCCCGACGCCCCCGGCACCTCGGCGACGCGGCACGGTGGATTCCTTTACGACGCGAGCGAGTTCGACGCCGAATTCTTCGGTATCTCGCCGCGCGAGGCCCTGGCGATGGACCCGCAGCAGCGCCTGCTCCTGGAGACGTCCTGGGAGGCCTTCGAGCGCGCGGGCATCGACCCGACGTCGCTGCGCGGCAGCCGTACGGGCGTCTTCGCCGGGCTCATGGGCCAGGACTACACCGCCCGCCTCCTGGGCACCCCCTCCGTCCTGGAGGAGCTGGAGGGGTACCTCGGCAGCAGCGCCGGCAGCGTGGCCTCCGGTCGCATCTCGTACACCTTCGGCTTCGAGGGCCCGGCGATGACCGTCGACACGGCGTGCTCGTCGTCACTTGTGGCGCTGCACCTGGCGGCGCAGTCGCTGCGGCAGGGCGAGTGCGACATGGCCCTCGCGGGCGGCGCCACGGTCCTGTCCACGCCCGGCCTGTTCATCGACTTCAGCCGCCAGGGCGGTCTCGCAGAGGACGGCCGCTGCAAGTCCTTCGCGGGCGCGGCCGACGGCACCGGGTTCGGCGAGGGCGTCGGCTTCCTCCTCCTGGAGAAGCTGTCCGACGCGCGCCGCAACGGCCACCAGGTCCTGGCGGTGCTGCGGGGCAGCGCGGTCAATCAGGACGGCGCGTCGAACGGGATGACCGCCCCGAACGGCCCGTCGCAGCAGCGCGTCATCCTCCAGGCCCTTTCCAACGCTCGCCTCGCGCCGTCGGACGTGGACGCGGTGGAGGCGCACGGTACGGGTACGAAGCTCGGGGACCCGATCGAGGCGCAGGCGCTCCTCGCGACGTACGGGCAGGGGCGGGAGCCCGACCGCCCGTTGTGGCTGGGATCGGTCAAGTCGAACATCGGTCACACGCAGGCCGCGGCAGGTGTCGCGGGCGTCATCAAGATGGTCGAAGCCATGCGGCACGGGGTCCTGCCCAGGACCCTGCACGCGGACGAGCCGTCCCCGCACGTGGACTGGTCTGCGGGCGCGGTGGAACTGCTGACCGAGCCGGTGGAGTGGGGAACTCGGAACGAGGGGCGGCCGCTGCGCGCGGGTGTCTCGTCGTTCGGCATCAGCGGTACGAACGCGCATGTGGTGCTGGAGGAGGCGCCTGCGCTGCCTGCGCTGCCTGCGGTTGAGCCGGTGGCTGGCGCTGTGGTGGGTGGTGTGCCGGTGCCAGTAGCGGTGCCGTGGGTGCTGTCGGGCAGGTCGGAGGCGGCGTTGCGATCGCAGGCGGTGCGGTTGGCGGCTGCGGTGTCTGTTGCGGATGAGTCGCCGGTGGATGTGGGTTTCTCGTTGGCGACGTCTCGGGCGGTGTTGGAGCACCGGGCTGTGGTGGTGGGTTCGTCGCGGGATGAGCTGCTCGCCGGTCTGGCGGACGTGGCCACGCGTGGGCCGGTGTTCACGGGTGGCCTGGGGTTGTTGTTTACGGGGCAGGGTGCTCAGCGTGTGGGTATGGGGCGGGAGTTGTATGCCGCGTATTCGGTGTTCGCGGAGGCCTTCGACGCGGTCTGTGCCCGGCTGGATGGTGAGCTGGGGCGGTCGCTGAAGGGTGTGGTCTTCGACGGGGATGGGGAGGGGCTGTTGGACCGTACGCGGTTCACGCAGGCTGCTCTGTTCGCGGTCGAGGTTGCCCTGTACCGGCTGGTGGAGTCGTGGGGTGTACGTCCTGACGCCCTGCTCGGTCATTCGGTCGGAGAGGTCGCGGCCGCGCACGTGGCCGGTGTGCTCTCGCTCGATGACGCGTGTGCGCTGGTTGCTGCTCGTGGCCGGCTGATGGATGCCCTGCCTGAGGGCGGGGCCATGGTCGCGGTCGAGGCGGCTGAGGGCGAGGTCCGTGCGGCTCTGGTCGAGGGTGTGTCGGTCGCGGCGGTGAATGGTCCGCGTGCGGTGGTGATCTCCGGTGACGAGGCTCTGGTGGAGCAGGTCGCCGCCGTACTCGCCGAACAGGGCGCGCGGGTCAAGCGGCTGTCGGTCAGTCATGCGTTTCATTCGGCTCGTATGGAGCCGATGCTGGAGGAGTTCCGTGCGGTCGCGGCCTCGCTGTCGTACGAGACCGCGCGTATCCCGGTCGTCTCCAATCTCACGGGCGAGATCGCGGGTCCGGAATTCTCCACTCCTGACTACTGGGTGAGGCATGTCCGTGAGGCGGTGCGTTTCGCCGACGGCGTTCAGACTCTCCATGCCCAGGGCGTGACGCGCTTCATCGAACTGGGTCC
>NZ_JBICVV010000055.1:0-7963 GCF_043199295.1 Streptomyces sp. NPDC048612
ATGCCGAAATCGTTCCCGGTGAGGGGCCGTGCAGTAGTGGTGTGCCGCGAAGCGGCGGGATGGCTGCCCGGGGCCGTCGGCTCCGTGGCAACTCGAAGAACTTACACGATCCTATGGTTGTGACACGAATCGGGGGGGGCGCTTCCGTGGTGGTTCCGCTGTCCCGGGCCGCTGGAGCACAGGACCGAGGTCCGTCCGCCGCCGCCGTTGCGGCGGCGGCCCCGACAGCGCCTCAACGAGCTCGGCGGCCTCGGCAGCCCCTGCGGCGCCCGCCACAGAAGCTGTAGCAGGCGCACGAAGGCACCCCCCTAACACGCCGCCAAGAGCCGTTCCCCAGCAGCTCAGGCCCCCTTAGCCGCCTTCTCCAGCACCACAACACACTCCACATGATGCGTCATCGGAAACAAATCCAGCACCCGCATCCGCCGCGGTGTGTACCCCGACTCTGCGAAGTACTTGAGGTCGCGGGCCAGGGCCGCCGGGTCGCAGGCCACGTAGGCGATGCGGCGGGGGGTGAGGGAGGCGAGGTGGGTGACGGTCTGCTTGCCGGCGCCGGCTCGGGGCGGGTCGAGGACGACGAGGTCGACGTCGGTGATGCCGGTGCGGGGGAGGATCTGGTCGACCTTGCCGTGTTCGATGCGGACGCGGTCGAGGTCGGCGAGGTTGTGGCGGGCGTCCTCGACGGCGCGCTTGCCGGATTCGATGCCGAGGACCGCGCCCTTGTCGCCGACGCGTTCGGCGAGGGCGCCGGCGAAGAGGCCGACGCCGCAGTAGAGGTCGAGGGCCATGTCGCCCTTCTTGGGCATCAGGCCCTGCATGACGGCCTCGACCAGGAGGTCGGCGGCCTTCGGGTGGACCTGCCAGAAGCCGCCGTCGCCGACCCGCCAGGTGCGGTCGGCGGCGCGTTCGCGGACGAAGGGGCGGCCGTGGACGCGGTGGACGGCGCCGTCCTTCTCGCCCACCCGCATGACCGAGACCGGCTTGTCGAGTTCGACGAGGGGGAGGCGGCCGCCGGGGCGCGGGGTGAGGATGACCTGGCGGTCGTGGGAGCCGGTGGCGGCGATGGCCTCGACGGTGGACATCTGGGGCCAGGCGCGCTTCTCGATGCCGAGTTCCGTGACGCCGGGGGCGGCGATCATGCAGTGGTCGACCGGCTCGATGTCGTGGGAGCGGTGCTTGCGCAGGCCCGCGCGGCCCTCGTCGTCCACCGCGTACTGGACGCGGGTGCGCCAGGCCGGTACCTCGCCCTTGGCGACCTTGTCGCCGGGGGCGGGCTCGACGGTGCCGTCCCAGCCGGCCGCCTCGGGCGTCAGCCCGGCCAGCCGCATCAGCTGCTCGGCCACCACCTCGCCCTTGAGGCGGCGCTGGGCACCGGGCTTGGCGTGCTGCCAGTCGCAGCCGCCGCAGCGGCCAGGGCCGGAGAAGGGGCAGGGGGCCTCGACCCGGTCCTTGGACGGCTCCAGGATGGAGACGGCGTCGGCGCGCAGGAAGCGGGCGCCCTCCTCGCCGTCGGTGACGCGGGCGAGGACCCGCTCGCCGGGGAGCGCGTGCCGTACGAAGAGGACCTGGCCCTCGGCGGTGCGGGCGATGCAGTGACCGCCGTGCGCGACCGGGCCGACCTCGACCTCGTACTCCTCGCCGACCAGCGATTTCTTGGGTTCTGCCTGCATGGCGGGAGGGCTCCTGGGGTGGGGTGTGCCGGGGCGGTACGGCGGGACGCCGACCGTCAAGTCTACGTCCCGCCGTGTGGTGCCCGGGCCCGTACACCGTCGGGGCCGTGTGCCGTGCGGACCGCTCCGGCCCTGGGGCCGGGCGGTGGTGGCCGCTACTTCTTGGTGGCGGCCTTTTCCTTCTTCGGCTGGGCGACCGGGCCCCGGCGGACGGCACCCGGAGCGTTCCATTCGGCGCGCTTGCGGGCGCGCTGCTTGGCGGCCTCGGAGGAGTCCAGCTGCCAGGGCACGGAGGTGACCATGACGCCGGGGGTGAAGAGGAGGCGGCCCTTGAGGCGCAGCGCGGACTGGTTGTGGAGGAGGTGCTCGTACCAGTGGCCGACGACGTACTCCGGGATGTAGACGGAGACGGCGTCGCGCGGGCTCTTCCGGCGCAGCGACTTCACATAGTCGATGATCGGCCGGGTGATCTCGCGGTACGGGGAGGCCAGGACCTTCAGGGGCACCTCGATGCCGCGGCGTTCCCACTCCTCGCGCAGGGCCTTGGTGTCGGCCTGGTCCACGTCCACGCTGACCGCTTCGAGGCTGTCGGAGCGCATCAGCTTGGCGTAGTTGAGGGCGCGCAGGGTGGGCTTGTGCACCTTGGAGACCAGGACGAGGGAGTGCACCCGGGAGGGGCGGACCACGTCGTCGTCGGGGGTGTCCTCGGCGGCGATCTCGTCGGCGACCCGGTCGTAGTGGCGGCGGATCGCGGACATCGTCACGAAGAAGATGACCATGCCGAGCAGCGCGACCCAGGCGCCGTGGGTGAACTTCGTCAGGAGGACGACGACGAGCACCAGGCCGGTGAAGAAGGCGCCGAAGGCGTTGATGGCGCGCGAGCGGTGCATACGGCGGCGCTTGGCCGGGTCCTTCTCGGTGACCAGATGGCGGTTCCAGTGACGGACCATGCCGGTCTGGCTGAGCGTGAAGGAGACGAAGACGCCGACGATGTAGAGCTGGATGAGGCGGGTGGAGTCCGCGCCGTAGAGGTAGACGAGGACCATGGCGGCGCCGGCCAGCAGGACGATGCCGTTGGAGAACGCCAGACGGTCACCGCGGGTGTGCAGCTGGCGCGGCAGGTAGCGGTCCTGGGCGAGGATCGAGCCGAGCAGCGGGAAGCCGTTGTAGGCGGTGTTGGCGGCCAGGAACAGCACCAGCGCGGTGGCCGCGGCGAGCACGACGAAGAGGAAGCTGCCCTTGCCGAAGACCGCCTCGGCGACCTGCGAGATGACCGGGTTCTGGGTGTAGCCGGAGCCGATCGGCTTGCCGTTGAGGAGCAGGTCGGTGGCCGGATTCTCGGCCATCCTGACGTTGGTGGCCATGGCCAGGCCGATGATGCCGCAGAACATGGTGACGGCCAGGCCGCCCATGAGGGCCAGGGTGGTCGCGGCGTTCTTGGACTTCGGCTTGCGGAAGGCCGGCACACCGTTGGAGATCGCCTCGACGCCGGTGAGCGCGGCACAGCCGGAGGAGAAGGCGCGCAGCATCAGGAAGAGCAGCGCGAAGCCGGCCAGGCCGCCCTGTTCGGCGTGGATGGTGTAGTCGGCGGTGGGGGCCTCCATGGTGTCGCCCATGACGACGCCGCGGATCACACCCCAGACGATCATGATGAAGACGCCGGCCACGAAGACATAGGTCGGGATCGCGAAGAGCTTGCCCGACTCCTTGACGCCCCGCAGGTTCATCAGGGTCAGCAGCACGATGATGCCGATCGCGCACAGTGTCTTGTGCTCGACGACAAACGGGATCGCGGAGCCCAGGTTCTCCACCCCGGACGAGATGGAGACCGCGACGGTCAGCACATAGTCGACGAGCAGCGCGCTGGCGACGGTGAGACCGGCCTTGGGGCCGAGGTTGGTGTTGGCGACCTCGTAGTCGCCGCCACCGCTCGGGTAGGCGTGCACGTTCTGCCGGTACGACGCGACGACCGTGAACATCAGCACCACGACCGCGACCGCGATCCAGGGGCTGAAGCTGTACGCCGACACCCCCGCGATGGACAGGACGAGGAGCACCTCGCCCGGCGCGTAGGCCACGGAGGACAGCGGGTCGGAGGCGAAGACGGGGAGTGCGATGCGCTTGGGAAGCAGGGTCTCCCCGAGCTTGTCGCTGCGCAGTGCGCGCCCGATCAAGATCCGTTTGGGCACGTCGGTCAGTTTGGACACGCAGAGGATGCTAAGCCTTCGTCAAGGTCCGCGCCCACCCGCTCCCCGCACGGTCTGCGGCGAGGAGGAGCGGAGCGGGGCGGCCGAGGCGCGTCGGGCCTGCTGAGGGGCGCACCACGGGGCGCGCCTCCACAGAATCCGCACGTCACGCGCACGTCAGGACCTCGTCAGGGCCTCGTCGGGGCCTGACGGGTCGCGTTCGTGGCATTCGTCACGGGCGGCGGGGTCCGTCACCGGGCGCGATGGTGGCGTCACGGTGGGATGGGTGAAGCGGGCCGGCGGGTGGGACGGACGCCGGTCCCGCCGGCCCGCGGGTCATCCCTGCCGGGCCCCGTTCTGCCGGTTCCCGCTCTGCCCGCCCGCGGCCGGGGCCCGGTTCCGGGCGTGCAGGTCGCCGAGTCCCTGCCGGGTGGCGACCAGCAGCACCCGGTCCTGGGGGCGGAGGACGTAGTCGTCGCCCAGCTCGTGCACCAGCTGCGCCGGGCGGCGCTCCTCGGCCGGCGGTGGCGGGGCGGCGGCCGCGGCCTCCGGCTCCGGGTCGTCGGGGGCGGAGGTGTCGACCGCCAGCACCCGCAGCCGCCCCGGGCGCAGCACCTCGGCGACCGTACGGCCCTCCAGCGCGGTGTGCCCCCGCACATCGACCCGCGCGATCAGCAGCACCCTCCGCTCGACGGGGATGGCCCCGAGGATCTGCCGGCCCATCATCGCGCCGGCGAAGGCGGGCGCGGCCAGGTACGTGACGCTCCGGCTGCGGGTCAGCGCTCCCGGGTGGGCGGCGCGCAGGGTGCGGTAGACGGCGGTGGCGAACCGGTCGTCGAACAGCCGCAGCGTCACCCGCAGCCGGGGGCTGACCGAGCGGGCGTAGAGGGTGGCCTCCAGGTTCGTGGTGTCCTCGCTGGTCAGGGCGAGCAGGGTGGCCGCCCGCTCGATCATCGCGGCCTCCAGGACACCTTCCTGGGTGACGTCCCCCAGGACGGTCGGCACCCGCAGCCGGCGGGCCAGGGCGATGCCCCGCGCCTCCGGGTCCCCCTCGATGCACACCACGGGGATGCCCATCTCGTGCAGCCGCGTCAGGACCCGGGTGCCGACCTTGCCGAGGCCCAGCAGCACCACATGGCCGGACAGCCCGCGCGGCGGGCGGCGCAGCGCCGAAGCGCTGCGGAAGGTGCCGAGCCCCTCGAACGCCGCCGCGACCAGCACCGGCAGCAGCAACAGCCCGGTCAGCCCGGACAGCAGTTGCAGCACCTTGCGGGGCGCCGGACCGTCGAGCGCCGGTTCGTTGATGGCGAACAGGTCCAGCAGCGAAAGGTAGACGGCGTGCAGCGGGTCCTCACCCAGGGTCAGCGAGGACGCCACGGCCAGCGCCAGCACCGCGCCGACGATGCCGGCCAGCGACCAGCGCAGCCGCCGGGAGAAGAGGGAGGCCAGCGGGGCGCCCCGGCCGCGGAGCCAGCGGCGGCGCACCGGACGCCCCGTATAGGAGACGGTCTCCAGGACGACGGTGCCGCAGCCGGCGGCGGCCGCGGTCGCCTCGTCGTCCGGCAGCAGCACGGGGCCCTCGTCGCCGGGCGCCGAACCTGCCGTGTCCGCCGGGTCGTTGGCGGACGCGGACAGCAGCGCCAGGGTGCACAGCCCGGGACCGCCGGGCCGGCCGGGCGGCACCGGCGGGCGCTCCGCGGCCCGCAGCAGCAGTCCGTCCGCCTCGATGACCTTGCTGGTACCGGCGACCGCGGCGCCCGCCAGCGCCGGGGCCACGGTGTCGGCGTCGGACAGCACCGTCGTGGACGCGTCGACGCCCGCCGCGTCCCGGCCGGCCTCGCCGTCCGCGCCGTCCAGCGCGGCGACCGCGGCCGCCTGGTCGAGCAACTCCTCCAGATGCTGGCCGAGTTTGCGGTTGTAGAGCCGGATGACCAGGCGCAGCCGGGGGTTGAGGCGGCGGGCGCGCAGCGCGGCGTGGATGTTGAGCTCGTCGTCGTCGTAGACCAGCGCCAGCGCGCCCGCCCCGGCGATACCGGCCTCGTGCAGCGCCGCGTCGTCCGGCTGCGCCGCCTCCACGATGCGTAAGGCCTCCTCCGGCGGCTCCGCGCCGTCCCCGAGCGCCTCCGGCGACAGTGGCGACGGCCAGGCCATCGCCGCCGACATCCGGCCCAGCAGCGCACCGGCCCGGCCGAGCGCACGGGCCGGCGGCGGAATACGGGGGCGGTGCGGCTCCCGGGCGGAGGGGACGACGAGCGTCACCCGTTCGCCGTAGACGTCCCGGAGCTCGGCGGCCAGACGATGGGCCAGCGCGTCGTCGCCGCAGACCACCATGTGCGCGGTGTGGGGGCCCTGTTGGGGCTGGAGAGGCAGGTTGGGCACACCTCGTAGCGTGCCCTACCGGCCCGGCGCGGCGCAGCCCGGCACGGGAGGCCCCCGCGCGCACGGCGCCGATCCGCAGGGGACCGTGGCCCACCGCGCCCCCTACCGGGACGGCCATTACGGCTACGGTTGTACCGGACCGCGGTGCGCCCGGCGCGACCGCTGACGCACCCGGTCCTGTCGCGAGCCGTGGCTTCGTGTCGCCGGTACTGGGAGAAGAAGGTAGTGAGCAGGGTGTTTGTGCAGGTCAGCGCGCTAGTACAGGGCACGGGGTAATCAGCATGCACATCGTCATCATGGGGTGCGGGCGGGTGGGCTCCGCGCTCGCGCAGACCCTGGAGGGCCAGGGTCACACCATCGCGGTGGTCGACCAGGACCCGACCGCGTTCCGCCGCCTGGGCTCGTCCTTCGGCGGCCGCCGGGTGACCGGCGTCGGCTTCGACCAGGACACCCTGCGGGAGGCCGGTATCGAGGAGGCGGGCGCCTTCGCGGCCGTCTCCAGCGGTGACAACTCGAACATCATCGCCGCCCGGGTGGCGCGTGAGATGTTCGGTGTCGAGAATGTCGCGGCCCGTATCTACGACCCGCGCCGCGCCGAGGTCTACCAGCGCCTGGGCATCCCCACCGTCGCCACCGTCCGCTGGACGGCCGACCAGATGCTGCGCCGGCTGCTGCCGTCGGGCGCCGAGCCGCTGTGGCGGGACCCCAGCGGCGGCGTCCAGCTCGCCGAGGTGCACACCGCGGCCTCCTGGGTCGGGCACAAGATCAGCACCCTCCAGGAGGAGACCGGCGTCCGCGTCGCCTTCCTCACCCGGCTGGGCGAGGCGATGCTGCCGACCTCGCAGACGGTGCTGCAGGAAGGCGACCTGGTGCACGTGATGATGCGCACCGACGAGGTCGAGAAGGTCGAAGCGGCATTCGCCACGGGTCCTGAGGGGGCGCACGCATGAGGGTCGCAATCGCGGGCGCGGGTGCGGTGGGCCGTTCCATCGCCGGCGAACTCCTGGAAAATGGTCACGAGATCCTGCTGATCGACAAGGCGCCGACCGCCATCTCGGTCGAGCGGGTGCCGCTGGCGGAGTGGCTGCTGGCCGACGCCTGTGAGATCACCTCGCTCGACGAGGCGGCGCTGCAGCGCTGCAACGTCGTCATCGCGGCGACCGGCGACGACAAGGTCAACCTGGTCGTCTCGCTGCTCGCCAAGACCGAGTACGGCGTGCCGCGGGTGGTCGCCCGGGTCAATAACCCGAAGAACGAGTGGCTGTTCAACGAGTCCTGGGGCGTCGATGTCGCGGTCTCCACACCGCGTCTGATGTCGGCGCTGGTCGAGGAGGCGGTGAGCGTCGGCGATCTCGTACGGCTGCTGCGCTTCAGCCACGGTGACGCCAACCTCGTCGAGCTGACGCTGCCCCCGGAGGCCGCGCTGGCCGGTACCCGGGTCGGCGACGTCGAGTGGCCCGAGGACACCTCCCTGGTCACGATCATCCGCGGGACGCGGGTGCTCACGCCCAACAAGGAGGACGCGCTGGAGGCCGGCGACGAGCTGCTGTTCGTGGCGGCGCAGTCGCGCGAGGAGCAGCTGGAGGACCTGCTGTCGATGCGGCGCGAGGACGCGTAGCACCGGCCCGGTGGTGGGGCGCCGGCGGGGGGGGGCCCCCGGGGGGGGGCCCCCCGGGGGGCGGGGGCCCCCCGGGGGGCGGGGGCCCGGGGGGGGGGGGGGGCGGCGCC
>NZ_JBICVV010000056.1:0-7669 GCF_043199295.1 Streptomyces sp. NPDC048612
GGCCGGGCGGGCGCGGGGCCGGCGCCCGGGGGGGGGGGGGGGGGGGCCGGGCGCCCCCCCCCCCCCGCCCCGCGGGGGGGGCCCCCCCCCCCCGGGGGCGGCGCCCCCCCCCCCCCCGCCGCGGTGAGGCGGGCCTTCAGCTGTGGGCGCTGAGCACGCCGCCGGCGCTGAGCACGACGTTCACGCCGTTGGCGACGAACCCGATGTCGTGCTGGTTCGCTTCCACCGTGTCGTCCGCGTCGCCGCTCGGGCTGATGAACTGCGCGCGGTAGTGGAGTTCGCCGACCTTCGTGACCTTGACCGTCCAGCCGCCCGTGATCTTGAAGGTGCCCGGCCCCTGGTGTCCGCCGCCCATCCAGGAACGGACCTGGCCGTCCGCCGTGAGCACGAGGAACATGTCGTTGGCGTCGAGCCCGGCGTCCTGCCCCTTCGCCTCCAGCGTGGCCAGGACCGAACCGCGGGCGACGATCTTGGCACGGTAGTGCTGGGAGCCGACCTTGGTGATCTCGGCCGTGCTGACGCCGTCCGCCAGGCGCTGGGTGCGGACCTGGGATGCCGCCTTGCCACCGCCGGTGGCGTGCGCGCCGCCCGACTGCCCGCCCGCCGCGCCGGGCTTGGCGTCGGCCTTCGCGTCGGACTTGGCATCCGACTTCGCGCCGGGGCTTGCCGGGGCACCGGAGCCCTGCGGCGCCGAGGAGGAACCCGCGCCGCCGGCCTCGACGGAAGCAGCCGTGTCCGACTTGTCCGCGGGCTTCGTGCCCGCGGCCTCCGACCCGGAGCAGGCGGTCAGCGTGAGGCCGGCGGCTGCGGTCAGGGCCAGGGCGGCCATGCGCAGGGTGCGGCGACGGGCGGTGCGGGCAGTGGTGCTGGAGCTCATTTCGGGTCCCCCAGGACAGTCGGTGACGTGGTCTCCTCGGTACGTCACCCACTCTGACCGGACCCACTGTCGCGGCACTGCCACTGCGCTAACGTCCGGCTAACACGGGCGCGAGCAGCGCGGAAGGACACCAGAGCGAACCCGAAGAGCCGGGCGCGGCCGCCTGGTGGGGAATGCCCCGGCCGCCTGCCGGAACCGAACCGGGGCCGTCCGCCCGCTCAAGGTGATGGCCGTGACCGTCAGCCGTCCCACCCCCTCCCCAGCGACCGGAACGGTCAGGAAACGCAGACGTCAGCAGAACACGCAGACGTCAGACAGACCCGTCGGATGCGTCGGACGAGTCGGACGCGTCCTGACCGGCGACGCCCTCCACCGCCAGCACCGCGTCCCGGTAGGCCCGCGCCGCCGCCCGCAGCGCGGCCTCGGGGTCGACACCGTCCGCCTCGGCACGTATCGCCATCGCCAGCAGCTCGTAGCCGATCCCGTCACCCGCCGGCGGGGTCACGTCCAGCCCGGCCGACCGCACCCGCGAGGCCAGCTTCGCCGCGAGCGCCAGCCCCGGCTGCGCCAGCGGGACGCCCTCGGTCACCGACTCCCGCTGCTTCTCCTCCGCCTTCGTCCGCAGCCAGTGCGCCTTGACATCCTCCGGGGTGGCCGCGTCCGCCTCCCCGAAGACATGGGGGTGGCGGTGGAGCAGCTTCTCCACGATCGTGCCCGCCACGTCGTCGATGGAGAACGGCTCGTCCGGATCGTCCTGAGCGATCCGGGCGTGGAAGACCACCTGGAGGAGCACATCGCCGAGCTCCTCCCTCAGCTCCGCGCGGTCCCCCTCCTCAATCGCCTCCACCAGCTCATACGCCTCCTCGATGCCGTACTTGGCGAGGTCACGGTGCGTACGGACGCTGCTCCAGGGGCACTCGGCGCGGATGCGGTCCATGACCTGGACGAGGTCGAGCAGCCGGGCACCGGGCAGGTCGTAGGAGCCGGGCAGCAGCTCCAGGTCCGGCATGGTCTCGCGGCCGGAGCCGGCCAGCCGGGCCAGGCCGTCGGTCAGCGCGCTCTCACCGTCCGCCGAGGTCAGCACGACGGCCGTACGGTCCTCCGGGACGCAGTAGTCGACCAGTTCGCGGGCGGTGGGGGCGGCGGTCTCCACCTCGATGCCGGCCTCCCGCAGATAGGGCAGCTGCGGATGGTCCGGATCGGCGCTCAGCACGCGGTCGGCCGCGCGGACGATCTGCCAGGCGGGCCAGGAGAGGAGTCCGGGGGCGACCCGGTGGCTGGTGGTGAGCAGGACCAGGCGGCCGGTGCCGGTGCCCTCGGGGCGGGCTTCGGCGCCGGTGTGGGCGGCGGAGGCGTCAGCGTTCACGCCTCGAACGTAACGCACCCCACTGACACCGCCCGGCGCCGGCCGTGCGGGCGGTGTCCGGCCCCGGCCGCCGGCCGTGCGGCGTCAGCTCAGGCCTGCTGCTTCGCGGGCTCCCCCGTGATCCACGGGTCCTTGGTCTCGCCGAGGATGACCTGCCGGTCGTCCCACTTGCCGAACCGCGGATTGACGTCGATCCCCATGGACCGGGAGGTCGTGGCCAGCGCGCGGGCGAGCTTCTGCTGACCCTGCGGCGCCCGGCGGTCCGCGTGCAGATGCTCGGCGACGCCGTCGAGCATCAGCTGGTTGCGGACCATGGCGTCGATCTCGTCGGGGGCGACGCCCTGCTGGAGCCACATCGCCTTCAGCCGCGCGGCGCCGCCGGCCTGCTGCTCGGCCTTGGCCCGCCACTTCTGGACGTCGTTGCGGCTGACCGTCACCCCGGCGTCCTTCGCGCCGCGCGCCAGCACCTCGTCGAAGATCATGCCGTTGAGGGTGGCCAGGCTCAGCCGCCCGCTGGTCATGATCATCTGGCCGCCCTGCGGGGACTCGGCCTGGGCGTCGCGCACGTCCCGCACCTTCGCCTGCAACTGCGAGACGGTGATCCGCTTCCCGTCCACGATGGCCGCGGCACCGGGATGGGCGTCGTTCCCACAGGCGGCGAGCAACGGGGTCGCGGCCAGCAGGGCGGCGGCGGTGGATACGGAGAGCGCTGTCCTTCGGCGGAACACTTGGCCTCCCGGCAGATCGTGCGACGGAGTCTCGACCTTGATTGATCGATGCTATGGAGTCGGCGTGGCCCAGGCCACTGCTTCGGCCAACGATCTGGGGCGGGGGCGGTTTCTGCTCCGGCGCTCCTTCTCGTCGCCGTCACCGTCGGCGGACTTCTCCGTTTTTGGCGGTCGTAGGGTGGGCGGCATGATCGAAGCGGTGGTATTCGATGTCGGTGAGACCCTGACCAGCGACGATCGATACTGGGCAGCGTGGGCCGACTGGCTCGATGTGCCACGCCACACCCTGTCCGCCCTGGTCGGGGCCATGGTCGCCCAGGGGCGGGACAACGCCGACGCCGTCCGCCTGCTCAAGCCCGGCATCGACCTGGCCGCGGAGTACGCCGCGAGGGAGGAAGCGGGGCGCGGGGAGACGCTTGACGAGAGCGACCTGTACCCCGATGTCCGGCCGGCGCTCGCTGCCTTGCGCGCGGCCGGCTTCCGGGTCCTTGTCGCCGGGAATCAGACCGTTCGCGCGGGCGAGTTGTTGCGCGGCCTGAATCTGCCGGTCGATGCCCTCGCCACATCGGGCGAGTGGGGCGTCGCCAAACCAGCGCCGGAATTCTTCACGCGGTTGATCGCGCTCGCCGAGACCGCCCCCGACCGCATCGTCTACGTCGGGGACCACCCGGCCAACGACATCGCACCGGCCGCCGCCGCCGGCCTCCGGACCGCGCATCTGCGACGCGGCCCCTGGGGGCACCTCTGGGCCGACACCCCTGAAGCCGCAACCGCGGACTGGCGCATCGAGGGGCTTGATGACCTGCTGCCGTTGGTGTCCGGCTGAGGGACGGTCACTGGGCGGCTGACGCGCCCGACCTCAACGTCCTTGCGGAAGGGGCTCGTTCGCGCACCTGTGTGTCACGAAGCGGGTACCGTGCGGAGTCGCTGCACCGAACGGAGTCCCCATGGCCGTCGAAGCTCACACCGGTGTAGGCAAGCGCATCGCCTACCGACGCCGGATGGCCCGCCTCACTCAACAGCAACTCGCCGACGCCGCGCAGATTCACCTCGGGACGCTCCGGAAGATCGAACGAGGAGCCCGCGGAGCCGGAGACACCGTTCTTGAATCGCTCGCAGCGGCTCTGGGAGTCGACCCCTCCGTCCTGCTCCCCCGCTACGACCGCGCTGAAGACCGTGTGAACCAGGCGATGCCCCTCCTGTCCGCCGTGCTCGCCACGTACGACATGCCGGACGACGGGCCGGTGCGTTCCCTCACCGAATTGCACATCGCGGTCTCCGAGGCAGAAAGATGGCGGCTGGGGGCCGAGTACGTGCGCATCAGCCGCAAACTACCGGCGCTCCTGGCCGAGTTGTCCCGAGCGCTGTACCGCATGCCGGATGGTGACAGCGGAACCGTGGCCAGCCTGCTCGTCAGCGCATACCGGGCGGCGGATGCCGTTGCCTACAAATACGGCGCCCTTGACCTGTCCGCCCGGCTCATCGAGGTGATGCGCTGGGCGGCGCACCGGGCCGGGGACCCGCTGGTGGACGCGACGGTGGCCTACGTCCGTACCGAAACCTTCTTTGCCGCCCGTGCCCATCACGCAGGTCTCCGCGCGCTGGAGCTGGCCCTGGACGCCGTACCGGCCTCTGGCGATACCGCCGCACTGGCTGCTCGTGGCGCCTTACATATGCGGGCAGCCGTCATCGCCGGCCGAACGGGGCAGGCCGACGCGGCAGGCACCCACCTGGACTGTGCCCGTGCTCTCGGCGACCGGGTACCGGAATCCGTCTACCGCGGCACCGCATTCGGCCCCGACAGCGTGCGCATCCACGAAGTGTCCGTGGCGGTCAGTCTTGGCGGCGGCCATGCACGACGCGCCCTGGAGGTCGCGGCTGCCTGGCAGCCCCCTCTCAGTCTTCCTGCCGAACGGCGTTCCGGGTTCTACATCGAACTCGCCCGCGCCCAACTGTGGGCAGGGCATCCGGATCACGCCTTCGCATCCCTGAAGCATGCGCGGAGCATCGCGCCACAGCACGCACGCGAGCATCAGTGGGTCCGCCAAGATGCCGCCACCCTGCGGCGGTTGAAGCGCACCGACGCCGAGTCGCTCACGAGCTTCGCCGAATGGTGCCATGCCACAGGCTGATCCTGACCGACCCTCACCGGGTCACTTTCTCCCCTTGCGCTGGGCCACGATCCTCATACGCCCAGATGAGGGGAACCAAGGTGACTCAACCCACTACCGCACCGACCGGTCAGCACCACGATCGTCCGCCTGACGGGGGCCAGACGCTGAGGTCCCAGCAGGCTCCCGCCAGCCCGAGGAGGCGCCACCGACCGGGTCGGCCCACGCACCCGATCGACATTGCCACCGTCCAGTCCACGATCGACGAGGCTCAAGCCCTGCGTGGATCGTCAGCGGAGCCACGTGAGCTTGCCGACCTGGAACTGTTGCTCCGGGGACACATCGCCGAGCTGCTGGTGGAAGCCAAGGACTCAGCGGATCTGATGTGGCGCGGCAGTATGGAGTGGTCCCTGCTGACGGGCCGGTTGAGCGGTATCCGGTTTCAGGCCGGGCGGGGCCTCGGGGAGGGAGTGCTGTCAGCACACGTCCAGATCGCCCAGCTCGCGTTGGACTGTCAATGGCTCCTGGACGAGTACGGAGGCGGCGCTGAACACGCCGTCACCCCTGAAACCGACGCCTCGCTGCCACACCCCGAGGTGTAGCGGGCACGGGTCATAGCGCTCCGGGACGGCAAGTCGAGCCGCCCGCCCCGGCTTGATCCCTGCACCCTCCCCGGCCCGACACCGTGCGCTGGAAGCCTGCCCGCCGATCCACCGGCTCCCCTCCCCGGCCCGGTACCGCGAATCCGCGGTACCCGGCCGGCGGCCCTCCCCCCCCGGGAACGCGCCGCCCCGTGCAGCCGTCTGACCCACTGCCGGCCGCGTAGCGGCTACCGGGCGGGCCGGTCAGCCGCTTCGAGTATCTTTTCGAGCAGGGGAGAGTGAGGTTCCGCATGGACAGGGCGGCAGCAACGGCCGGGGGCGACGCCCCCGGCCGGATTCCGGGAGCCGACCGGGGCACCATCCCGTCACAGCGGACCGCCGAGCCGGACGCCCCCGCGGCCCCGGCCGCCGGCGCACCGCCCTCCGCGTCCGGGCGGCTGCGGCGCGCCGCCGAGCGCCTGCGTACCCGGACCGCGCCCCTCCGCGCCCCGCACCTCGACCCCTACTGGGCCGCCGCGTTCTTCTTCGTCGCGTTCGCGCTGCTGTCCTACCACCGGTTCCGGACCCTGTCCCTCTCCTCCTGGGACGTGGGCATCTTCGAACAGGCCATACGCGGCTACGCCCACTTCCAGGCCCCGATCGTCGACCTCAAGGGCCCCGGCACCAACATCCTCGGGGACCACTTCAGCCCCGTACTGGTCGTCCTCGCCCCCTTCTACCGGCTGTTCCCCTCCCCCCTGACCCTGCTGACCGCGCAGGCCGCACTGTTCGCGCTGTCCGTGCTGCCGGTCGCCCGCGCCGCCGCCCGCTACCTGGGCCGCGTCCCCGGCCTGGCCCTCGGCGTCGCCTACGGCATGTCCTGGGGCGTACAGAAGGCCGTCGACTTCGACTTCCACGAGATCGCCTTCGCGGTGCCGCTGATCGCCTTCGCACTGGAAGCGGTGCTGCGCGGACGGTGGACCGCGGTGGTCTGCTGGGCCGCGCCCCTGGTGCTGGTCAAGGAGGACCTCGGGGTGACCGCGGCCACCATCGGCGCGCTCGCTCTGCTCCGCACCCGGCGGGCCAGCCCCCTGGCCATCGGCCTGGTCGCCTTCGGCATCACCGCCACCGCGCTCACCCTCGGCCTGCTGATACCCGCCTTCAACGGCTCCGGCTCGTACGACTACTGGAGCAAGTTCGGCGCCGAGGGTGCCGGGGCCACCATCCCCCTCGACACCGCCGTCCGCACCACCCTGTGGGTGCTGCTGCCCACCACCGGCATGCTCGCGCTGCGCTCCCCGCTCCTCCTGGTCGCCCTGCCCACCCTGGGCTGGCGCTTCCTCTCGCACGAGCCCCACTACTGGGGCACCGACTGGCACTACAGCGCCGTCCTGATGCCGGTCGTCTTCCTCGCGCTGATCGACGCCCTGCCGCGAGTACGGGTATCGGCCCGCCCCTGGCTCCGCTCGTACGCCCACCACCTGCCGGCCGCCGTCCTCGCCACGGCCCTCGCACTGACCTCCGCCCTCCCCCTGAGCCGCCTCACCGAACCCGCCACCTACAGCACCCCGACGGTCGTCACCGCCGACGAGAAGCTGCTGGGCCGCATCCCCGACGGGGCGACCGTGGAGTCCGACATCCGCCCGCTCAGCCGCCTCGTCCACCGCACCCGCGTCTTCTGGACCGGCGACACGGGCGGGCTGTCGCCCGACTACATCGCCCTCCAGCTACGGGACGAGGCCTCGCCCCGCCAAGCGCTCGCGGATGCCGCGGCGCGGCATCCGCGCTCGACGTATGTACTGCTCGGCGACACGGCCGACTTGGTGGTCCTCCACCGCACCTCTTTGCGCTCGTAGCGCCGCCTCCCACGTTGTCGGGTGGCCCCGCCGTGACCTGTTTTTCGCCTTCGGCGGGAGGGGGTTGGTGGGGTGGGGCCCCGGTGTGTGGTGGGTGACGGGTTCGGGGCCTCCGGGGTGGGTGTTCGGACTGCTTCGCTTTACGTCCGA
>NZ_JBICVV010000057.1:0-6975 GCF_043199295.1 Streptomyces sp. NPDC048612
CGATCGCAACGCCGCCTCCGTGCCACCGGAGAGCACCCACGGCACCGGCACACCATCCACCACAGCGCCAGCCGCCGCCTCGTCCGCAGACGCCTGCTCAAGTATCAAATGCGCGTTCGTCCCGCTCACGCCAAAGGCCGAGATGCCCGCGCGCAGCGGCCGGGCCGTGCCGTCCGCCCCCGCCCCCCACTCCCGCTCCTCGGTGAGCAGTTCCACCGCGCCGGCCGACCAGTCCACGTGCGGGGTCGGCTCGTCGACGTGCAGGGTCCTGGGCAGGACGCCGTGCCGCATGGCCTCGACCATCTTGATGACGCCCGCGACACCCGCGGCGGCCTGCGTGTGACCGATGTTCGACTTGACCGATCCCAGCCACAACGGGCGGTCGGGCTCCCGCCCCTGCCCGTACGTCGCGAGAAGCGCCTGCGCCTCGATCGGGTCCCCGAGCTTCGTACCCGTACCGTGCGCCTCCACCGCGTCCACGTCCGACGGCGCGAGCCGGGCGTTGGACAGGGCCTGCAGGATCACCCGCCGCTGCGACGGGCCGTTCGGTGCCGTCAGACCGTTCGACGCACCGTCCTGGTTCACGGCGCTGCCCCGGATCACGGCGAGCACCTCGTGGCCGTTGCGGCGCGCGTCGGACAGGCGCTCAAGGACGAGCATGCCGGCGCCCTCGCCCCAGCCCGTACCGTCGGCCGCCGCCGCGAAGGCCTTGCAGCGCCCGTCGCCGGACATGCCTCCCTGGCGGCTGAACTCGACGAAGAGCGCGGGCGTCGACATCACCGTCGCGCCGCCCGCGAGTGCCAGGCTGCACTCGCCCTGGCGCAGCGCCTGGGCCGCCAGGTGGAGGGAGACGAGGGAGGCGGAGCACGCGGTGTCGACGGTGAGTGTGGGGCCCTCAAGGCCGAGGGTGTAAGCGACGCGGCCGGACACGACGCTCGCGGCGTTGCCGGTGAGCAGATGGCCGTCGACGGCGGCGTCGGCGCCGACCACGAGGGTGGTGTAGTCCTGCCCGTTCGTGCCGACGAAGACACCGGTGCGGCTGCCGCGCAGCGAGTGCGGGTCGATGCCGGCGCGCTCGATGGCCTCCCACGAGGTCTCCAGGAGCAGCCGCTGCTGCGGGTCCATGGAGAGCGCCTCGCGCGGGGAGATCCCGAAGAACACGGGGTCGAAGTCACCGGCGTCGTACACGAACCCGCCCTGGCGCGCGTAGAAGGTGCCGGAGCGGCGCGCGTCGGGGTCGTAGAGTCCCTCGATGTCCCAGCCGCGGTCCGTGGGCAGTTCGGAGAGGGCGTCGGTGCCGTCGGCGACGAGGTTCCACAGCTGCTCGGGGGAGCGTACGTCCCCGGGGAAGCGGCAGCCCATGCCGATGATCGCCAGAGGTTCGGCGCTCTTCGCCTCGGCCGCCCGCAGGCGCTTGTGGGCGTCTTCCAGCTCCGCCGTGGTGCGCTTGAGGAAGTAGCGGAGCTTCTCCTCGGTGGTGCCGGGGGTTGAGCGCCCGGGCGTACCCAACGGCGCGTTGGACGGCGCGTTCGACGCCACAGGGGACTCCTCGTGCGCGCGGTTCGCGTGCGGGTTCGGCATCGGTACCTCTCCAGATCGGTCGTCGGCGAAGGGCGGGCAGCGATTTACGAGATGCCGAATCTCTGGCCGAGCAGCTTGAACATTTCCTCGTCCGAGGCCGAGTCTGAGATCTTCTGGGGTCCGCCGTTGCCGCCTTCCGGGGCATCGGCGGCTTCTCCCGCGTCGGCCGGCCCGTGTCCGGGTTCATCGTCCGGAGTCCCGGCGGCGATGTCGTCGGCCTCGGCGAGCAGGGCCCGCAGGCGTACGAGGATGGTGGCGCGGGTGATCTCGTCGAGGGCGCTCCCGGTGAGCGCGGACGCCAGCGACTCGAAGTCCCGCAGGGCCTCGTCCTGCGGCGCACCCGCGCCCTCGATGAGCAGGGATCCCAGGTGCTCTGCGATCGCCTGCGGGGTGGGGTGGTCGAAGACCAGAGTTCTGGGCAGGTTCAGGTCGCAGGCCGCGTTGAGCCGATTGCGCAGGTCAACGGCGGTGAGCGAGTCGAATCCGAGGGCCTTGAGCGCGCGGCTGGGCGACACCGCCTCGGCCAATGTGTGGCCGAGGACGAGCGCGGTCTGCGTCCGTACCAGGTCCAGGAGCATGCGCTGGGCCTCCGCAGGGGTCGTTCCGGCCAGCCGGGCACGCAGTGTGCCGACGGGCTCACCGGTCGCCTCCCGGTCGGCACCGCCCCGCTCGGCCGCCTGCGCTGCCGCCTGCGCTGACTGTGCCTCGGGCACGCCTGTCAGGAGCGGGCTGGGCCGCACCGCGGTGAACCCGGGTGCGAACCTGGCCCAGTCGATGTCGGCGACCGTGACGAGGGTGTCGTCGTGGTCCAGGGCCTGCGCGAGGGCGGCGACGGCGGTGCCGGGGGCCATGCGTACCATCCCGCCCTGGCTGAGCCGCTGTTCGCGCACCTCGCTCTCCTCGGCGAGGCCGCCTCCGCCCCAGGCGCCCCACGCCACGGAGGTGGCGGGCAGGCCCTCGGCACGGCGGTGCTCGGCGAGTCCGTCGAGGAAGGTGTTGGCGGCCGCGTAGTTGGCCTGGCCCGCGCCGCCGGTCGTACCGGCGAGCGAGGAGAAGAGCACGAAGGCCGACAGGTTCGAGTCCCTGGTGAGTTCGTGCAGGTTGAGCGTGCCCTGGACCTTGGGCCGCAGGACTGTCTCGTAGCGCTGCGGGGTCAGGCCGGTGATCACGCTGTCGTCGAGCACGCCCGCGGTGTGGAACACGGCGGTGACCGGGTGCTCCCGAAGGAGGTCCGCCAGGGCGTCTCGGTCGGCGGTGTCGCAGGCCGCGAGCGTCACCCGGGTGCCGAGAGCGGTCAGTTCGGCGGCGAGTTCGGGCGCGCCCGGACCGGCCTCGCCGCGCCTGCTGCTCAGTACGAGGTGCTCGGCGCCGTTCTCCGCCAGCCACCTGGCCACGTGCGCGCCCAGCGCTCCGGTGCCGCCGATGACCAAGACAGAGCCCTCAGGCTTCCACTCCCGTACCGGTGACTTTCCGGCCAGCGGCACGCGGACGAGCCGTCGGGCGAACGAACCCGAGGCGCGGACGGCCAGTTGGTCTTCCGCGCTCGACGCCGCACCGGTCTCCGTGGCTCGGGCCAGGGCCCCCGCGAGCCGGGACGCCACGCGGGTGTCCACGGTCGCGGGTAGGTCGAGCATGCCGCCCCACAGCTTCGGGAACTCGAGCGCGGCAACCCTGCCGAAACCCCAGATCTGGGATCCGAAGAGGCTGCGGGCCGGGTCGCCGGGCGCCGTGGAAACGGCCTCGCGGGTCAGGCACCACAGCGGCGCCGTCACCTCGGCGGCCGCGAGGGCACTGGTGAGAGCGCTGGTCAGCAGCAGTCCGGTGGCCGCCGAGGGGTGCTCGGAGCCGGACGCGTCGGCGACGGCGAGCAGCGAGACGACACCGCGCCACGCGGAGTCTCCGCCCCGCGCCAGAGTCGGGACCAGCGAGTCCGGGTCGGTCTCCGCCGCGCCCAGTTCGAGGACCTTGGTACGGGCCCCGTGGGCCGTCAGGGCACCGAGGACCTCGGCCGTCCAGGGGGCATCGGCGTACTCGGCGGGAACGGCCACGAGCCAGTCCCCGGCGAGCACGGTGTCCTGCCCCATGACCGGAAGCTCGGCGAGCGGCTGCCATGTCGCCCGGTAGCGCCAGGAGTCGAGGACCGCGCCCCGCTGCCGGCCGCGCCGCCAGGCGGAGAGCGCGGGAAGCACGGCGGAGAACCGCGCCTCGGGGTCGATCCCCAGGGTCTCGGCAACAGCGGCGATGTCCTCGCGCTCGACGGTGTCCCAGAAGGCGTGGTCGGCGGGGGTGGACGAAGGGGTGGGGGTGGGGGTGCCGGTCGGGGTGGAGGGCCAGTAGTGCTGGTGTTGAAAGGCGTAGGTGGGCAGGTCGACGCGGCGGGCGTCGGACGGGAAGACCTTGGACCAGTCCGGTGTGACGCCGTGGACGTGCAGTTCGGCCAGGGAGGTCAGGAGACGGTCGAGGTCCCCGTCGTTACGGCGCAGCGAACCGACCGTGACCGCCGGGGAGCCCGCGTCCTCAATGGTCTCCTGAACACCGATACTGACGACCGGGTGGGGGCTGGACTCGACGAACACGCCATAGCCGTCGTCGATCAGCATGCGCGTCGCGGTCTCGAACTCCACCGTCTGGCGCAGGCTCGTGAACCAGTACTCCGCATCGAAGGCGGAACCGTCCTCGACCTGGCCGGTCACCGTGGAGTAGACGGGTATCTCACCCGCTTGCGGGCGGATCGGCGACAGTACGTCGAGGAGTTCCTCGCGCAGTTCCTCGACATGCGCGGAGTGCGAGGCGTAGTCGACCGCGATACGCCGCGCCCGCACATCCGTCCCGGACCAGCGGGCAAGAAGCTCGTCCAGACCCTCCACATCACCGGAAATCACCACGGAGTTCGGCCCATTGACAGCCGCGACCGAGACCCGGCCCTCAAAGCCGGACAACTCCTCACGCACCCGGCCCACCGGCAACGGCACAGACACCATGCCGCCCTTGCCCGCCAACGCCACAATCGCCTTCGACCGGAGCGCGACGACACGCGCCGCATCCTCCAGAGACAATGCGCCGGCGACACACGCAGCGGCGATCTCGCCCTGCGAGTGGCCGATCACCGCTGAGGGACGGATCCCCCAGTCCTGCCAGACAGTGGCCAGGGACACCATCACGGCGAACAGCAACGGCTGAACCACATCGACCCGCTCGGCATCGACCCGGTTGTGCAAGGCGTCCTCAAGCGACCAATCCGTAAACGCAGCCAGAGCCTCACCACACTCAGCCATCCGCGCCGCGAACACCGGCGAAGACTCCATCAACTCCAACGCCATGCCCTGCCACTGCGAACCCTGACCCGGGAACACAAAAACCACCCGACCCGCATCCGAGGCAACACCCTCAACCACACCAGCCACACCACGACCCTCAGCAACAGCCTCAAGCCCCACCACCAGCTCATCCCGCGACGCACCCACCACCACAGCCCGGTGCTCCAACTGCGCCCGCGACGTCGCCAGCGAGAAGCCGACGTCCGCCGGCGACTCATCCGCAACAGACACCGCAGCCGCAAGCCGCGCAGCCTGCCCCCGCAACGCCTCCGCCGACCTGCCCGACACCACCCACGGCACCAGCACACCACCCACCGGTTCGGAAGCACTCCGAACCGGCGCGGGCGCCTGCTCCAGGATCACGTGGGCGTTGGTGCCGCTCACGCCGAAGGAGGAGACGCCGGCCCGGCGGGGCTCGTCGGTAGCGGGCCAGTCGCGCTGCTCGGTCAGCAGCTCGACCGCACCCACCGACCAGTCGACGTGCGGGGTCGGCTCATCGGCATGAAGCGACTTAGGCAGACTCCCGTGCCGCATGGCCTCGACCATCTTGATGATGCCCGCGACACCAGCGGCGGCCTGCGTGTGACCGATATTCGACTTAACGGAGCCCAGCCACAGCGGACGGTCCGCGTCACGGTCCTG
Source organism: Streptomyces sp. NPDC048612 (assembly GCF_043199295.1). Lineage (NCBI taxonomy): Bacteria > Bacillati > Actinomycetota > Actinomycetes > Kitasatosporales > Streptomycetaceae > Streptomyces > Streptomyces sp. NPDC048612. The sequence goes on from NZ_JBICVV010000057.1 coordinate 5,541, forward strand.
CCCATACGTCGCAAGGAGCGCCTGCGCCTCGATCGGGTCCCCGAGGGCCGTCCCCGTACCGTGCGCCTCCACCGCATCCACATCGGCTGGAGTCAGACCGGCATTGGCCAGCGCCTGGCGGATCACCCGCTGCTGCGATGGACCATTCGGAGCCGTAAGACCATTCGACGCACCGTCCTGGTTCACCGCGCTGCCCCGCACGACGGCCAGCACCTCGTGGCCGTTGCGCTCGGCGTCGGACAGGCGCTCAAGGACGAGCATGCCCACGCCCTCGCCCCAGCCCGTACCGTCCGCGTCCGCGCTGAACGGCTTGCAGCGGCCGTCCGTGGCGAGAGCGCGCTGGCGGCTGAACTCCACGAAGGCGCCCGGCGTCGACATGACCGTCACACCACCGGCGAGCGCCATGTCGCACTCGCCCTGGCGCAGTGACTGGGTGGCCCAGTGCAGCGCGACGAGCGACGACGAGCAGGCGGTGTCGACGGTGACGGCTGGGCCTTCGAGCCCGAAGGTGTACGAGAGGCGACCCGAGACGACGCTCGCGGCGTTGCCCGTTGCGATGTAGCCGCCCATGTCGTCATCGGAGGTCGCCGCGAGGGACATGTAGTCCTGGCCGTTCGTCCCCACGAAGACACCCGACCGGCTGCCCCGGACGGTGTCCACGGGGATGCCCGCCCGCTCGAAGGCCTCCCACGAGGTTTCCAGGAGGAGGCGCTGCTGCGGGTCCATGGCCAGTGCCTCGCGGGGCGAGATCCCGAACAGCTCCGCGTCGAACTCGGCCGCGTCGTAGAGGAATCCGCCCTCACGTACGTACGAGGCACCGGACCTGTCCGGGTCGGCGTCGTACAACTCGCGCACGCTCCAGCCCCGGTCCTCCGGGAAGGCCGATACCGCGTCCGCGCCGGACGCCACGAGGTCCCAGAACTCCCCCGGGGAGCCGGCCCCGCCGGGGAAGCGGCAGGCCATGCCGACGATCGCGACCGGTTCGTCCGAGACGGCAGCCGAGGCGACGGTGACCGGTGCGGTGGCGTCCTCGCCGCGCAGTTCGCCCACCAAGTGCTGCGCCAGCTCCTCGGGGGTCGGGTGGTCGAAGACGAGCGTCGCGGGGAGGATGAGGCCGGTGGCAGCACTCAGAAGGTTCTTCAGCTCCACCGCGGTCAGCGAGCTGAAACCCATCTCACGGAACGCCTTACGGACAGGAACACCCTCCGTAGACCCATGACCAAGAACACCCGCAGCCGACACCCGCACCAGATCCAAAACGACCCGATACCAGTCATCCTCCGCAACACCCGCCAACCGCCCACGCAGTTCACCCACCACACCAGAACCCGCCCCCACCACAGCACGCGCTTCGCTGATGCGGTCGAGGAAGGGGCTGGGGCGTACGGCGGTGTAGGCCGGGGCGAAGGTGGCCCAGTCGATGTCCGCGACAGCA
>NZ_JBICVV010000058.1:0-6853 GCF_043199295.1 Streptomyces sp. NPDC048612
GCGGCGAATGCGGTGTTGGACGGGTTGGCGCGGTATCGGCGTGGGCGGGGTTTGACGGGGCAGTCGTTGGCGTGGGGTCTGTGGGCCGAGGCCAGTGGGATGACCGGGCATTTGAGTGGTGAGGACCTGCGGCGTCTTGGGCGTTCGGGTGGGCGTCCGTTGGCGTCGGCGGAGGGTCTCGCGCTCTTCGACCTGGCCCTCGCGAACGGCGAGCCCTTCCTGATGCCCGCCCGCATCGAGCTTGCCGCCCTGCGCGCCCGGTCGGCAGAGACCGGCGTGATACCGCTGCTGAGCACCCTCGTCCGGCCGGTGCGTCCCCGCGCCTCCGCTGCGGCCTCCGGCACACCCACGGGAGCGGACACTGCGGGCTCCGCGCTCGCCGACCGGCTGAGTGGACTGACCCCTGAGGAGCGTGTGGGTCGTGTGCTGGGGTTGGTGCGTGAGCAGGTTGCGGTGGTGTTGGGGTATGGCGATGTGGCGGCGGTGGGTGAGTCGCGGGCGTTCAAGGATCTGGGTTTTGATTCGTTGACGGCTGTGGAGTTGCGTAATCGTGTGGCGTCGGTGACGGGGCTGCGGTTGCCGGCGACGTTGGTTTTCGATCATCCGACGCCGCGTGTGTTGGCGGAGTTTTTGTGTGGTGAGTTGGCGGGGGGATCTGTTTCTTCTGGCTCTTCGCCTTGGTCTTCGGCTTCGGTTGTGTCGTCGTCTGGTGGTGTGGTGCGGGCGTCGGTGGTGGATGAGCCGGTGGCGATTGTGGGGATGGGGTGTCGTTATCCGGGGGGTGTGAGTTCTCCGGAGGATTTGTGGGATCTGGTGGTCTCGGGGCGGGACGGGGTGGGTGCGTTTCCGTCGGACCGTGGTTGGGCGGCGGGGGGTGCGTTTGCTCGGGTTGGTGGTTTTCTGCGGGATGCGGCGGATTTTGATGCTGGTCTGTTCGGGATTTCGCCGCGTGAGGCGTTGGCGATGGATCCGCAGCAGCGTCTGCTTTTGGAGACGTCGTGGGAGGTGTTTGAGCGGGCGGGGCTGAGTCCTGATGCGGTGCGGGGGAGTCGTACGGGTGTGTTCGCGGGCGTGATGTATCACGATTACGCCAGCCGTTTGACCGAGATTCCCGAAGACCTCGAAGGCTTCCTCGGAAACGGCAGCGCGGGCAGTGTGGCCTCTGGCCGCGTCTCCTATACCTTCGGGCTCGAGGGTCCGGCGGTGACGGTGGACACGGCGTGTTCGTCGTCGCTCGTGGCCCTGCACCTGGCGGTGCAATCGTTGCGCCAGGGCGAGTGCGACATGGCGCTCGCCGGCGGTGTCACGGTGATGTCGACACCGGGACTCTTCTCGGAGTTCTCGCGTCAGGGTGGTCTGTCGGCGGACGGCCGCTGCCGGTCGTTCGCCGGCGCGGCGAACGGGACCGGCTTCGCCGAAGGCGTGGGCATGCTGCTCGTGGAGCGCCTGTCGGACGCGGTGCGCAACGGTCACGAGGTGCTCGCGGTCGTGCGGGGTTCGGCGGTCAATCAGGACGGTGCGTCTAACGGTCTTACGGCTCCGAATGGTCCGTCGCAGCAGCGCGTGATCCGCGCGGCGCTGGAGAGCGCAGGTCTGTCGGCGTCGGACGTGGATGCGGTGGAGGCGCACGGTACGGGTACGACATTGGGTGACCCGATCGAGGCGCAGGCGCTTCTCACGACGTACGGGCAAGGCCGCGACGGGGACCGGCCGTTGTGGTTGGGTTCGGTGAAGTCGAACATCGGTCACACGCAGGCCGCGGCAGGTGTCGCGGGCGTGATCAAGATGGTCGAGGCCATGCGGCATGGGGTCCTTCCGAAGACGCTGCACGTGGACGAGCCTTCGCCGCACGTGGACTGGTCGGCCGGCGAGGTCGAGTTGCTCACCGAGGAGCGGGAGTGGCCGAGCGTGGACGGACAGCCGCGCCGTTCGGGCGTGTCGTCGTTCGGCGTGAGCGGGACGAACGCCCACGTGGTACTTGAGCAGGCACCTGCGGTTGAGCCGGTGGCTGGCGCTGTGGTGGATGGTGTGTCGGTGCCGTGGGTGCTCTCCGGTGGCACGGAGGCGGCGTTGCGATCGCAGGCGGTGCGGTTGGCGGCTGCGGTGTCTGTTGCGGATGAGTCGCCGGTGGATGTGGGTTTCTCGTTGGTGACGTCTCGGGCGGTGTTGGAGCACCGGGCTGTGGTGGTGGGTTCGTCGCGGGATGAGCTGCTCGCTGGGCTGGGGGACCTGAAGGTTCGTGGGCCGGTGTCTACGGGTGGCCTGGGGTTGTTGTTTACGGGGCAGGGTGCTCAGCGGGCTGGTATGGGGCGGGAGTTGTATGCCGCGTATTCGGTGTTCGCGGAGGTCTTCGACGAGGTCTGTGCCCGGTTGGATGGTGAGCTGGGTCGGTCTTTGAAGGGTGTGGTGTTCGACGGGGGCGGGGAGGGGCTGTTGGACCGTACGCGGTTCACGCAGGCGGCTCTGTTCGCGGTCGAGGTTGCCCTGTATCGGCTGGTGGAGTCGTGGGGTGTACGTCCTGACGCCCTGCTCGGTCATTCGGTCGGAGAGATCGCGGCTGCGCACGTGGCCGGTGTGCTCTCGCTCGATGACGCGTGTGCGCTGGTTGCTGCTCGTGGCCGGCTGATGGATGCCCTGCCGGAGGGCGGGGCCATGGTCGCGGTCGAGGCGGCTGAGGATGAGGTCCGTGCGGCTCTGGTCGAGGGTGTGTCGATCGCGGCGGTGAATGGTCCGCGTGCGGTGGTGATCTCCGGTGACGAGGCTCCGGTGGAGCAGGTCGCTGCGGTACTCGCTGAGCAGGGTGCGCGTACGAAGAAGTTGTCGGTCAGTCATGCGTTTCATTCGGCTCGTATGGAGCCGATGTTGGAGGAGTTCCGTGCGGTCGCGGCCTCGCTGTCGTATGAGACCGCGCGTATTCCGGTCGTGTCGAACCTGACCGGTGGGGTCGCGGGTCCGGAGTTGTCCACTCCGGAGTACTGGGTGAGGCATGTTCGTGAGGCGGTGCGTTTCGCCGACGGCGTCCAGACTCTCCACGCCCAGGGCGTCACCCGGTTCGTCGAGCTGGGCCCGGACGGTGTCCTGTCGGCCATGGCGCAGTCCACCCTCACCGACGCCGAGGACGCCCTCTTCGTTCCGGTCCTGCGCAAGGACCGCGACGAGGCCCACAGCCTCGTCACCGGGCTCGGCCAGCTCCACGCCCACGGCGGCACGGTGGACTGGTCGGCGTTCTTTGCCGGTACGGGTGCCCGCCGCGTCGCTCTCCCCACGTACGCCTTCCAGCGCAGCCGCTACTGGCTCGACGCGACCCCGGCCGCCGTTCCTCGGCAGGACGGTGTGGACGCCGAGTTCTGGGATGCCGTCGAGGGGGGTGAGCCGGGGGCGCTGGCCGATGTGCTTTCGCTCGATGCCGATCAGCTTGCCCCCGTCCTGCCGGCCCTGACCTCCTGGCGACAGCGCCGCCGCGTCCGTTCCGCGATCGACGGTTGGACGTACGGCGTCGAGTGGACCCCGCTGCCGGATTCCGCCTCCGGCCCCCTGGAGGCGCAAGCCCTGCTCGGTGCCGATGCCCCCGACTGGGCGAGGGAGGCGGCTGCCGCCCTGGCCGCGCGAGGCGCTTCCGTGGTCGAAGTACCCGAGGGCACCCAGGAATTCGCGGGGCTGCTCGACGAGAGTGGTGCCGGTCTCGTCGTGTCCCTGCTGACCTCGGTGGAGCTGCTGCCTGCGCTGGTCCGGGCCGTCGAGCCCACGGGGGCCCGGCTGTGGTGCCTGACCAGGGGCGCCGTCTCCACTGGGCCTGCCGACGCCACGGCCACGGACCTGGATGCCGCCGCGGTGTGGGGTTCGGGCCGGGTAGCGGGTCTTGAACTTCCTCAGGTGTGGGGTGGGTCGATCGACCTCCCCGAGTCGCCTGATGCCCGGGTGTGGGACCGCGTCTGCGGTGTGCTGGCCGCCGCCGGCGGCGGCGAGGACCAGGTCGCGGTGCGTACGGGCGGGGTCTTTGCCCGTCGTCTCGTGCGGGTGCCGCTGTCGGGTGAGGGCTGGAGTCCTCGGGGCACGGTGCTGATCACGGGTGGTACGGGTGGTCTGGGTTCTCGGGTGGCTCGATGGGCGGCTGCGCAGGGTGCTGAGCGTGTGGTGCTGGTCAGTCGTCGTGGTCCGGACGCGCCGGGTGCTGCCGAACTGTGCGAGGAGCTGAACGCGGCCGGTTGTGAGGCGGTCGTCGAGGCTCTGGATGTGGGCGATCGTGCGGCTCTTGGCGGTCTCCTGGACCGTATTCCGGTGGATGCGGTGGTGCATGCGGCGGGTGTGACTCGTATCGCCCCGCTTCTGGAGTCTGGTCCGGACGAACTGGCCTCGGTTGCCGAGGGCAAGGTCCGGGGTGCGTTGCTTCTGGACGAGCTGACGCGGGATCGTGAGCTGGACGCGTTTGTGCTCTTCTCGTCGGTCTCGGGTGTGTGGGGCAGCGGAGGCCAGGCGGCGTACGCGGCCGCCAACGCCCGGCTCGACGCTCTTGCCGAGGCCCGCCGCGCCTCCGGTCTCGTCGCGACCTCGCTGGCGTGGGGGCCGTGGGAGGGCGAAGGGATGGCCGCCGGTGAGACCGGCGACGAACTCCGGCTGCGCGGACTCGATCCCATGGCACCGGACGCCGCCCTCACCGCCCTGAGCCTCGCTGCGGGCGGGCCGAACGTGGTCGTCGCCGATGTCGACTGGGAGCGGTTCGCGCCCGCCTTCACCGCCGCCCGCCCGAGCCCGTTGCTCTCCGCGCTCCCCGAAGCGTCCGACGTGAGGGAAGGCGGGGATGACGGGGACAAGGCAGGTGCGGACGAGGCGCCAGACGCCGACCGTACGCCCCAGACCTCCGGCTACGGCCGGACGCTCCTCGCCCTGCCTGAAGCCGAACGCGCCACCGCGCTCCTAGAGTTGGTGCGTTCCCGTACGTCGGAGGTACTGGGCCACGGGCCCGCCGGCCTGCACGCCGTACGGTCCGAGCAGGCGTTCCGCGAACTCGGCGTCAGCTCGCTGACCGCCGTCGAACTGCGCAACGAGCTCTCGTCCGCCCTCGGCATCCGGCTGCCGGCCTCCGTCGTCTTCGACCACCCGACCCCCGCCGCACTCGCCGGACACCTCAACGCGAAGCTGCGCGGCACCCTGCCCGCGAACGAAGCCGGCACCCCGGACAACGGCACGCAGGGCCGTACGGAGGCGAGCGACGACGAGCCGGTCGCGATCGTCGGCATGGCCTGCCGCTACCCCGGCAATCTCGACACCCCCGAGCGCCTGTGGTCGCTGCTCGCCGCCGAAGGCGACGTCATCGCCCCCTTCCCCGAGGACCGGGGCTGGGACCTGGACGAGCTGTTCGCCGAGGGCGCCGACCGAAGGGGCGTATCGGCGGTCAAGCGGGGTGGGTTCCTGGACGGGGCGGCCGACTTCGACGCCCCCTTCTTCGGGATCTCGCCGCGCGAGGCGCTGGCGATGGACCCGCAGCAGCGGCTGCTGATGGAGGTGTCCTGGGAGACCATGGAGCGGGCGGGCATCGACCCGCGCTCGCTGCGCGGCACCCCCGGCGGCGTCTTCGTCGGCGCGAGCAGCCAGGACTACGTGTCCCTGCTCACCCAGAGCGCCGAGGACGTCGAGGGCCACCTGGCCACGGGCAACGCGAGCAGCGTTGTCTCCGGGCGCGTCGCCTACACACTGGGCCTGGAAGGCCCGGCGGTGACGGTCGACACGGCGTGCTCGTCGTCGCTCGTGGCCCTGCACCTGGCGGCGCAATCACTGCGCCAGGGCGAGTGCGACCTCGCCCTCGCCGGTGGCGTGACGGTCATGCCGACGCCGGGTACCTTCGTCGAGTTCAGCCGCCAGGGCGGCCTGGCGGCGGATGGCCGCTGCAAGGCCTTCGCGGCCGCGGCGGACGGCACGGGCTGGGGCGAGGGCGTGGGCATGCTGCTCGTGGAGCGCCTGTCGGACGCGGTGCGCAACGGGCACGAGGTGCTCGCGGTCGTGCGGGGTTCGGCCGTCAACCAGGACGGTGCGTCGAACGGCCTTACGGCTCCGAACGGCCCATCGCAGCAGCGCGTGATCCGCAAGGCGCTGGCCAACGCGCGTCTGGAAGCGTCGGACGTGGATGTGGTGGAGGCGCACGGCACGGGTACGAAGCTGGGCGACCCGATCGAGGCGCAGGCGTTGCTGGCGACGTATGGGCAGGGGCGGGAGTCCGGACGTCCGCTGTGGCTGGGTTCGGTGAAGTCGAACATCGGTCACACCCAGGCCGCCGCGGGTGTCGCGGGCGTCATCAAGATGGTCGAGGCGATGCGGCACGGGCTGCTGCCGAAGACCCTGCATGTGGACGAGCCGACCCCACACGTCGACTGGACCGAGGGCAACGTCCGCCTCCTCACCGAGGCGCGGGCCTGGCCGGATGCCGAGGGCCGTCTGCGCCGGGCCGGTGTGTCGTCGTTTGGGATGAGCGGCACGAATGCGCATGTGGTGCTTGAGCAGGCCCCCGAGGTGGCGGCTGCCGCGGGGAGCGTTGAGCCCGTTGAGCTGGTGGGTGGTGTGCCGGTGCCGTGGGTGCTGTCGGGTCGGTCGGCGGCGGCGTTGCGGGGGCAGGCTGCGCGGCTGGCGGCTGCGGTGTCCGTTGCGGATGAGTCGCCGGCGGACGTCGGCTTCTCGCTGGCGACGTCGCGGGCGGCGTTGGAGCAACGGGCTGTGGTGGTGGGTGCGTCGCGGGATGAGCTGGTGGTGGGGCTTGAGGCTGTTGCTGAGGGTCGTGGTGCGGCTGGTGTGGTTGAGGGTGTTGCCTCGGATGCGGGTCGGGTGGTTTTTGTGTTCCCGGGTCAGGGTTCGCAGTGGCAGG
>NZ_JBICVV010000059.1:0-6334 GCF_043199295.1 Streptomyces sp. NPDC048612
AGTCCACCGTGCCGCCGTGGGCGTGGAGCTGGCCGAGCCCGGTGACGAGGGTGCTGGCCTCATCGCGGTCGGACCGCATCACGGACACGAACAGCCTGTCCTCGACGTCGGTGAGCACGCCTTGCGCCATCGCCGTCAGGACACCGTCCGGACCCAGTTCGACGAAGCGGGTGATCCCCTGCGAGTGGAGAGTCTGAACGCCGTCGGCGAACCGGACCGCCTCACGGACATGCCTCACCCAGTACTCCGGGGTCGACAACTCCGGACCCGCGACCCCACCGGTCAGGTTGGAGACGACCGGGATGCGGGCGGTCTCGTACGACAGCGAGGCCGCGACCGCACGGAACTCCTCCAGCATCGGCTCCATACGAGCCGAATGAAACGCATGACTGACCGACAGCCGCTTGACCCGCGCACCCTGTTCAGCGAGTACAGCGGCGACCTGCTCCACCGGAGCCTCGTCACCGGAGATCACCACCGCCTGCGGACCATTCACCGCCGCGATCGACACACCCGCGACCAGAACGGCACGGACCTCATCCTCAGCGGCTTCCACCGCGACCATGGCCCCGCCCTCCGGCAGGGCATCCATCAGCCGGCCACGAGCAGCAACCAGCGCACACGCGTCATCGAGCGAGAGCACACCGGCCACGTGCGCAGCCGCGATCTCCCCGACCGAATGACCGAGCAGGGCGTCAGGACGTACGCCCCACGACTCCACCAGCCGATACAGCGCGACCTCGACCGCGAACAGAGCCGCCTGCGTGAACCGCGTACGGTCCAACAGCCCCTCCCCATCCCCGTCGAAGACCACACCCTTCAGCGACCGCCCCAGCTCACCATCCAACCGGGCACAGACCTCGTCGAAGGCCTCCGCGAACACCGGATACGCGGCATACAACTCCCGCCCCATACCGGCCCGCTGAGCCCCCTGCCCCGTAAACAACAACCCCAGCCGACCCCCCGCCACCGGCCCCGCCGCGCGCACGTCGCCCAGTGCGGCGAGCAGTTCGTCACGGTTCGAAGCGACCAGTGTGGCCCGGTGTTCGAAGGCCGAGCGGGTCGTGGCCAGTGAGAAGGCGACGTCCAGCGGACGCAGTTCCGCGCGCTCCTCCACGTACGCCGCGAGCCGGGCCGCCTGGTCGGCGAGCGCCTGCTCGCTGCGGCCCGCGAGCACGAACGGCACCGGCGCGGCGAGCGCCGCAGGCGCCTGCGGCGCCGCGTCCTGCTCGCCCTGCGCGTCCTCGGAAACCCGTTCCGGGGCCTGTTCCAGGATGGCGTGGGCGTTGGTGCCGCTGATGCCGAAAGAGGAGACGGCGGCGCGGCGCGGCGCATCGGTCGCGGGCCAGTCGCGCTGTTCGGTCAGCAGCTCGACCGCGCCCGCCTCCCAGTCGATCTGCGGCGAGGGCTCGTCCACGTGCAGGGTCCTGGGCAGGACGCCGTTGCGCAGTGCCATGACCATCTTGATGACGCCGCCGACCCCTGCGGCGGCCTGAGTGTGACCGATGTTCGACTTCAACGAGCCCAGCCACAGGGGCTGTTCGGGGGTGCGCTCCTGGCCGTACGTCTCGATCAGCGCCTGCGCCTCGATCGGGTCGCCGAGGGACGTGCCGGTGCCGTGGGCCTCCACCGCGTCCACGTCCGACGGCTCAAGGCCGGCGCCGTCCAGGGCTTGGCGGATGACGCGCTGCTGTGAGGGGCCGTTAGGGGCGGTCAGGCCGCTGCTGGCGCCGTCCTGGTTGACGGCGGAGCCGCGCAGTACGGCGAGGATCTCGTGGCCGTTGCGGCGCGCATCGGACAGCTTCTCCAGGAGGAGGACGCCGACACCCTCGCCGAAAGCGGTGCCGTCGGCGGCGGCGGCGAAGGACTTGCAGCGGCCGTCGGCCGCCAGACCCCGCTGGCGGCTGAACTCGACGAAGGTGCCGACGTTGGACATCACCGTCACGCCGGCGGCCAGGGCGAGGGAGCACTCCCCCTGGCGCAGCGCGGAGGCGGCCAGGTGCAGGGCGACGAGCGAGGACGAGCAGGCGGTGTCGACGGTGACCGTCGGGCCTTCGAGGCCGAGGGTGTAGGCGACGCGGCCGGAGACCACGCTGGCCGCGCTGCCGGTGGATATGTAGCCCTCGACGCCTTCGGGTGCGTCGACCATGCGGACGGCGTAGTCGTGGTACATGGCGCCGGCGAAGACGCCGGTGCGGCTGCCGCGCAGGGTGTGCGGGTCGATGCGGGCGCGCTCCACGGCGGCCCAGGCGTTCTGGAGCAGGAGCCGCTGCTGCGGGTCCATGGCCAGCGCCTCGCGCGGCGAGATGCCGAAGAACGCGGGGTCGAACTCCCCCGCCTCGTGGAGGAATCCGCCCTTGAGCGTGTAGAGGGTGCCGCGCCGGTCGGGGTCCGGGTCGTAGAGCGAGTCCGTGTCCCAGCCGCGGTTGGTGGGGAAGCCCGAGATGCCCTCGCGGCCCTCGGTCACCAGCTCCCACAGTTCCTCGGGCGAGTCGACCCCGCCCGGGTACTGGCAGCTCATGCCGATGATCGCGATCGGCTCGGTCAGCCGCTCCTCCGCCTCGCGCAGCCGACGGCGCGTCTCACGCAGGTCTGCGGTCGTGCGTCGCAGGTAGTCGAGAACCTTCTCATCTTCCGGCATCAACGCCACCTCCAGGCATGAGTCGTCCGTCGGCCACGCAGGTCACGAGGTGCCGAGTTCGTTGTCGAGCAGATCAAAGAGTTCTTGGGCCGATGCGGAGCCGAGGTCGATTCCTGCTTCCGGCTCGTCGTCCGCGTCGGGGCTGTGCGGCTGCGCGTACCGGTCCTCCGCGCGGCTGGGCTTTCGGGGCAGCGTCTGCCCGGTCCACCGGGTCAGCAGGGTCTGAAGCTGCCGGGTGACCTTCTCGCGGTCGCTGTCGTCGTCCGGGATCTCTGACAGGGCGGACTCCAACGACTTCAGCTCGCCCAGCAGGCGCCGGGCGGGCGTCGGTACGGACTGGCGGAGCCGTTCGTCCACGTACCGCGTGAGCGCACCGGGCGTCGGGTGGTCGAAGATCAGGGTGGCGGGTAGGCGGAGGCCCGACAGGGCGGTGAGCCGGTTGCGCAGTTCGACCGCGGTGAGCGAGTCGAAGCCCATGTCGAGGAAGCCGCGTTCCGCCTCGATCTCGTACGCCGCCGAGTGGCCGAGCACCAGGCGCACCTGGTCCGCCACCGTGTCGAGGACCAGGCGCTCGCGCTCGCCGTCGGGGGCGTCGGCGACGCGCTGGACGAGGGAGAGCTGCTGGGGTTCGGCGGCGGCTGACTCGCCGTTCAGGGCGGCCGCGCGGCGGGCGGGAGTCCGGACGAGGGCGCGCAGGAGAGCGGGGCACCCGTTCTCCCCGGCGGCCGCCCGGACGGGGGCGAGGTCGAGACGCAGGAGGACGGAGGTGGCACGGGCCGTGGGCGCGTCCGTCTTCGCGGGCGAGTCGGGTACGTCCGTCATCGCGGATGCGTCGGATGCGTCCGTGGCCGGTGCCGTCAGGGCCAGGTCGAAGAGCGCGAGTCCGTCGCGGGCCGACAGGGTGCCGGCCGACCGGCCGAGCCTGCGGCGGTCCCGCGCGTCGAGGTCGCCGACCATGCCGGTGTCCGTCTCCCACAGCCCCCAGGCCAGGGAGTGCGCGGGCAGGCCTGCGGCCCGGCGGCGCTCGGCGAGGGCGTCGAGCAGGGTGTTGGCCGCGGCGTAGTTCGCCTGGCCCGGGTTCCCGAAGAGGCCGGCGGCCGAGGAGAACAGCACGAACGCGCTCAGGTCCAGCTCGCGCGTCAGCTCATCCAGGTGCAGCGCCGCGTCGGCCTTGGGCGAGAACACCGTCTCCAGGCGTTCGGGCGTGAGGGCGGTGACGACGCCGTCGTCGAGGACACCCGCCGTGTGCACGACGGCGGTGATGCGGTGAGAGGCCAGAACGTCGGCCAGGGCCCGGCGGTCGCTGACGTCACAGGCCCGTATGGCGACGGTGGCGCCGGCCGCGGTCAGCTCGTCCCGCAGTTCACGGGCCCCGGGGGCGTCCGGCCCCCGGCGGCTGAGCAGGACGAGTTCACGCACGCCGTGCCGGTCCACCAGGTGGTGGGCCACCAGGGCGCCGAGGGCGCCGGTGCCGCCGGTGATGAGGACGGAACTGTCAGGTGTCCAGGGCAGGGTGCCCTCGGGCCGTTCGGCCCGCACCAGGCGCGGAGCCCAGGCCCGGCCGTCGCGCACGGCGAGCTGCGGCTCGTCGGCGGCGATCGCGGCGGTGACGAAGGCGGTGAGGTCGGCGGTGGGACTGGCCGTGAGACCGGCGGTGGGGCCTGGTTCCGCGTCGAAGTCGCGGTCGGCGTCGACGAGGACGAAGCGGTCCGGGTTCTCGGACTGGGCGGAGCGCAGCAGCCCCAGGACGGCGGCGCCCGCCAGGTCGATGTTCGTGCCGTGGACGGCATTCGAGGTCACGACCACGAGACGGGACGCTGCGGTCCGCTCGTCGGCGAGCCATTCCCGTACGACTCCGAGTACGCGCCCCGCCAGGTCCCGCGCCGCGCCAGCGCTCGCCTCCGCATCGGCCGGACCATCGCACCGAACGGCGGCGATGCGGGGCAACGGAGCGTCCTGGTGCAGGAGTCGGCGTACGTCTTCTGGGCTCGCGCACCACGTGACGGCTTCGGTGGCCGGGGTCGCGGGGAGATCCTTGAGTTCGGTCCATTCCACGCGGAACAGCGACTCGTCGGCGCCCGCCTCGTCGATCCCGCTGGCGGCCAGGGGGCGCAGGGCCAGCGACCCCACGGTGGCGACGGGATCACCGTTGCCGTCCGCGACGGTCAGGGCCAGGGCGTTGGGACCGGCCGGGGCCAGTCGTACGCGCAGGGACCCGGCCCCCGTGGCGGCGAGGGTCACGTCCTGCCAGGAGAACGGCAGCCAGCCGACGGTCGCGTCCTCGACGAAGGCGCCGAACCCGGTGGCGTGCAGCGCCGAGTCGAGCAGCGCCGGGTGCAGCCCGAAGGAGGCGGCATCGCCCTGCCCCTCGGCGGGCAGCGCCACCTCGGCGAAGACTTCGTCGTCGCGGCGCCACACCCTGCGGACGCCCCGGAAGAGGGGGCCGTAGAAGAGGCCTCCGGCGGCGAGGCCCTCGTACAGGCCGTCGAGATCGGCTTCGGTCGCGTCCTCGGGAGGCCAGACGCGCAGGTCCGGAACATCCGGAACATCTGGTACGGGGCCGGCCGCGCAGCCCACCAGCCCGTCGGCGTGCCGGGTCCAGGCCAGGCTCTCGGGGGCATGCTCGTCGCGAGAGTAGACGGTGACGTGGCGGTCCCCGGACTCGTCGTCCGGCGCACCGATGCTCACCTGGAGCCGTATCGCGCCCTGCTCGGGCACGATCAGCTGGTTCTGGAGGGTGAGTTCGCGCACCACGGTGCAGCCGGCCTCGTCGGCGGCCCGGAGGGCCAGTTCGAGGATGCCGGTGCCGGGGACGACGACGCGCCCCGCGACCGTGTGGTCGGCCAACCACTCGTGGGTGTCCAGCGACAACCGCCCGGTCAGGACGGTCTCTCCACCGTGAGCCAGCTCCACGGCCGCGCCCAGGAGCGGGTGCCCGGCGGAGGCCAGGCCCGCTCCGGAGACGTCGCCGGTGGGGGCGGCCGAGGGGGCGGAGGGCCAGTAGTGCTGGTGTTGGAAGGCGTAGGTGGGCAGGTCGACGCGGTGGGCGCCGGGCGGGAAGACCTTGGACCAGTCCGGTGTGACGCCGTGGACGTGCAGTTCGGCCAGGGAGGTCAGGAGACGGTCGAGACCGCCGTCGTTACGGCGCAGCGAACCGACCGTGACCGCCGGGGAGCCCGCGTCCTCAATGGTCTCCTGAACACCGATACTGACGACCGGGTGGGGGCTGGACTCGACGAACACGCCAAAGCCGTCGTCGATCAGCATGCGCGTCGCAGTCTCGAACTCCACCGTCTGACGCAGATTCGCGTACCAGTACTCCGCATCGAAGGCGGAACCGTCCTCGATACGGCCCGTCACCGTGGAATACACCGGTATCTCACCCGCCTGCGGGCGGACCGGCGACAGTACGTCCAGGAGCTCATCACGCAGCTCCTCCACATGCGCCGAGTGGGACGCGTAGTCGACCGCGATACGACGGGCCCGCACATCCGTCCCGGACCAGCGGGCAAGAAGTTCGTCCAGACCCTCCACATCGCCCGAGATCACCACGGAGTGCGGCCCGTTGACAGCCGCGACCGAGACCCGGCCCTCAAAGCCGGACAACTCCTCACGGACACGATCAACAGGAAGCGGCACAGAAACCATGCCACCCCGCCCCGCCAGCGCCACGATCGAGCGCGACCGGAGCGC
>NZ_JBICVV010000060.1:0-4494 GCF_043199295.1 Streptomyces sp. NPDC048612
CTACACCCACGGCATCCCCCTCCACACCCCCACCACCACACCACCCCACCCCAACCTCCCCACCTACCCCTTCCAAGGCCACCACCACTGGCTGAGCAGCGTTCCGACCGGTGGCGACCCGGAGTCGGTGGGACAGCGGCTGGTCACGCATCCCTTGCTGGGGGCGGCGATTCACCCGGCGGACGCGGACGGTCTGGTGCTGACCGGTCGGGTGTCCCTGTCGACGCATCCCTGGCTCACCGATCACGAGGTGCGTGACACCGTCCTCTTCCCCGGCACCGCCTTCGTCGAGACGGCGATCCGCGCCGGGGACGAGGTCGGCTGCTCCGTGCTGGAGGAGCTGGTGCTGGAAGCCCCGATGGTCCTGGCCGCTGAGGAAGCGGTGAGTCTCCAGATCACGGTGGGCGCGCCGGATGCGTCGGGACGGCGCGCGGTGAGCATCCACTCCGCACCGCAGGACGCTGCGGAGACCGCCGCCGGGGAAGACCCCGTGTGGCTGCGGCACGCGAGCGGATTCCTGCGGCCGGACGAGCCGGACACGGCGGACCCGGCGCACACAGCGGAGGCCCTGACCCCGTGGCCGCCCCGGGGTGCGGAAGCCGTGCCCGTGGAGGGAGCCTACGAACGGCTGCGTGTCGCGGGCTATGGATACGGCCCGCTCTTTCGGGGACTGCGGGCCATGTGGCGCCGCGGCGGCGAGGTGTTCGCCGAGGTCACGCTCGCGGAGGAGAGTCCCTCGGCGGACTGGGGCGTGCATCCGGGGCTGCTGGACTCGGCCCTGCATCCAGACATCCTCGACAATCTGGTGGACGCCGGCTCCGAAGGGCTGCGCCTGCCCTTTTCCTGGCACTCGGTGCGGCTGTTCGCATCGGGAGCGACCGCGCTGCGGGTTCGTCTGACGTCGGGCGCGGAAGGCGTGTCGCTGTTCGCCGTGGACCCGGCGGGGCAGCCCGTCCTCTCCGTCGCGGCGATGAACACTCGGCCGGTGACGGACGGGACGGAGGCGCCGGTCGTCCAGCTGATCCGGCAGTCGCTCTTCCGGACGGACTGGACACCGCTTTCGCCGACGCCGTCAGCGGTCCCCGCGACCGGACACTGGTCCGTGGTGAGACCCGATGCGGAGGAACTGGCCGGCGCGCTGCGGGCCGCGGGCATCGACGCACAGGGCCATGAGCGGCTGCAGGACGTGCCGAGGACGGCGGACGGCGCACGGCCCGATGATGAGGCACCGGCCACCGACGTGGTACTCCTCTCCTTCCCACCCGTGCAAGGAGGTGCCGCCGCGCCGGCCGAAGCGGCCCGCACGGCCGTGCACCGGGCCCTGTCCGGTATCCAGGCCTGGCTGGACGACGCTCGTTTCGAGGCGACCCATCTGGTCGTGGCCACCCGCGGGGCGGTCGCGGCGGGCCCCGACGCCGAGGTCTTCGACCTCGCCGGCGCTCCGCTGTGGGGACTGGTGCGGTCGGCCCAGGCCGAGCATCCGGGGCGTATCACCCTGGTCGACCTGGAACCCGGTACGGAACCCGCCCGCACCGCGGCTTCTGACACGGACGCCGCAGCTGTGCTGGCAGCCGTGGCCGCGGGCGAGCCCCAACTCGCGGTACGCGCAGGCACATTCCTGCTTCCCCGGCTGACGCATGCCTCCGAGCCGGCGGTACGCCCGGATGCGGGGCTCGATCCCGAAGGGGTCGTCGTCGTGACCGGCGGCACCGGCGGGCTCGGGAAGATCCTGGCCACCCATCTGGTCACCGCGCACGGTGCACGCCATTTGCTGTTGCTGAGCAGGAGCGGCCCGGACGCGCCGGGCGCCGCCGCATTGGAAGCGGAACTGGCCTCGTACGGGGCGAGCGTCTCGATCGTGGCGTGCGACGTGGCCGACCGTGCGGCGCTCGCCGCAGTGCTCGGCAGCCTGGACCGCCCGCTCACCGCCGTGATGCACACGGCGGGCGTACTGGACGATGCCATGCTTCCGGCGTTGACGTCGCAGCGGATGGACACCGTGATGCGGCCCAAGGTCGATGCAGCGGTGCATCTGCACGAGCTGACCCGGGATGCGAACCTGGCGCAGTTCGTGCTTTTCTCCTCGGTCGCCGGCGTCCTCGGCGGGCCGGGCCAGGCCAACTACGCAGCGGCCAACGCCTACCTCGACGCCCTCGGCCTGCACCGTCGTGCCCTCGGCCTGCCGGCCACGACGGTGGCCTGGGGGCTGTGGGAGGACGGCGGACTGACCGCCCACCTGGGCAACACCGAGCTGCGTCGGATCGCACGCAATGGTGTACGGGCCCTGTCGGCCGAGCAGGGGGCGGCACTGTTCGACGCCGCACTCGCCCGCGAGGGGGCGGCCTTCGTGGCCGCACGACTTGATTTCGGGACGCTACGCCGACGCTCCGGCCCCGTTCCCCCCTTGCTGCGGGATCTCGTACGGACCCCTGCCAGGCGTACGGCGGCCGGGGGCGCCGGGCCGGCTGAGGGGGTCGCCGGGGAGTGGCTGGCGGGGCTGTCGACGGCGGAGGCGGAGCGGGCGCTACTCGATCTGGTCCGCACTCATGCCGCGACGGTCCTGGGACACGAGTCCGTGGCGGAGATGCCGTCCGACGGTGTCTTCAAGGACCTCGGGTTCGACTCGCTGACCGCAGTGGAGCTGCGCAACCGCCTCAACGACCGCACCGGTTTGCGGCTCGCCCCGACGGTGATCTTCGACCATCCGACGGTCGAAAGCCTCGCCGCGCACCTGCTGGAAACCTGGAGCGGGACCTCCTCGTCCACGGCGGTGCCCGTACGGGCACTGCCGGCCGGGTCGGACGACGAAGACATGATCGCGATCGTCGCCATGGGCTGCCGCTATCCCGGGGGCGTCGCCTCGCCGCAAGGGCTGTGGGACCTGGTGGCCTCGGGGACCGACGCCGTGACCGATTTCCCCTCCGACCGGGGCTGGGACTTGGACGGCCTCTACGACCCGGACCCCGACAAGCCCGGCACCTCCTATGCGCGTCAGGGCGCGTTCCTGGACGAGGCGGGTCGGTTCGACGCCGCGTTCTTCGGGATCTCGCCGCGGGAGGCACTGGCGATGGACCCGCAGCAGCGGCTGCTGCTGGAGACATCCTGGGAGACCCTCGAACGCGCGGGCATCGAGCCGAGGTCCTTGAAGGGCAGCGCGACCGGTGTCTTCGTCGGGGCGCTACCGCAGGAGTACGGCTCCACCCTGCTGCACGAGGCGCCGGCGGGCCTGGACGGCGCGCTGTTGACGGGCAACGCGCTCAGCCTGGCCTCGGGCCGGTTGTCCTACTTCCTGGGTCTGCAAGGTCCTGCGCTCACGGTGGACACGGCGTGTTCCTCCTCCCTGGTCGCTCTGCACCTGGCGGCGCAGTCACTGCGGCAGGGTGAGTGCACCCTGGCACTCGCCGGCGGGGTGACCGTCCTGGCGACGCCGGGCACCTTCACCGCGTTCAGCACCCAACGCGCCATGTCCCCCGACGGCCGGTGCAAGCCGTTCGCTGAAGCGGCGGACGGCACCGGCTGGGGTGAGGGCGTGGGGTTGGTGCTGCTGGAGCGGTTGTCCGACGCCCGGCGCAACGGGCACCCGGTCCTGGCCGTCATCCGTGGTTCCGCGGTCAATCAGGACGGCGCCTCCAACGGCCTGACCGCCCCCAACGGCCTCGCCCAGCAGCGAGTCATCCGCACCGCACTCGCCCAGGCCGGCCTGTCAGCCGCAGATGTCGACGCCGTCGAGGCGCACGGGACGGGGACCACGCTGGGTGATCCGATCGAGGCCCAGGCGTTGCTGGCGACGTACGGCCAGGACCGGCCGGAGGACCGGCCGTTGTGGCTCGGCTCGGTGAAGTCCAACATCGGTCACACCCAGGCCGCCGCCGGGGTGGCCGGCGTGATCAAGATGGTGCAGGCCATGCGCCACGGCCTGCTCCCCCGCACCCTCCACGTCGACGCGCCGTCCCCGCACGTCGACTGGACCACCGGGTCCGTGGCGCTGCTCACCGAGCAAGAGCCCTGGTCGGCTGCGCACGGACGCCGTAGGGCCGGTGTGTCCTCCTTCGGCATCAGCGGGACCAACGCCCATCTGATCCTTGAGGAGTCACCGGACGGGCCCGGCCAGAACACCAGCAACGACACACAGCCAACAGAGAGCGATGCCACCGCCCTGCCGCTGGTGATCTCAGCACACGATCAACAAGCACTTCACGCACAAGCCGAGCAACTCGCCGCCTTCCTCGACCACCACCCCCACACCCCCCTCCACGACATCACCCGCACCCTCGCAAACCGCACCGTCTTCGACCACCGCGCAGCCGTCACCGGCACCACCCACCACGAACTCACCACCGCACTACGCCACCTCGCCACCGACACCCCCCATCCCCACACCCACACCCACACCGGCCCACCCCTCACCGACCCCGTCTTCGTCTTCCCCGGCCAAGGCAGCCAATGGCAAGGCATGGCCACCGACCTCCTCAACACCAACCCCACCTTCACCCA
>NZ_JBICVV010000061.1:0-4370 GCF_043199295.1 Streptomyces sp. NPDC048612
CTGTACTCGCTGAGCAGGGTGCGCGTACGAAGAAGTTGTCGGTCAGTCACGCGTTCCACTCGGTTTGTATGGAGCCGATGCTGGAGGAGTTCCGTACGGTCGCGCAGTCGCTGACGTACGAGACCGCGCGTATCCCGGTCGTCTCCAATCTCACGGGCGAGATCGCGGGTCCGGAACTCTCCACTCCCGACTACTGGGTGAGGCATGTCCGTGAGGCGGTGCGTTTCGCCGACGGCGTTCAGACTCTCCATGCCCAGGGCGTGACGCGCTTCATCGAGCTGGGCCCGGACGGTGTCCTGACGGCCATGGCGCAGTCCACCCTCACCGACGCCGAGAACGCCCTCTTCGTCCCGGTCCTGCGCAGGGACCGCGACGAGGCCCACAGCCTCGTCACCGGGCTCGGCCAGCTCCACGCCCACGGCGGCACGGTGGACTGGTCGGCGTTCTTTGCCGGTACGGGTGCCCGCCGCGTCGCTCTCCCCACGTACGCCTTCCAGCGCAGCCGCTACTGGCTCGACGCGACCCCGGCCGCCGTTCCTCGGCAGGACGGTGTGGACGCCGAGTTCTGGGATGCCGTCGAGGGGGGTGAGCCGGGGGCGCTGGCCGATGTGCTTTCGCTCGATGCCGATCAGCTTGCCCCCGTCCTGCCGGCCCTGACCTCCTGGCGACAGCGCCGCATGGAACAGCGGCAGCAGGCGTCTTTCCACTACGAGATCGCCTGGAACCCCGTGGCCGTGACCGTGGCCCCCGCCGAAGGCATTCGCGACTGGGCCGCCGTCGTTCCGGCCTCCGACACGGACGTGGCGCAGACCCTGTCCGTACGCGGAGCGGTCGTCGTCTCCGTCCAGGGCGAGGCCGATGCCGACATCGCCGAGCTGATCCGGAAGGAGGCCGGGGACACGCGGCTCAAGGGCGTCCTCTCCCTGTTGCCGGACGGGCCGTCGACGCTCACTCTCCTCCAGAGCCTGGTCACCGCGCAGCTGGACATCCCTCTGTGGTGCGTCACACGCGGAGCCACGTCGGTCGGCGAGGCGGACCCCGCGCCCTCCGTCGACTCCGCCGGGGTGTGGGGTCTGGGCCGGGTCGCCGGTCTCGAACTGCCGCAGATGTGGGGCGGGTTGATCGATCTGCCCGCCGCTCCCGAGGCTCAGGACTGGGACCGTATGGGCTCGGTGCTGGCCGCCGGTTCCGGTGGCACCGGCACCGGCAGTGACAGTGAGGATCAGGTGGCGGTTCGTTCGGGCGGCGTCTTCGCCCGGCGCGTAGTGCGGGCGACGGCGACGGGGATGGCAACGCCGTCTTCGCCGGGTGACGCCTGGCGTCCACGGGGCACTGTGCTGATCACGGGTGGTACCGGTGCCTTGGGTGCGCAGGTGGCCCGTTGGGCGGTGGCCGAGGGCGCGGAGCGTCTGGTGCTGATCAGTCGTCGTGGGCCGGACGCGCCTGGTGCGGCCGAGTTGCGTGACGAGCTGGTGGCGCAGGGTGCCGAGGTGGCTGTCGTGGCTGTGGACGCGGCCGACCGGGATGCGTTGTCCGGCGTACTGGCTGCGTATCCGCCGGACGCCGTGGTGCACGCGGCAGGCGTCGCCCGTGTCGCGCCGCTTCTGGAGTGTGGCGCGGGGGACCTGGCCTCGGTCGCGGAGGGGAAGGTCCAGGGCGCGATGCTTCTGGACGAGCTGACGCGGGACCGTGAGCTGGACGCGTTCGTGCTCTTCTCGTCGATTTCGGGTGTGTGGGGCAGCGGTGGCCAGGCGGCGTACGCGGCCGCCAACGCCCGGCTCGACGCGCTCGTCGAGGCCCGGCGGGCCTCGGGCCTGGTCGCGACCTCGCTGGCGTGGGGTCCGTGGGAGGGCGAGGGGATGGCCGCCGGTGAGGCCGGCGACGAACTCCGGCTGCGCGGACTCAGGCCCCTGCAGGGCGAATCGGCCCTCGCCGCGCTGGGGACCGCCGTTGGCAGCGGCCGGCCGCTGACCGTCCTCGCCGACGTCGACTGGGAGCGGTTCGCGCCCGTCTTCACCGCCCTGCGCCCCAGCCCGCTCTTCCGGGAACTGCCCGAGGCGGCCCGTGCCGCCGAGCCCGCGACCGGCCCCGCCGACCCCGAGACCCGGGCCGACGACCTGGTGAAGCGGCTCACCCCGCTCGCCCCCGCCGACCGCGGGGCCGAACTCGTCCTCCTCGTACGAGACCGTGCGGCGCGCGTGCTCGGGCACACGACCCCCGAGGGCATTCCCGGCAGCCGGGCCTTCCGCGAGCTCGGGTTCGATTCCCTCACGGCCGTCGAACTGCGCAACCTGCTCAGGGAAGCGACCGGGCTCTCACTGCCGGCCACGCTCACGTTCGACTTCCCGACCCCGGCCGCGATCGCCGAGCACCTCCAGTCGCTGCTCTTCGCGGACGAGGACGGCGTACCGGCAGCCGCGGGCGACCCGAAGGAGGCCGCGCTGCGGGATGCGCTGGCGACCGTACCTCTGTCGCGCCTGCGCGACGCCGGGCTGCTGGACGCCCTGTACGACCTCGCAGGCCTGGACCCCGAGACATCCGCCGGGTCCAGGGACCTGGAGCACTTGGACTCGATCGACGCGATGGACGCCGCGAGGCTCATCGAGATGGCACTGGACCACGGTGATTCCTGATGGTCTTCGACAAGTGGAGCGCATGATGGCTACCCCCGACGACAAGCTTGTAGAAGCCCTCCGGTCCTCGATCAAGGAAGCGGAACGCCTGCGTCTGCAGAACCGCCGCCTCCTCGACAGCGCCAGCGAGCCCATCGCCATCGTGGCGATGGCCTGCCGGTTCCCCGGCGGCGCCAACTCGTCCGAGCAACTGTGGGAGCTGGTGTCCGGCACCGGCGACCGCGATGCCATCGGCGCGTTCCCGACCGATCGCGGCTGGGACCTGGACGCGCTCTTCGACCCGGACCCCGAGAACCCCGGCACGTGCTATGCCCGCGAGGCCGGATTCCTGGACTCCATCGCCGACTTCGACGCATCCCTCTTCGGGGTGTCGCCACGCGAGGCGGTCGCCCTGGACCCGCAGCAGCGGCTGCTCCTGGAGACCTCGTGGGAGGCCATCGAGCGGGCCGGGATGGACCCGACGGGCCTGCGTGGCCGCCGCGCAGGCGTGTTCGTCGGCACGAATGTTCACGACTACCCCGAAACCCTGCGCGACGCGTCCGACGAGGTCGAGGGATACGTCGCCACGGGCAACGCGGCGAGTGTCGTCTCGGGACGCGTCGCGTACACCTTCGGCTTCGAGGGCCCGGCGGTCACGGTCGACACGGCGTGTTCGTCGTCGCTGGTCGCGCTGCACCTGGCGGCCCAGTCGCTGCGCCAGGGCGAGTGCGACCTTGCCCTCGCGGGCGGCATCACCGTGATGTCGACCCCGGCCGCCTTCGTCGAGTTCAGTCGCCAGCGCGGCCTGGCGGCGGACGGCCGCTGCAAGGCCTTCGCCGGCGCGGCGGACGGCACGGCCTGGGGCGAGGGCGTCGGCATGCTCCTCGTCGAGCGTCTGTCCGACGCGCGCGCCAAGGGACACCCGGTGCTCGCGGTGGTCCGGGGCAGTGCGGTGAACCAGGACGGTGCGTCGAACGGGCTTACGGCTCCGAATGGTCCGGCCCAGCAGCGCGTGATCCGCAGCGCCTTGGAGAACGCCCGACTGGAGCCGTCGGACGTGGACGTGGTGGAGGCGCACGGTACGGGGACGGCTCTCGGTGACCCGATCGAGGCGCAGGCGCTGCTGGCGACGTATGGGCAGGGGCGGGAGTCCGGGCGTCCGTTGTGGCTGGGTTCGGTGAAGTCGAACATCGGTCACACGCAGGCCGCTGCGGGTGTGGCCGGTGTGATCAAGATGGTCGAGGCGATGCGCCGCGGCGTGCTGCCGAAGACCCTGCATGTGGACGAGCCCTCTCCGCAGGTGAACTGGTCGGAGGGAGCCGTCTCTCTGCTCGTCGACGACATCACGTGGCCGGAGACGGGGTCGCCACGCCGCGCGGGCGTCTCGTCGTTCGGCATGAGCGGCACGAACGCGCACGTGGTCCTTGAGCAGGAACCTGAGGTGGCTGCCGCCGCTGAGAGCGTTGAGCCCGTTGCGCCGGTGGGTGGTGTGCCGGTGCCGTGGGTGGTGTCGGGCAGGTCGGAGGCGGCGTTGCGGGGGCAGGCTGCGCGGCTTGCGGCTGCGGTGTCTGTTGCGGATGAGTCGCCGGCGGATGTGGGTTTCTCGTTGGTGACGTCGCGGGCGGCGTTGGAGCATCGGGCTGTGGTGGTGGGTGGGTCGCGCGATGAGCTGGTGGTGGGGCTTGAGGCTGTTGCTGAGGGTCGTGGTGCGGCTGGTGTGGTTGAGGGTGTTGCCTCGGATGCGGGTCGGGTGGTTTT
>NZ_JBICVV010000062.1:0-2941 GCF_043199295.1 Streptomyces sp. NPDC048612
TCGACTGGGCCACCTTCGCCCCGGCCTACACCGCCGTACGCCCCAGCCCCTTCCTCGACCGCATCAGCGAAGCGCGTGCTGTGGTGGGGGCGGGTGGCAACACGTCGGCCGATGCAGAGCTGCGCGACCGGTTGAGTGGGTTGAGCGAGACGGAGAGCCTGTATCTGCTGAGCACGACCGTACGGGAGACAGCGGCGGCCATCCTGGGACATGGCTCCGCCGCTGATCTCCCGGAGGGCCGTGCCTTCCGTGAGATGGGCTTCGACTCGCTGACCGCGGTGGAGCTGAAGAACGTCCTCAGCGCCCTCACGGGACTCAGCCTGTCTGCCACCCTGGTCTTCGACTATCCCTCGCCGATCGAACTCGCCCGCCACCTCCAGGAGCAGCTACTCGGGTCGGCCGTCGACCACGACGCGCCGCTCGAAACGAGGCGTGCGGTCGCCGGCGAGCCGATCGCGATCGTCGGCATGGCCTGCCGCTTCCCCGGCGGCGTCGAATCGCCCGAGCGTCTGTGGAACCTGCTCGCCGAGGGGATGGACGCGGTAGGCGCGTTCCCCACCGACCGCGGCTGGGACGTGACGTCGTTGTCCTCGGCGACCGGCGAGGGCGGCTTCCTCTACGACGTGGCCGAGTTCGACGCGGAGTTGTTCGGGATCTCGCCGCGTGAGGCGTTGGCCATGGACCCGCAGCAGCGGCTGCTCCTGGAGACCTCGTGGGAGGCTTTCGAGCGCGCGGGCCTCGACCCGGCCGGGCTGCGGGGCAGCAGGTCCGGTGTCTTCATCGGCACCAACGGCCAGGACTACGCCTCACTGCTCATGGACGCGCCCCAGGACGTGGGTGGTTACGTCGCGACGGGCAACGCGGCGAGCGTGGTCTCGGGCCGGCTCTCGTACTCGTTCGGTCTTGAGGGACCGGCGGTGACGGTGGACACGGCGTGCTCGTCGTCGCTCGTCGCGCTGCACTGGGCCGCCCAGTCGCTGCGCCAGGGCGAGTGCGACCTTGCCCTGGCCGGTGGCGTGACGGTGATGTCGACGCCGGGCGCGTTCATCGAGTTCAGCCGCCAGGGCGGTCTCGCGGAGGATGGCCGCTGTAAGGCCTTCGCGGGTGTGGCCGACGGTACGGGCTGGGGTGAGGGCGTGGGCATGCTGCTCGTCGAGCGTCTTTCGGACGCCGAGCGCAATGGTCACGAGGTGCTCGCGGTCGTGCGGGGCAGCGCGGTGAACCAGGACGGTGCGTCGAATGGGCTTACGGCTCCGAATGGTCCGTCGCAGCAGCGGGTGATCCGGGCGGCGCTGGAGAGCGCCGGTCTGACTCCGGCCGATGTGGATGCGGTGGAGGCGCACGGTACGGGTACGAAGCTGGGTGACCCGATCGAGGCGCAGGCGTTGCTGGCGACGTATGGGCAGGGGCGTGACGGGGACCGGCCGTTGTGGTTGGGTTCGGTGAAGTCGAACATCGGTCACACGCAGGCCGCCGCGGGTGTGGCCGGCGTGATCAAGATGGTCGAGGCCATGCGGCATGGAGTCCTTCCGAAGACGCTGCACGTGGACGAGCCGACCCCGCACGTCGACTGGACGGCGGGAACTGTGGAGCTGCTGATGGAGGCGCGGGACTGGCCGGACACGGCCGGGCGTCCGCGCCGGGGAGGCGTCTCCTCCTTCGGGTTCAGCGGTACGAACGCGCACATCGTCCTTGAGCAGGGGCCGTCCGTCCCTCTGGTGCCCGAGCCCGCGACGGCTGGGGTCGAAGGACCGGTTCCTTGGCTCCTCTCCGGTAAGTCGGAGGCGGCGTTGCGGGATCAGGCGGTGCGGTTGGCGGCTGCGGTGTCTGTTGCGGATGAGTCGCCGGTGGATGTGGGTTTCTCGTTGGTGACGTCTCGGGCGGTGTTGGAGCACCGGGCTGTGGTGGTGGGTTCGTCGCGGGATGAGCTGCTCGCTGGGCTGGGGGACCTGAAGGTTCGTGGGCCGGTGTCTACGGGTGGCCTGGGGTTGTTGTTTACGGGGCAGGGTGCTCAGCGGGCTGGTATGGGGCGGGAGTTGTATGCCGCGTATTCGGTGTTCGCGGAGGTCTTCGACGAGGTCTGTGCCCGGTTGGATGGTGAGCTGGGTCGGTCTTTGAAGGGTGTGGTGTTCGATGGGGGCGGGGAGGGGCTGTTGGACCGTACGCGGTTCACGCAGGCGGCTCTGTTCGCGGTCGAGGTTGCCCTGTACCGGCTGGTGGAGTCGTGGGGTGTACGTCCTGACGCCCTGCTCGGTCATTCGGTCGGAGAGGTCGCGGCTGCGCACGTGGCCGGTGTGCTCTCGCTCGATGACGCGTGTGCGCTGGTTGCTGCTCGTGGCCGGCTGATGGATGCCCTGCCGGAGGGCGGGGCCATGGTCGCGGTGGAAGCCGCTGAGGATGAGGTCCGTGCCGTTCTGGTCGCGGGTGTGTCGGTCGCGGCGGTGAATGGTCCGCGTGCGGTGGTGATCTCCGGTGACGAGGCTCCGGTGGAGCAGGTCGCCGCCGTACTCGCCGAACAGGGCGCGCGGGTCAAGCGGCTGTCGGTCAGTCACGCGTTCCACTCGGCTCGTATGGAGCCGATGCTGGAGGACTTCCGTGCGGTCGCGGCCTCGCTGTCGTACGAGACCGCGCGTATCCCGGTCGTCTCCAATCTCACGGGCGAGATCGCGGGTCCGGAACTCTCCACTCCTGACTACTGGGTGAGGCATGTCCGTGAGGCGGTCCGTTTCGCCGACGGCGTCCACACCCTCCACGCACAGGGCGTCACCCGCTTCGTCGAACTGGGTCCGGACGGTGTCCTGACGGCGATGGCGCAAGGCGTGCTCACCGAGGCCGAGGACGCGCTGTTCGTTCCGGTCCTGCGCAAGGACCGCAACGAGGCGACGAACCTCGTCACCGCGCTCGGTCAACTCCACGCCCACGGCGGCACAGTGGACTGGTC
>NZ_JBICVV010000063.1:0-2880 GCF_043199295.1 Streptomyces sp. NPDC048612
ACTGGTCGGCGTTCTTTGCCGGTACGGGTGCCCGCCGCGTCGCTCTCCCCACGTACGCCTTCCAGCGCAGCCGCTACTGGCTCGACGCGACCCCGACCGCCGAGCCCGCTGAGGCAGGCTCCGTGGCGGACCCGGCGGAGGCGGAGTTCTGGAAGGCCGTCGACGACCACGACGCCGAGGGGCTGGCGCAGACGCTGGCACTGGAGCCCGGAAGCCTGGACGCCGTACTGCCGGCGCTCAGCACCTGGCGGTCCCGGCGGCACGAAGACTCGGTCACCGACGACTGGCGTTACCGCGCCACCTGGAAGCCGGTCACGCTGCCGCCCTCCGCCAGGCTCGCCGGCACCTGGCTCGTCGTCGCACCCGAGGGCAGAGCTGCCCTGGCGGCCTCAGTGGCCGACGCACTTCGGGCCGCCGGAGCACGGGTCGCGAACCTGGAAGTCGACGCGACAGACCCCGACTTTACGGACACCGACTTCACAGACCCTGACTTCACGGACACCGGCTTCACGGACACCGTCGCCGACGATGCCGCCGAACTGCGCGGCATACTCTCGCTCCTTGCCCTCGACGAGCGGCCGCTCCCCGGCCACACGTCGCTGAGCGCCGGACTCGCCGCCAACCTCGCTCTCGTCCAGGCCCTGACGGCGGCTGACCATACCCGGGCCCCCCTCTGGTGCGCCACGCGCGGAGCGGTGTCCACCGCCGCCTTCGACGAGGCCGACGCTCTCGTGCAGTCGACCACATGGGGCTTCGGCCGCGCGGTCGCGCTCGAACAGCCCCAGGACTGGGGCGGCCTGGTCGACCTGCCCGAAACCCTCGACGAGCGGGCGGGGGCCCGTCTCGCCACCGTCCTCGCGGGCGGTACGGCGGACAGCGAGGTGGCCGTACGCGCCTCCGGCGTGTTCGCCCGCCGGCTGGTGCGCGCCCGCCTCGGAGCGCAGGCGCCCGACGCCTGGCAACCGCGCGGCACGGTCCTCGTGACCGGCGCCACGGGAAGCGCCGGCGCCCACATCGCCCGCGGCCTCGCGGCGGCGGGCGCCGAGCACCTGCTGCTGGTGAGCCGTCGCGGCGAGAACGCCACGGGGGCCCGCGAACTGCGCGAGGAACTGGCGGCGACGGGCGTACGCGTGACGCTCGCGGCCTGCGACATCGCCGTACGGGACGACCTGGCGCGGCTGCTCGACGAGCACCCCCTCGACGCGGTCGTGCACACGGCCGGAGTGCTGGACGACGGCGTGGTCACCACGCTCACACCCGAACGCGTGGAGTCGGTGCTCCGACCGAAGGTCCAAGGGGCGCTCAACCTGCACGAGTTGACATTGGACGCCGACCTGGACGCGTTCGTCCTGTACGCGTCGCTGAGCGGTGTCACGGGCAGCGCGGCCCAGGCGAGCTACGCGGCCGGCAACGCCTTCCTCGACGCCCTCGCCGAACACCGCCGCGCCTGCGGCCTCGCGGGCACGTCCGTGGCATGGGGCGCGCTGGGCGGCGGAGGAATGGCGGACGAGGACACGGCGGCCGAGCGCATCAGGCGCGGTGGCCTGCACCCGATGAGCCCCGAGCGCGTCCAGCGCGCACTGTTCCAGGCGATCGCCGCGCAGGACGGCGCGGTCGCGGTCGCGGACGTCGACTGGGAGAGGTTCGCGCAGGGGCTCGCGGTCATCCTGCCCACCTCGCTGCTGCGCGAGATACCCGAGGCCGTACGGGCGACGGAGCAGCTCACGAAGGACCGCCGGGAGCGGGAGTCGACGGCGGAGAGCCTCGCGACGAGCCTGGCCGGGCTGCCCGCCGCCGAGCGGGCGCGGGAAGCACGCGAACTCGTACGCGCGAGCGCGGCGGCTGTACTCGGCTACGCGGACGCATCCGAGGTCCCCGAGCACAAGGCCTTCCGCGAACTGGGCATCGACTCGCTGACGGCGGTCGAACTGCGCAACCTGCTCGGCACGGCCACCGGCCTGCGGCTGCCCGCGACCCTGGTCTTCGACCACCCGACCCCCACCGACCTGGGCGGGCACCTGGCCGCGCTGCTCGGAGACGACGGGGACGACGGGGACGGCCAGGCCGACGTTCCGGCCGTGGCGGGCGCCGGGGCCCCGGCCGCGACGGACGAACCCCTAGCCGTGGTCGGCATGGCCTGCCGCTTCCCCGGCGACGTCAACACGCCGGAACAGCTGTGGGACCTGCTGATCTCCGGCGGCGACGCCCTGACCGCCTTCCCGGCCGACCGCGGCTGGGACACGACGGAGGCGTCGGCGACGCAGGTGGGCGGCTTCGTCCACGACGCGACCTGGTTCGACGCGGGCCTGTTCGGGATCTCGCCGCGTGAGGCGTTGGCGATGGACCCGCAGCAGCGCCTGCTCCTGGAGACCTCGTGGGAGGCTTTCGAGCGCGCGGGTCTCGACCCGGCCGGGCTGCGGGGCAGCAGGTCCGGTGTCTTCATCGGCACGAACGGCCAGGACTACGGCCCCCTGCTCGTGGGCGGTGACCAGGACTTCGGCGGCTACCTCGCGACGGGCAACGCGGCGAGCGTGGTCTCGGGCCGACTCTCGTACTCGTTCGGCCTCGAGGGCCCGGCGATGACCGTCGACACGGCGTGCTCGTCGTCACTTGTGGCCCTGCACCTGGCCGCGCAGTCGCTGCGGCAGGGCGAGTGCGACATGGCCCTCGCCGGTGGTGTCACGATCATGTCCACCCCCACCGTCTTCATGGAGTTCAGTCGCCAGGGCGGTCTCGCGGCGGACGGCCGCTGCAAGGCGTTCAGCGTCGACGCGGACGGTACGGGCTGGGGCGAGGGCGTGGGCATGCTGGTCCTTGAGCGTCTTTCGGATGCGGTGCGCAATGGTCACGAGGTGCTCGCGGTCGTGCGGGGCAGCGCGG
>NZ_JBICVV010000064.1:0-1680 GCF_043199295.1 Streptomyces sp. NPDC048612
CTAGGGGCTGTCTGACAATTCCCAGTCCGATCAGCGAGCGTCCGCCGAGCTGGCAGTCCGGAGGTGCGCCGACACCTCAGGGTTTCGCCGGGCAGGGCTTACAAACGGCGGGCCAGCAGGTGGGCGTCGAGGAAGCCCCGTTCGGAGGCCGGATCGTGGAGCAGCCGGGCGAAGGGAACGAGCCCTGCATCGGCAAGCAGTTCGGCGAGGTGATCCGCGGGCCAGCTGTAGGCAGGCGCCACTTTGTGGTCGAACCGGACCGGTTCTTGTCCGTCGGTCCCGAAGAAGGAGACCAGGAGCAGTCCATCCGGCGCCAGGACGCGTACCTGCTCGGAGACCACCTTCGGAAGCTCCGACGGAGGGGTATGGATCATCGAGTAGTGGGCCAGCACGCCACCGAGCGAGCCGTCCTCGATCGGCAGGGATTCCATCCGTGCCTCTTGGAAGCGCAGCGCCGGATGGGCCCGCTGGGCGTGGTCGACCATGCCAGGGGAGAGATCGAGTCCGAAGGCGTCCAGGCCCAGTTCGTGCAGCATGGCCGTCAGATGTCCTGGCCCGCACCCGACGTCCGCTGCCCGCAGGTTGCCCGTCGCGCGCACAAGTTCGGCGAACGTAGCGATCATTGCCCGGGCGAACGGCTGTGTCTCCAGCCGGTCTGCGAACAGCGATGCGTACAGCTCGACGACTCCGTCGTAGGCCGCTCTGGTCTCGTCTTGATGATTCGCCACGGGCAGGACTCTATCTATAGCCGGTCTGATAATTGATCTTGTGGCAGGTCGAGCTGAGTTGACGGATGCGGCATGGGGGCGAATAGAGCCCCTGTTGCCACAGGCGGATGGACGGGGCCGTCCGTGGCGTGATCACAGGCAGGTGGTCAACGGGGTGTTGTGGCGGCTGCGGACCGGGGCTCCTTGGCGCGATCTACCTGAGCGATACGGGCCGTGGCAGACCGTCTACGAGCGGTTCGCCCGGTGGGAGACCGATGGCACGTGGGCAAGGCTGTTGGAGCACGTGCAGGTCTCTGACGACGCGGTGGGCCGGGTGCAGTGGACCGTCGCCGTCGACTCCACGGTAAACCGGGCGCACCAGCACGCCGCAGGCGCCCGTAAAAGGGGGACGCGGAGGGGGACGAACTGGAAGATCCGGGCCGCTCGCAGGCGCGCCAAGCCCTTTGCCGGTCCCGGGGCGGGTTGACCACCAAGGTCCACCTCGCCGTCGACGGCCGAGGTCTGCCGCTGTCGATTGTGCTCACACCCGGCAACGTCAACGACGCCACCGCGTTCGCCGACGTCCTCGACGGGATCCGCACCCCGCGCGCAGGCACGGGCCGCCCGCGCACGACACCGGACTGTGTGCTGGGTGATAAGGCCTACTCCAGCAGGGCCATCCGTCACCTGCTGCGGCGTCGCGGCATCGCCGTCACGATCCCCGAGCGCCGCGACCAGGTGGCCAACCGCCGACGCCGGGGGCGCCGCGGTGGTCGGCCACCCGCCTTCGACATGGAAATCTACCGCGACCGCAACGTGGTCGAACGATGCTTCGCCCGCCTCAAGCAGTTCCGTGCGATCGCAACCAGGTTCGACAAGCTCGCGGACCGCTACCGTGCGGGAGTCGTCCTGGCCTCCCTGATTCTCTGGCTCCGTGAAGCGGCCAGGTAATTATTTGTCAGACAGGCTCTAG
>NZ_JBICVV010000065.1:0-1484 GCF_043199295.1 Streptomyces sp. NPDC048612
CCACCACCCACACCCGCGTCCGCACCCGCGTCCGCATCCACCAGAACAAACCGCCCCGGATGCTCCGACTGCGCCGAACGCACCAGACCCCACACCGCATCCGCCGCAAGATCACCCCCACCATGCGCACCACGGGTCACAACGACCAGGCAAGACGCCTCGCAACGCTCGTCGGCCAGCCAGTCAGTGAGTAGTTCGAGCGTCTCCCGGGCAGCCGCGTGGACGCGTTCCGCGCCCTCGCCCTCCCAGCCGCCGCACTCCACTACTGCCACGTCCGCGTCGCCGTCCTGCTGCGACGGGGGCAGCGGGGTCCACTCGACTTGGAAGAGTGCATCCGCGAGGTCGAACTCCTCGGGGGCGATGCCGCCCTCGGGGACCGGCCGCAGCGCGAGGCCGGCCACGGTCACAACGGGGACGCCCTGGAAGTCGTACGCCCGGAGGGCGATCTCCTCGCCGGCCAGGCCGGTGATACGGATGCGCAACGCCGTGGCGCCAGAGGAGAACGCCGTGACGTCCCGCCACGAGAACGGCAGTGCGGCCGTTCCGTCGGTGTCCCCGGCGGCGAGGGAGTGCAGCGCCGAGTCGAGCAGGGCCGGATGCACGTTGTAGGAGGCCGATGTCGCGTCGGCGTACGCAAGGTCGAGGTCGACCTCGGCCAGTACCTCGTCGCCCATACGCCAGGCGCGGCGCAGGCCGCGGAAGGCCGGTCCATAGGCGAGTCCTCGATTGTCGAGGGACGCGTAGAGACCGGCGACGTCCACCGCTTCGGCTCCGGCGGGGGGCCAGGCCTCCGTGTCGGCCGCCGGCGCAGCGGGGGCGGCGGCAGTCAGGATGCCGGAGGCGTGCCGGGTCCAGGGGGCCTGGTCGTTGCCGACGGCACGCGAGTGCACGGTCACGGCGCAACGACCGGACTCGTCGAACGGCGCGACGGTGACCTGCACCTGCCGCTCGACTGTTTCGGGGAGCAACATCGGTGCGTGGAGGGTCAGTTCCTCGACGCTCCGGGCTCCGACGTGGTCGCCCGCGAGGACGGCGAGTTCGAGGAGGGCCGTGCCCGGCACCACGACTTGGCCGCCGACGACGTGGTCGGCGAGCCACGGGTGTGTGTCGAGCGACAGGCGTCCGGTGAGGACGGACCCGTCACCGCTGGCGAGTACGACGGCCGCGGCGAGGAGCGGATGGTGCGTCGGCGTCAGGCCGAGGTCCGAGGGGTCTCCGGCCGCACGAACCGAGGAGGTGGAGGGCCAGTAGTGCTGGTGTTGGAAGGCGTAGGTGGGCAGGTCGACGCGGTGGGCGCCGGGCGGGAAGACCTTGGGCCAGTCCGGTGTGACGCCGTGGACGTGGAGTTCGGCCAGGGAGGTCAGGAGACGGTCGAGGTCCCCGTCGTTACGGCGCAGGGAACCGACCGTGATGGCTGGGGAGCCGACGTCTTCGATGGTCTCCTGGATGCCGATACTGACGACGGGGTGCGGGCTGGACTCGAC
>NZ_JBICVV010000067.1:0-1187 GCF_043199295.1 Streptomyces sp. NPDC048612
ACCGGGCGGCTGTCCCTGGACGCGCATCCCTGGCTCGCCGACCACGTCGTCGCCGGACGCGTCGTCGTCCCCGGCACCGCCCTTCTGGAGCTGGCCCTTCGGGCAGCGCGCGAGGTCGGCTGCCGGCAAGTGGAGGAACTGGTCCTCGAAGCCCCGCTCGTCCTCCCGCAACGCGACTCCGTACATCTCCAGATCTCGGTCGGGGCCAAGGACGAGTCCGGGCGCTGCACCGTGTCCGTGCACTCGCGTGCCGACGACGCGGCCGAGACCGCCGACTGGCGGCGCAATGCCCACGGCACGCTCGCCGACACCGCTTCGGTGATCCCGGCCGGGCAGTCCACCTGGCCACCGGCCGGTGCCGAGGAAGTCGGCATCGAAACGCTGTACGGGGACCTCGCCGACGCCGGACTGCTCTACGGTCACACCTTCCGCGGCCTGCGCAAGGTGTGGCGCCGTGGCGACGAGATCTTCGCGGACGTACGGCTGCCTGAGGACCAGCACGGCGAGGCCGACGCGTACGGCATCCACCCCGCCCTGCTCGACACGGCGCTGCACGCGGCGGCCTGTCGCGAGGCCGCGGGCGACGATGCCGGGGGACGGCTGCCGTTCTCCTGGCGCGGGGTCGTGCCGGGAACACCGGGGGCGACAGAGGCACGAGTACACCTGTCGCGCTCGGGCGCCGATGCCATGACCGTGGCCCTGACCGATGTGGTCGGACGGCCTCTGTTCACGGCGGAGTCCCTGGCGCTGCGACCGCTCTCCACCGAACTGTTCGACGCTCCACCGGTCGAGGAGTCGCTGTTCCGTGTCGAGTGGACGCCGATCACGCCGACGGCCGCGCCCGAGACTCCCGCAGTCGAGTGGTACGACGACCTCGCCGCGGCTGCGCGCCGCGTCGGGGAGAGCGAGGGGCTCCCCTCCGTCATCGCTGTCCGCATCACCCCTGACCAGGTGCCCGACGCCGCGCGCGTCCACGAGCGGGTCACCGACGCGCTCGCCTTCGTCCAGGCCGTTCTGGGGCTGCCGAAGGAGCGGGCCGCAGGGCTTCGTGTCGTGATCGCCACGTCCGACGCCGACCTGGCTGTTTCCGGCGTGTGGGGTCTGGTGCGTTCGGCGCAGTCGGAGCATCCGGGGCGGTTTGTTCTGGTGGATGCGGACGCGGGTGCGGACGCGGGTGTGGGTGGTGG
>NZ_JBICVV010000068.1:0-1157 GCF_043199295.1 Streptomyces sp. NPDC048612
CCCCACACCGCATCCGCCGCAAGATCACCCCCACCATGCGCACCACGGGTCACAACGACCAGGCAAGACGCCTCGCAACGCTCGTCGGCCAGCCACTCCTGGAGGAGGGAAAGGACGTCCAGGACGGCCTCGTGGACGGCGGCGGCATCGTCGGCGCCGGCGGGGGTGGGCACGACCACGACGTCGGCGACCGGGTCGGGGTCCCGCAGAAGTCGGCGTACGTCCGCAAGGCCGTCGGCCACGACGACTCCGGAGTCGTCGGCGCCGTGCGGTGTATGGGCGGACGTCCATTCCAGCTGCCACAGGTGGGCGGCCGCCTCGGGCTGGGCGGCGCTCAGGGCCTCTGGCATCAGCGGGCGGAAGGAGAGGGCGCCGATGGTGGCGACGGGTGCTCCCGCCTGGTCCGCCACCAGCACTGACACTCCGTTGGGGCCCTTGGGTGAGAGCCGGACCCGCACGCTGCTCGCGCCTGTGGCATGTAGGTCGACGGCGCTCCACGAGAACGGCAGCCGTGCGGTGCCGGGCTCCACGGTGTCCTGGGCCAGGGCCACGGCATGCAGGGCCGCGTCGAGGAGAGCGGGATGGACGCCGAACCGGGTCGCCTCCGCGGCTTCCTCGGCGGGCAGGGTCACCTCGGCGAAGAGTTCGTCACCGAGCCGCCAGGCCTTGCGCAGGCCCTGGAAGGCGGGACCGTAGTCGAGCCCGGCGGCCGCGAAGCCGCCGTCACCGTAGAGGTGACCGAGGCTGACGGGCTCGGCCCCGGCGGGCGGCCACGCCGTGTCGCCGGAGGCACCGGTCGCGCCGGAGGCCACGGGGGTGGCGTGGGCGTTGGGCGCGTCGGGGGCAGTGGATGCGAGAACACCGGTGGCGTGGCGGATCCATGCCGTGCCCGCGGCCTCACCGCCGGGCGAGGAGTGGATCGCGACGATGTGGCGACCCGAGGCGTCGGCGGAACCGACGGAGAGCTGAATCCGGACACCGTTCTCGTCGGGCAGGACGAGCAGTGCTTCGAGGGTCAACTCTTCCAGGTAACGGCATCCGACCTCGTCGCCCGCTCTGATCGCCAGCTCCAGAAGGGCGGTGCCGGGGACGACGACGCGTCCGGCGACGACGTGGTCGGCGAGCCAGGGATGCGCGTCCAGGGACAGCCGCCCGGT
>NZ_JBICVV010000069.1:0-1124 GCF_043199295.1 Streptomyces sp. NPDC048612
AGCGGAATCCTTCCCGGCAGCTCAACCGACCTCCTCGGCACGATAGGCCACGCCGCGCTGGCCGACCTCCTACCCGCCTGGCGCCGCCCTCGAATCAAGGCCCGCTCCCGCAAGAACCCGACCAGCAAGTACAGCCCGAACGCCGGACAGCACCCCGCAACCACGCAGACCTACACCTTCCACGCCGACATCACAATCTTCGAAAAGGGGCTTGCCTCCCGCTCACGGCGCTAAACGCAACGGTGTTGTGGTGACCTGCCGTTCGACCCGCCCTTTGCCGGTCGGCCGATAGGCGGCCAGCACATCGATGTCGAAGTCGTAGTGCCCGGCGAACGCGACCGCTTCCGGGTGCAGCGGCACCGCCTGGCCCGGGGCGACATGCCGGCGGACCACGGTCTTGGTCCGGTCGTAGACGATCGCCCCGGGAACCCCGCCGAAGTGCGCGAACGCCCGCCGGTGACACTCCCAGAACGCGGCCAGGTCCCGGCTGGTGGTGAAACAGCAGAACGGGTCCCGCGAGTACGACAGCACCATGTGAAACGAGTACACCTTCGGGATCCCGACATGGGCCAGGATGCCGCCTTCGTCGCCCCAGTCCACCTGCGCCTGGGCGCCCGGAACGACCTCGAACCGGCGGTGCAGCCCGGCCAGCTGATCCGGACTGATCCCCAACTCCGCAGCGATCCGCGGCCGGGCCTGCTGCAGATACAGCTTCACCCGCTGATAGTTGCCGGTGAACCCGTACTGCTCGACAAGGCGTTCATGGATCACCGTGCCCTTGAGCAGCAACTCCGCCCGCAGCCACGCATCGACCACGTGCGCGAACACGTCGATCAACTGCCCCCGAGCCGGCCGCGCCCGAACCGGCGGCACCACCTCGCCGCTACCAGCAGCCAGGTACTTCTTCACCGTCCGCCAGTTCAGGCCCGTCTCACGAGCGATCTCCGAGACACTCGCACCAGCCTCGTGCAACGCCCGGAACCGGCGCACATCCAGCCACCGCTGCTCATCCATCGCTCCCATCGCAAGCCGCCCCACGTCTGCCCGATCACGACCCGAGCAGCCTCACCCTCAGTCACCCGCTGACGACGGACAAACAGTGCGCACCTCTGCAAGATCAGCTG
>NZ_JBICVV010000070.1:0-1099 GCF_043199295.1 Streptomyces sp. NPDC048612
AGGCTCGTCGTGCTGCTGGTCTTGTGGCGACGTCTCTTGGCTGGGGTCCGTGGGCGGGTGAGGGTATGGCTGCCACCGGCGAGGTGAGCGATCGTATCGGGCGTGGTGGCATGCGGGCCATGGATTCGGACCGGGCCCTGGACGTGCTGGCCCGTGCGGTCACCGCCGGCCCGGCCTGCCTTGCTGTCGCGGACATCGACTGGGCCACCTTCGCCCCGGCCTACACCGCCGTACGCCCCAACCGGCTCTTCGACCAGCTCCCCGAAGCCACCCGCGCGATGAGCGCCACCGGTGCCGCCACCGAGAGTTCCGGGCTCCAGGAGCACCTGGCCGCGCTCGCCGGCGAGCAGCGGCTGCGTGAACTGCTCGACCTGGTGTGCGCGCAGGCCGCCGCCGTGCTGGGGCACGCGTCGACGCAGGCCGTCCGGCCCGACCGGGCCTTCCGCGAGCTGGGCTTCGACTCGCTCACGTCCATGGAGATGCGCAACCACCTCGGCACCGCCACGGGCCTGAGCCTGCCCGCGACCGTCGTCTTCGACCACCCGACGCCGGAGGAGCTGGCCCGCCACCTGGACGCGGAGCTGAGCGGTGCCATCGCCGAGCGCGGCACCGTCGTCACCGCGCACCAGGTGGACGACGAGCCGATCGCGATCGTCGGCATGGCCTGCCGCTTCCCCGGCGGCGTCGAATCACCCGAGCAGCTCTGGCAGCTGCTCGTCACCGGCGGGGACGGGATCTCTGGCTTCCCGGCGGACCGCAACTGGCAGCTCGACGCGCTCTACGACCCCGACCCCGACAGCCAGGGCACCTCGTACGCGACCGAGGGCGGCTTCCTGCGCGGCGCGGGTGAGTTCGACGCGGAACTGTTCGGGATCTCGCCGCGCGAGGCGCTGGCCATGGACCCGCAGCAGCGCCTCCTCCTTGAGACCTCGTGGGAGGCGTTCGAGCGGGCCGGAGTCAACCCCCGGTCCGTGCGTAACAGCCGCGCCGGTGTCTTCGTGGGCACGAACGGCCAGGACTACGCCTCACTGTTCATCGGCTCGACCGAGGGCGCCGAGGGCTACCTGGCGACGGGTACATCGGCGAGCGTGATCTCGGG
>NZ_JBICVV010000071.1:0-1048 GCF_043199295.1 Streptomyces sp. NPDC048612
TGTGGCATTGACACGACTTCGGCGGTGTGCTTGAGCCCCGCTACATTGTCGGCGCGGAATCACTTGACCAGTGAGCTATTACGCACTCTTTCAAGGGTGGCTGCTTCTAAGCCAACCTCCTGGTTGTCTCTGCGACTCCACATCCTTTCCCACTTAGCACACGCTTAGGGGCCTTAGTCGATGCTCTGGGCTGTTTCCCTCTCGACCATGGAGCTTATCCCCCACAGTCTCACTGCCGCGCTCTCACTTACCGGCATTCGGAGTTTGGCTAAGGTCAGTAACCCGGTAGGGCCCATCGCCTATCCAGTGCTCTACCTCCGGCAAGAAACACACGACGCTGCACCTAAATGCATTTCGGGGAGAACCAGCTATCACGGAGTTTGATTGGCCTTTCACCCCTAACCACAGGTCATCCCCCAGGTTTTCAACCCTGGTGGGTTCGGTCCTCCACGAAGTCTTACCTCCGCTTCAACCTGCCCATGGCTAGATCACTCCGCTTCGGGTCTTGGGCACGCTACTCAACGCCCTATTCGGACTCGCTTTCGCTACGGCTTCCCCACACGGGTTAACCTCGCAACATACCGCAAACTCGCAGGCTCATTCTTCAAAAGGCACGCAGTCACGACGCACCGAGCAAGCTCGATGCGCGACGCTCCCACGGCTTGTAGGCACACGGTTTCAGGTACTATTTCACTCCGCTCCCGCGGTACTTTTCACCATTCCCTCACGGTACTATCCGCTATCGGTCACCAGGGAATATTTAGGCTTAACGGGTGGTCCCGCCAGATTCACACGGGATTTCTCGGGCCCCGTGCTACTTGGGTGGTTCTCAAGCAAGCCGTTGATGTTTCAGCTACGGGGGTCTTACCCTCTACGCCGGACCTTTCGCATGTCCTTCGCCTACACCAACGGTTTCTGACTTGCCTCATCGCCGGCAGACGATGAAAGAGAACTCCCACAACCCCAACCACGCAACCCCTGCCGGGTATCACACGTGACTGGTTTGGCCTCATCCAGTTTCGCTCGCCACTACTCCCGGAATCACGGT